>JAFVAR010000037.1 GCA_017480425.1 bacterium | reverse complement strand
GGATACGGAAAATTTAAGATTGTAGGAGAAACAACTACAAAAGTTTGGGGCAAATAAAAACGAAAGGTAAATAATAAATGAAGAAGATTCTAATACTGTTATTACTGCTTATTTCAGGAATCGGTGTAATCGCTTCCGATATGGTTATTGAATCAAAAACACAAACATACTCTGATTCCGAAAAGAAAATTAAACTTGACGGAGGAGTGAAAGTTAAAATTGACAATTTAACAGTACAAAGTCCAAGAGCGGACGTATCTGTAAGACGTAACAACAAGTTGGATACCGCTACTTTTTATGATAAGCCTTATGCATTAGAAATCAATGCAAATAAAAAGAGAGAAGTTAAAGCAAACATCCTCCAAGTTTCATTGATTAACAAAGTTGTTCGTGCTGAAGGCGAAACGCAATCAGTAATTACAGAAGGGAACACTCCTATTATTATAATTAATGCTGATGTTCAAGAATATGATACGAACAGCAGCGTTATGGTTGCAACAGGTTCTGTTACAATGAAATACAAAGATATAGATACATATTCAGACAAAGCTGTTATTATAGCTGATGAAAAAGGCGGAGTTAAGAAAATTGATTTAATCGGTAACGCCAGAGTAAAACAAGAACAAAATGAATCTGAAGGGAATCATTTTGTATATAATCCTGTAACAGAAGAAATGAGCGTTTCCGGAAATACAAAAACTATTGCGTACTCTGATGACGGGAAAAAGCTTACTATACACTCAGATTATCAGCAATTTAAAAAGAATCAAAATTCTTATGTAGGCAGCGGCCATGTCAAAATATGGTATGATGACTATTATGCACAAGGACCAAAGGTAAGTGTTTTTCCTGATGCAAAAACAAATAAACCTAATGAAGTTTATTTTATCGGACGTTCAAAAATTGTTCAAAATGACAGAGATATAATTGCTGACAAAATTAAAATGACAATGAATCCAAAAGATTTTCAGGCTGAAGGCAATGTTCGTTCAATAATACACAATATCGACACGAAAAACGAAGGTAACTTATAATGTCAGAAAAAATTGATAAGGCTATGAGCCTTTTTAAAGAAAAAAAATATAAGGAAGCTATTGATGCATTCAGTTCAGTTTTAGAAACCGAACCTGACAATGCTGATGTATATAACAACATGGCAGTTGCATATTCTTGTACCGGGGATTTTGAGCATGCTGAAAATTACTTTGTTAAAGCAATTGAACTTGACCCGCAAATGGCACAGGCATATATCAATTTATCTGACCTTTATTATAAAGCCGGAGATATTGCTTCTGCGGTAGGAACTCTGCAAAGAGGCAGTTATGAACTGGAAGATAATCTTACAATTGCACATCTTTTAGCCAGAGTATATATAGAAGATTCCCGTTGGGATGATGCTATTGTGGAATTAGAAAGAGTGCTTGACGGTGAACCAGAAAATTATGATGCATATTATGATTTAGGGCATGTTTATTTTGAACTGGGCGACTACGAAGCCGCTATAGATAACTTTGAAAATGTAATTGAATATGAACAAAATAACGAGCTTTTGTACTATGCACTTGCTCAAGCTTATGAAGCAAATAACCAAATAGACAAGGCTATTTCAAATTATCTGAAAGCTATTGCAGTCAATGACAAATTCACACTTGCTTATAAAAAAGCCGGCATTTTGTTCCTTGCACGTAATGATTATGAAGATGCAATAGAATATTTTGAAAACTATCTTGATTTTGATATTCCTCAAGAAGAAAAGGATAGCGTAACAAAACTTATTGAAAGAGTAAAAACAAAAATATAATCACAAAAGTACATAAACTATTGACTTATTATACAAAAAAGAGCGAGAATGAAAGTAGCTGAAATAAACAAATCGTCGTTTATAAAAATTAATAATTTTCATCATGTCAAAGTGTGTGATATAATGAGATTTACGGCTAAATTCGGACTTAGGGAAAAGGAGATATAAAATGCAAAACACTACATTGGAAAGACCGTCTGACACAACGGAATTTACCGGTGGTAAATGGCAAACAGAAATTAATGTAAGAGATTTTATACAAAGAAATTATACTCCATATGAAGGTGATTCAAGCTTTTTAGCGGGTCCTACCGACGCAACCAGAAAGTTGTGGGACGAGTGCTGCGAACTGTTTAAAAAAGAACGTGAAAAAGGAGGAGTTCTTGATATGGATACAAAAATTGTATCTACAATCACTTCTCACGGAGCAGGCTATATTGATAAATCGCTTGAAAAAATTGTAGGTTTACAGACTGATAAACCTCTTAAACGTTCATTGCAGCCATTTGGCGGAATAAGAATGGCCGAAACAGCTTGTAAATCTTACGGATATAAGGTTGATCCTGAAATCAGCAAAATCTTTACAAAATACAGAAAAACACATAATCAAGGAACATTTGACTGTTATACTCCGGAAATGCGTAAGGCTCGTCATGCAGCAATCTTGACGGGACTTCCGGATGCATACGGAAGAGGAAGAATTATCGGTGACTACAGAAGAATTGCTCTTTACGGAATTGATAGGCTTGTATATGATAAATTTGACCAACTTAACTCTATTAATGGTGAAATGACACCTGAAAAAATTCAGTTAAAAGAAGAAATTGCAGAACAAATTAATGCGCTTTGGGAAATGGCTGAACTCGGCAAAATATATGGCTATGATATCACAAAACCTGCACAGAATGCCAAGGAAGCCATCCAGTGGCTGTATTTCGGATATCTGGCAGCTGTAAAGGAACAAAACGGCGCAGCAATGAGTATCGGAAGGACATCAACATTCCTGGATATATATATTGAAAGAGATATAAAAAACGGAATTATTACTGAATCCGAAGCTCAAGAATTAATCGACCATTTTATAATGAAATTAAGATTAGTTAAGTTTGCAAGAACTCCTGAGTACAATTCACTTTTCTCCGGCGACCCTACATGGGTAACAGAATCTATTGGCGGCATGGGCGTTGACGGCAGAACGCTTGTAACCAAGAACTCTTTTAGATATCTTCATACTTTAGAAAACTTGGGAACAGCACCGGAACCGAATTTAACAGTTCTTTGGTCAAAGAATTTACCGCACAACTTTAAGCAATATGCTGCACACATTTCTATTACAACATCATCAATTCAGTATGAAAATGATGATCTGATGAGAGTAATACATGGTGATGATTATGCAATAGCATGTTGTGTATCCTCTATGGTTGTAGGTAAAGAAATGCAATTCTTCGGCGCACGTGCAAACCTTGCAAAATGTTTGCTTTACGCAATAAATGGCGGTATTGATGAAAGATTAAAAGAACAAGTCGGACCAAAATACAGACCTATAACATCAGAATATTTAGATTATGATGAAGTTATGGAACGCTATGAAAGTATGATGGAATGGCTTGCCGGTTTGTATGTTAATACTTTAAATATAATTCACTACATGCACGATAAATACTGTTATGAGCGTGCTCAAATGGCATTACATGATAAAATTGTTAAGAGATATTTTGCAACAGGTATCGCAGGACTTTCTGTAGTAGCGGATTCTCTTTCTGCAATTAAATATGCAAAAGTTAAGACAATTCGTGATGAAAACGGTATTGTTGTTGATTATGAAGTCGAAGGTGATTATCCGAAATACGGTAATAACGATGATAGAGTCGATTCTATTGCAGTTGATCTTGTTCATAAATTTATGAATATGATAAGATCTCACCAGACATACAGAAATTCTATTCCAACAATGTCAATTCTTACTATTACATCAAACGTCGTTTACGGTAAAAAGACGGGAAATACACCTGACGGAAGGAAAGAAGGTGTTCCTCTTGCACCGGGAGCTAACCCGATGCACGGTCGTGACAGTAACGGTGCTATTGCTTCACTTGCCTCGGTTGCTAAACTTCCGTTTAAAGATGCTCAAGACGGTATCTCTAATACATTTTCAATTATTCCGAATGCATTAGGTAAAGATGAAGTCTTTATGGGAGATTTGGATATGGCATTTGACTGCGGATGCTGCGAAAGAACAATTGATTAAATTAATGAAAGGATAACCAATAATGACAACACAGCAAGAAGAAAATTTAATTAATCTGCTTGACGGATATGTTGAAAAAGGCGGACACCACCTTAATGTAAACGTATTTAACAGAGAAACTCTGATTGATGCACAAGCACATCCTGAAAAATACCCTCAATTGACAGTTCGGGTTTCGGGATATGCAGTTAACTTTATTAAACTTACAAAAGAACAACAAGATGATGTTATTTCAAGAACTTTCCATTCATCATTAGGCTCTAAGTCTGTTGAATCAACTGTTAATAATTCAAATATTGAAGCTGTGACAGAAGAAGTTGAACAACAAAATATCTCAGAAACACCGAGATCAACTATCGGAAACATGACTATGCCATCAGGATTTAATAAAAAATCTTCTACAGAAAATAGCAATATTTATACAAGAATATAATTATAAATGACAGAAATCATAGGAAAAATTCATTCAATCGAATCCTGCGGAACAGTTGACGGGCCGGGGATTCGGTTTGTTATATTTACTCAAGGATGCCCTATGAGGTGTTTATATTGTCACAATCCGGATACCTGGGAAGTAAATGAAGGGGTAAATTCAAGGGGAGATAAAGAACTTTCCCCCATCTCAAAAGAAGAAAAAGGGAGCGTGTTAAAAATTAAACAATTTACATCCTCACAAATCCTCAAACAATATGAAAGTGTAAAAGAATTTTGCAAAGGCGGAATTACTGTCACAGGCGGTGAACCTATGATGCAATTGGATTTTGTAACAGAGCTTTTTAAGAACGCAAGAGAAAAAAACATCCACACCGCACTTGATACTTCGGGAGTTTTGTTTAACCAGCATAACACCGCTAAAACAGATGAACTGCTAAAATACACTAATCTGGTACTTTTGGACATTAAACATATTAATGACGAAGAACATAAAAAACTGACAGGACATTCTAACAAGAATATACTTGCGTTTGCTCGATATCTTTCTGGTATTAAAAAGCCAATGTGGATAAGACACGTAGTTGTGCCGAAGCTCAATGATAAAGAAGAATATTTGGTAAAACTTGGGGAATTTATTGGAGAGTTAAAGAGCGTCAAAGCATTAGATGTACTTCCGTATCACGATATGGCAATTCCGAAATACGAAAATCTCGGACTTAACTATCCGCTAAAAGGAATTCCGCCACTAACAAAAGAAGAAGCCATACAAGCACGAAATACAATTTTACGTGGTATAAGCATTAAAAAATCATGCACGACTCATTGATAACAATACTTCTTGAGGTATATAAGTATTTTTCACACCTGAATCAGTATTTGCCATAAAGAATTCTACTTTTTCTCCGTGCTGAATTCCAAGTTTATCAAAAGGAATACAAACATCAATTACATCATCATAATTTATATTGATACCTTCAGGATTATCAAGCGTCCACATATCAGGATGCAAAACAACTGTTAATCTTGGCGGATATAATATATCTTTTACAAGAGTCAATGTTAATTCATGTTCAAATTTTTCCGTCAAAATCGGATACGGATTATCTGTCTTACTTATTAATCTGATATGAGCTCTGTCACACATTTTGGAAGCATTTCGCATATAAATATAGAATTGATTGATTCTTTCTACGAAACTCTTTTCTCCGGAACCTTTATTGACGTGAAGTCTAAAATAAATATTTTCCTTGTCACATCCGAAATCTATTTTATCAACGTTTTTATTTTCTCTGAAAACAGGGCCGTCAAGCATGCTCATTGTTCCGGCATTTGCCCAATCTCTTGCACTAGACAGGGAACCGTCCATTGCCGGAGTAATCGGACGTTTAGGCATTTTAAACGGTAATTCTATTTTTGAAATTATGCTAACCTCCAAATATTGCGGAGGCTCTATACCTAATACAGCATAAACATTTTTTAACCGTTCTCTGAACATATAATCAAATAAGAAGTCTTGTCCTGAATTATTTGGTTCACCATACCACCAAAACCAGTCACTTCCTTCTGCTATCATCAATTCTTTTCTCGCTAGTTCAAATTTTTCTTTATCCCCACAGGTTTTTGCAAATTCACATAGCGCATCTTTTGTATTTTTTAAATATGCCCATGCCTTATTCTTTTCTGCATCACCTATCCAATACTGGAACGTTTTATCAATCCAAGAACCAACCGAAACTTTTTTTATTGTTTTTTTATGCTTATCAGCTTCGATATAATCACTTATTAAAACTGTTTCCAAACTATCATCGTTTTCAAGCATTGAATATATGTTTTCTAAAAATTCTTTGCCGTCATTTTGGTAGTTTTCCCAACAATTCTCACAATCCGCAACTATTGCCAATAAATGACTTTCGTCAGGAGATACCAGAAGTTTATTTTGTATAGTTTTTATCTTTTCATACAAATCCCCTGCTGCCATTTGGGGATTTATGCCTGCATATTCAAAGTTAATAAGATTCGGTATAGAACGGTCTCTGAATATAATATCAATATTTGAATCTTTTGTTTTGTACTTGTAAACTTTCAATAAATGATAAGGGTCATTTAAGTTGCCTTTAAAATCTCGTATAAAATCAAAATTTATGGAACTTGAAAGGATGCCCTCATCTGAAATTGTCCATTTTGCACCCTCTTTGGCAAACAAATTTAATGTTTTAGAATCTAGACATAGTTCCGGCGGCCAAATCCCTTTTGGAGTAACACCAAAAATTTCTTCAATACGTTTTATTGCACTTTTTATCTGATATTTTGCATCATCAGCCATTCCCAACGAAGCAGGTAAATTTTGCGTTGTTTTTGCTCCTCTGACAGATGTTTTTAAATCCAATAAAATCGGCAAAATCGGATGATAATACGGACTTGTTGTAAGCTCTATTCGACCTGATTGTATGTATTTTTTATACGTCGGAATAATTTCACTTATTATTTGCTTTTGTATATTTATTATCTCTATTCTGTCATCTTGAGTATAACCGGATTTCTTATGCCAAAGCTCTTTCAGTCTTGGATATCTGTCAAAGTGCATCGGGTCAATCCAAACCAAATTAAATACAGCCATCAAGTCCGATAGTTCCTGATTTGAAAAATCAACCGCCGTAGAAGAATCGGAAGAAAAACGCTTTTGGTACAAATTTCTGTACGTTTCGTTTTTATATATCATCGTTTCGTATTTAGCACTAAAAAAGTTATTAAGAATAAACGATTTTTCTTCACCTGTCAAATTTTCCGTATCAGATACAGTTAATTCGGAATGAATATCATGAAACCCGTTTTCCGAATAGTCAATTATTGAATCCAAAAGTGCCGGAACCACATCAAAATTTAACTTTAATTTTGGAAATTTTTCCAAATATAAAGCCATATCGAGGTAATCTTTTACGGCATGAAGTCTTACCCAAGGCATTAAATATGTGCCTTCCAGCTCATAAACCGGTTGATGCATGTGCCAATATATAGCGAGTGACAGTTTTTTCCGCTTATTCATACTTGAGGATATTATAGCCCAAAATTATAACTTTCGCAATGGTCTAGTTTATGCCAAATATTTTTGCAGAGTTGTTTTATCAAAAACTTCTATGCTGTCTTTTGAATGAATAAAAATAAGACATGATATCAAAGACTTAAAGGATTGGAAATCCTCAAACGCAAGTTTCTGCCTCAAATCTGTCATATTATTTGCCATAAATTCCGTAAGCACAACTTTGTCGTTATAAAATAGTTCTGATAAAAATTCAAATGCATCACGAGTTTTAACACCTTCCAAATAAATCATGTCAGGAGACTGGAATTCAACATACCTCAGTGCTTTATCCATATTAAACCCAATATTTTCGTTAAGTTCACATTGATTTACACCTTTAAGCTCATATTTCGCAATAGATTCTATTGTCATAATATTTTTGCCCGTCGTTGCCGCCTCCATTAAAAGCGAGTAAATAATGTGCGTTTTACCGCTCAGAGGAGAACCGCAAACAAGAACAATTCCCGGAGTATCAAGTGCATGAGAAATTATTGCTCTTGATTTTTCATCCGGAATAATTTTATCCAAATGTTGAGGCGGTTTGTATATTTTAAGAGAAATTCTTTCTCCCATAATAGTCGGGAATGAAGAAACAGAAGCTATAAGCATTGTATTTTCAACTTTAAAACATAATTTACCGAGCTGCGGAATCTCACAGACCGATGCATCTAAATTAGAAAGTGTTTTTAACTTAGACACAAATGCAGAATTCAATATTGCAGGAACGGTTCCTTTGTCATAAACTTCCCCATTCGCCTTAAATACAACCTTCAAGCCTTCTTCTACCTGTTCAAAGTTGAGTTCGTGAATATCTTCTATAATTGCTTGTTTTAAAATTGCACGAATTACTCTTTGAATATGCTCTTCTCCCGCTTCTTCTTTATGTAATTCGTCTGTCCAATCAAATGATTCCGCCTCCTCAGCTGACAGAGTAATACTGTCAACAGTATCAGCAACCTTATAATATTCGTCAATCTTCTTCATTATACTGTTTTCTGAAGATATAACCGGCTCTATTGAACATTCCGCTGTTTCTATAATTTTATCAATCGCAAACAAATCCAACGGATCCGACATTGCGACAGTAAGTACATCTTCAATTTTAAATAAAGGTATAATCTTATATCTTCTTGCATCAGGGAAGGAAACAAACTTAAAACACTTTGGGTCCGGAGTGTAATCTTCCAAATTTACATACGGAATATGAAGTTTTGATTCTAAAAACTTTAATAACGTATCTTCAGCAAGAACTCCGGAATTAATAAGCGCCTGACCTATATTTATACGCTGAACATTTGCAAGTTCTTCCGCCTTTTCAAGCGTATCATACTCCACAATCCCGTCACGCACAAGTTCATACTTTAATTTTTCTAACGTCTTATTTGTTATTGTTTCCATCTAAACACTAACCCTCTTCAGTCCCCAAATATTGCTGTACTTTTTTCACTATTTCATCCAATTCAAAAGGCTTTGTTATGTACTCATTAACTCCTGTTTCTTCGCCTATCATCTTATCTTCCAATTGTGAACGTGCAGTAACCATTATAATTGGAATATCTTTGTACTTTGCATCATACTTTAATAAACGACTTATCTTATATCCGTTAATTTTCGGCATCATAACATCCAAAATAATCAAGTCCGGCATAATTTCTTTTGCAAGCTTTAACCCGTCTTCGCCGTTAAAGGCTGTATAGCACACAAAACCCGAAACTTCGAGGACAAATTTCAGACTTTCAACAATATCCTGCTCATCATCCACTATAAGAATCTTTTTCATGTGTATCTCCTTCAATCTCGTATGAGAACATTATATCACATTCTCCGTACAATTTTTTATTTTGCTCAACTGCAGATTCAATCTTCTTTTTAAGAAATTCCGCAGAAGGTTTATCGCCATCCATAAGAATTAGTGATAACGTTGAAACTGCACCTTCTTTTTCTATTATAGAATTTGCCATATAAGTCTTGCTCAAAAGATTATCTTCTTTTAATAATTTTTCAATTACATCGTTTGAAGATTTTATCTTGATAACCGCAAGTGTTGTTCCGTTTGAACGTGCTTTTTGTACAAGCTGCTTTCTTACCATCATAAAGTTTGATTTGTCATTTGCAACAGGTATTACAAAATAGAACTTTGAACCTTTATTAATTTCACTATCACACCAGATAGCACCGTTGTGCGCCTCCATCAACTGCCTTGCAATCGGAAGCCCCAAACCTGAACCGCCGACTTTGCGAGAGAGAGAATTTTCTATTTGTGCAAATTTGTCAAAAACATGGTTTAAATCTTTGCGTTCAATTCCGATTCCGTGGTCTTCTACACAAACTTGTAAATAATTTCCCTGAAGTTTTTTAATATCATCTTCAAAACAGTGGTCATACTGAAGCTCTCTGGCATTTACCACTTTGGACGTTATTTCAATTTCACTCGCTTCCGGAGTAAATTTAATAGCATTAGAAACTAAATTTGTAAGAACCTGTTCAAGCCTGTTAGAATCAGCGTAAACCTCGACATTCTCACCGGATGAAACATATTTGATTGTCAGATTTTTCTCTCTTGCAACTTCTGCTAAATTATTTTTTACATACTCTATTACAGGTTCAACATGCATAAGCTCGAATTTGAAGTCCATCTTACCGGCTTCAATCTTTGAAATATCAAGCAAATCGTTTATAATTCCCGATAACCTTATAGCATTGCGTTTTCCCATAGAAACAAATTTTTCTATGTTTTCTGTCATCTCACACGCTTTACCGCTAAGTATAATATCCATTGCATTTTTAATTGCCGTAAGCGGAGTTCTTAATTCATGGGAAACAATTGATATGAACTCTGATTTCAAACGCTCCAATTTTTGAAGTTTTAAATTTGTTGCCTTCAACTCTTGAGTAAATGACGCACTCTGAAGCGGAATTGTAACCTGCTGAACCAAAGTTTGGAAAACTGTTGCATCCTCAGTTGAAAACGGTTTTTCTCTATAAATTTCAGTAAACCCAAAGAATTCATCATTTAATACAATCGGAGCAAAAAGATTATCAAATCTCAATATTGAAAAATCATACTCCTGAATATTGTGTTTAATATTTTTCTCTATTTTAAGATTACCGATTTTGATATCAAAAGGAGGATCGGCAAGCATTGATTTGTAACTCAAAATTGCACGCAGTTTTAAAGCCTCCAGAAGTCTATCCGATACCTTATACAAAGAGTTTATAATAAGTACAGGCTCTCTTTCCGAACGAAACATTAGCGTACACGAAAGTTCAAAATTCAAAGACTTCTCAATACCCTCAATCATTACTTTTATAAGCCTGTCTTTATCTAATGAACCCGCAAGTTGAGAACTTGTATTATACAACACATTAAGCTGATACAGGCTTGCAGCAAGCTCCTGATTTGATTTTGCCATTTTTAAAAGAGATTGCCGTGTTCTTAATGAAGAATCAACTGTTGCAGCAAGTAATTTTGAATCTATAGGAGTTTTTATAAACAGGTTTACGTTGTGCGTAACATCCTTGTTATGCTCCTTTTCTCCGAGAATAAGAAGAATAACAACCGGAAACTGTTTAATTTTTCTGCATAACGGTTTTAAATCAAGCGAGCTTATATCGCCGTCTATCAGTATAATATCCGGCTCTTCTACTTTAAGAATATCGAAAATCATCGTCTCATCAACACAGACCAAAACCTCGTCTGATGAAAAAACGTTTTTGACCTCCTTCTCCTTTTGACTATCCTCGCTGATTAACAAAAACTTTGTCATATCAATATGATACCAGAAAATAGATTATTCGTGCAATTTATTAAGGATTGTATTATTTAACTTTCCTTATCCCATGATGGGAGAAGGTGGCCGTGAGGACGGATGAGGGTACATTTCTGCCCTCTCCAACCGGAGAGGGAGAGTTATCAAGCTGACAACGGTAGTTCAAAGCTTAGAAAACTCGGGTGAGGATTATTCTTTTC
>JAFVAR010000036.1 GCA_017480425.1 bacterium | reverse complement strand
TGATTTGGCAATAAAAAATGCTGTATATGAAACTCTGAATAAAAAACCGTTTGACAGACAAAGTGACTATGAAGATACTATTATTGATGTACTTCGCGGTTCTTGGAACTTTAAAGATTTGATGACAAATGTTATTAATCAAATCGATTCCATTGCAAAAGTAAAAACTCCGGGAGACAAAGGAATTAAAGAAGTTTTAAGCCTGAGTAAAGAAGATATAATGCAAAAATACTCACTTCCTGAAGAATTGGCTCAGATTGTGCTGGATTTTATAACAGAAAAAGCAAATTCTAAAGATGCTGATAGTGTTGCGGATTTGGTGAAAAATTATATAGATTTGTGCAGCAATCTTGATGATATTATCAATCCAAAATTAGATAATTCAGTTATAATGGATCCTCACGTTTTATATGGTTATTCGTCGCCGGATGGTGAATATGACATCAGTAATAATTGGGAATTTTTTAGTTATTTGGTACAAAGAATGCTGGGCCCTGCTCAAGAAGCTGAAGACATTCTTAAAAAAACATCAAGCCAGAGCCTTATTGACTGGTTCAATAATTCTGAAATATGTAACTTTATTGATAATTCCATTTATGCCGGTAGTTCAGAATTACACGGTATGCCTACGAATTTCGGTGTGTTTATGTTAAGAATTTTCACAACAACTTTGGCATTTCCTTCAATGAATGATGAGAATAAATTACAGGCAGAAAATATTCCTGATTTATTCTGGTGTCCAGGATATAATAAAATGGTAAAAAACGTCTTTGACAAAAACGGCAATGGTGCAATTGATGAACTTTTTGAAATAATGAAGGACTTATTCAAAGATTGCAGAGAAACCGCAGAATATATTGTTAACAACAGGGCTGAATACGAATTAAGAGACGCCCTTGCACAATATAGCGCTAAATATAATCCGGCTGATTATTTTGATACAGGGTTATTAGACCATGCAAACATTCCATATACAACGGAAGTAGTTCTACATAACGATAATAGGTACGACATAATTCGTTTTACTTTTGACGGACTTGACTATGAAATTGTTACATATCGAAAATCAGAAGAAGAATATAGAACAGTAAATGACGTATCAAATAAGGAAATCGACCAATTTATAGAAGACAAGTACACAAATAACGCGTACGTAGGAGATCTTCTGGCAAATTCACTATACAACTTGATATCATGTGATACGCCTTACAGATTATCACAAGCTTTCTGCGATGAAGACAAGTTACAAGATTTATTTAATGCGGTCAGAGGAAATATTGACGTATCAGAAACACTTTATTCAATTGTAAAATGTGAACATGCTACCGCTGACGGAATGTTTGATTGTATAGCTCTTGTATTAAAAAATCTTTATAAAGTTAATAAAAATTCATCTGATGAAGATATCCTAAATGCCCTGCAAAATCTGTGTAAAGATATCGGAGTATATGATGAAATGGATTACAGAGCTAATAATTTTGAACACGTTGTTTCAAAAACAGATTGGCGCGGACGTCCAAACTTTAATGAATGTGGCGATGATATTAGTAAATTGGATTCAGGCTATTATTATTATGACAAAGCTACCGGTACAAAATTCCCAAATTACACAAGATTTGTAGAATATATGGATGAACGCAACGGAAAAATATTTGGTAATTTTATGAAATTGTTATACAAAGTTCCTGAATGCAAAAACACAGTAAAAGAAGTTTATTTAGAAGAAACTGAACGCAGAGCGCATGTAATTATTAGGACTTCTCCTGCAGGCACAGTAACAGAACCTGCATCAGTAAATTTTGAACCTGAAGATGAAGAAATAAAACTTCTGAAAGCAAAAGCTGAAAAACTTTATAATCACAATTTTTCTACGGAAGGTACTATTGACGAAGAAACAATAATAGCATTTTGCGACGATTTAATGAAGACAAAATATGCATACCTTGTAACCCAAGTATGCGGGCGCAATTACGCAGAATACATAAGAAATCTGTACCAAACTAACTGGTTCTATGCACCACCATCACTACTGGATGCGTTTGCCTTAGTTATGAGCATAGATGATAATTTCCTTAAAGTATTAGAAGACGAGGAAATAGCGAGCGTTACAGATCCAAAAAATAAAAACGGATACCAAAACATAATTACATATTAAACAAAAACCCCCCTCTTACGAGGGGGGTTTTTATAATTATTTATAAAAATATATTAACTTTTGTAACAAAATAACAAATGAAATAGCAAAAAAATATATTTCTAAGGTTTAGAGTAAACATAAAGCTCTCTCTTCTTATTTAAACGGACAGGCCTTGGTTATATACACAAGGTCTTTTTTTTTGAGTTATTTTTACTTCATTCTGGTTCTGATTCCGAATTTTACAAGATTATTTACAATTTTCTGCGGGAGTTTTGAAATCAAGCGTGCAAATAAAGCATCGGTTCCTACTGTATAAGTAAGTTTTGGATTTCTTGCCCTATCCGCTTTCAATATTACCTTTACAACTTTATCTGTTGATAAACCGCCCGTTTCATTTGCTTTTGCATTTTCTAAAACATATTTCATTTCTTTTGAATATTCATCAAATTTCTCAAAATATTTTGAATTCTCCTCTATTGATTTCTCCCACAACGGAGTTGAAATGACACCCGGTTTTATTGAAATTACTTTTATATTTTTTTTGTTTTCAATTAAAAATGAATTGAAAAACATATCCAAACATTTTTTTGACGCACAATAGGGAGATATAAACGGAAATATTCCGTAACTCGCCATTGAACTTACATTAATAATACGCCCTCCCCAAAGCAGCTCTATCAAATTTTGAGTAAACTCCAAATGCCCAAACACATTAACATCAAATTGCCTTTTAATCTCACTGATTTCAATTTTTTCTACAGGACCCGCAACCACGCAACCTGCAATATTTATCAAAGTATCAATCTTTGTACATTTTGATTTAATATAATCAGATGCAAGTTTTATTGTTTCAGGCTTAGTATAATCAACATAAAAAGGATAAACATTTGCAGAAATCGCAGCAAGAACATCCTTATGAGAAGGATTTCTATATCCTGCAAAAACAATATTATTTTCAGCCAGTTTCTCCAGAACTCCCCTTCCTATACCCGAAGCAGAGCCTGTAATTACGTATACTTTACTAATCATCTAAAGGTCTCATTAAAAGTATTGATGCCAGATTAACCTGCATAAATTCGTATCTTTCAACTTCTCTTTGAGGGATAAGCTTAAATTCAATTTGGCAATCAGTTACAGCAACAAACTGCTTATTTGTATTAAGAATCTCCGAAAGCATTCTTGCACGCTTACCAATTTTAGGCATAAATACGTAACCTTTAATTATATGCTCAGTTGTTTCTATATAAACTTTTTCCCGCCATGCGGCTGCCGTGAAATTTGAACCATCTTCTTTTATACTTGCCATCATTTATAATCCCTTCTTTTATGTCATATATGACTGGAATAGCGGCAGATATAGCGCTAATGCCATTACAAGAACAATACTTCCGATTACTATCAACATAACCGGCTCTATCATTTTGGTAATCGTATCAATAATACCGTCTAAAGTTTTATCCAGAAAATTAACCGCTTTTTCAAGCATATCACCTAAACGGCCTGATTGTTCACCTGTTGCAACCATAAATAAAAGCATTTTGGGCATAATTTTTGTAGACCTTAATGCCTGTGATACTTGCAACCCTTGTTGAACTTTGATTATTGCAGAACTTATTTTATTTCTTAAAACGGAGTTTGTCAGAGTTGTTACAGCTAAGTGCAAGCAGTCGACAATCGGAATACCGGCATCATAAGATACACTGAATACCGACATAAAGTTTGAATAATTTGAATACATTACCAAATTACTTATAAGAGGTATCTTTAGAACGAATTTATCAAATACCCTCTTTGCAGGTTCCCAGTTGAAAATCATATAAATAAATACACCAAGGAAAATTATAAATATCGGGATTGTATACCAATATGTTTTTAAATAATCTCCTGCATTAATCATTAATGTTGTAATCAGCGGTAATGTCTTTTCCTGCATTTCGAACATTTCTTTAAACGCAGGGAATACAAACGTTAACATAACAATCGAAATTACAAAAGCCAAACAGATTACAAATGTCGGATACATCATAGTACCTATAACCTTAGCTTTTATATTTGCCTGCTTAGTTAACAAATCTTTTATACGGCCTAAAGTTTTTTCTAACTCACCTGATTCTTCACCGGCCTTAACCAAACCGATAAAAATATATCCGAATACTTTAGGAAATCTTGCCATAGTATCTGCAAATGTTGAACCTGCCATAATCTGCGTCTTTAGAATTCTCGATGTTTCACGAATTTTCTTTCTTGCAGCTTCCTGCTCCATAAACATTAATGATTCAACCGCAGGAATACCTGATGACAACAAGATTTGAAGAGTTGAAATAAAATCTATTTTTTCATTCAATGAAAGCGGCTTAATTTGTTCGCTTTTATTTATTTTACCTTCTGTATATTCAATAATCTTAGTCGGCACAAGCCCCATCTTACGAATTACATCACGTGCATCCTTAAGATTTGAGGCGGTTACTTCACCTTTTACAACTTCTTTACCTTTTTTTAAAGCTTGATAACTATATATTGGCATATTATCCTCTTTTTATTTTAGTCACTTGCGTAACCCAAAACCCTTATAAATTCACTTGATGTAGTAATTCCGTTCATAATATGATTCAGGCACGAGAATTTTAATGTTCTCATACCTGCTGCAACTGCAGCATCCTCGATTTCAATATCATGAGCACCTTGTGCTATGAGTTTTTTAATCTCACGAGTAATTGGCATAATTTCATATATGCCCATACGACCTGAATAGCCAAGATAACCGCAGTCCTTGCAGCCTTTTTTTCTGTATAATTTTGTATGCAGCAACTGCTGCTGTATTTTTGGATTTGCACAAATGTGCTTTACTTCTTCTTCAGTCGGATAATATTCCTCTTTACATTTGTCGCAAAGACGTCTTACAAGACGTTGCGCAATTACACCTGTCAAAGTCGAAGATACCAAATAATCTTTTGCACCCATTTCTATTAAACGTGTAACCGTTGCAGCTGCGGAGTTGGTGTGAACGGTACTCAGTACAAGGTGGCCTGTAAGAGCTGCGGATATTGCAACTTCCAAAGTTTCAAAGTCACGGATTTCACCGACAAGAATGATATCAGGGTCTTGTCTTAATATTGCTCTCATACATGATGCAAACGTAATATCCGCTTTGGGGTTAACCTGCGATTGATTTATACCCTCAAGTTTAATTTCTATAGGGTCTTCAATTGTTGTAATATTTACGTCTTCTTTATTCAGCGCTTTTAATATCGTATACAAAGTTGTTGTTTTACCTGAACCTGTAGGACCTGACGTCAAAATAATTCCGTTTGGACATTGAACCATATCATGAATTTTCTTGATATCTTCTTCCAGCGCACCCGGAATAATCATTTCGCTTCCTGATGCCTTCAAGCTTACTGCAGGAGCCAAAATACGAATAACAACTTTTTCTTTACCTGATACAGGAAGTGTATTTATACGAAAATCGTACATACTGTCATTGTATTTGATAGAAAAAGTACCGTCCTGCGGACGTCTGTGCTCTGCAATATTCATTCTTGCAAGAACCTTGAAACGTGTGATAACAGACTGCTCAATACTTGCAGGAATTTCAAGCACCTTCTTTAAAATACCGTCTGTACGAACACGGACAACGTAATACCCGAGACGCGGTTCTATGTGAATATCTGATGCTTTTGCATCAATTGCATCTGTTATAATTTTATATACAAATTTGGCAACACTTCCGCTTGCTTCTTGAAGTTCTTTTTCAACCTGCGACCAGAGAGAAGCTTCGTTGTTATATTTTGCAGATTCTTCTTCAATACTTTGGATAATTCTCTCTGTTTCTTTTGCAGATTGCTCGGATTTTTTTGCAATCAAGTATTCTTTTAAATACATATCGTATTCGTGGTATGGAAGACAATATACATTCAAAGAACGTCCGGTAGAGAGCGAAACTTCTCTTATTGTAAACTTGTCAAGCGGATTTACCATCGCAACTGCAAGTTTGTTACCTTCCATTGACATCGTGACTGCTTGTTTTTTCTCAACAAAATCATCCGGAAGCATTTTTGCAATTGTTTTATCGACAACAATATTTGATTTTAAAACAACTTCATATCCGAATTTTTTCTTTAAGTATGAAGAAATTTGTTCCATATTCAGGTATTTTTTATCGTAAAATACCAAATCCAAAGGTTTTTTATCTTGTTTTGAAATATTTTGACACTCAGCCAATTGTTCTTTGGTAATCCATCCGATACTTAACAGCATATCTTCCGGCGAAGGTTCTGCTCCCGACTCAGCATCTTTTATCTCAGATTTAACTTCCTCCTCTTTGAGCAGATTAGAAACATAGCTCATAATTTCATTGAAATCGTGAGTTTCCAGAGGAATAAACTGCGGAACAAGCTCTTGTTGCTTTGATTTTACTATCTCTGTGACTTTATTTTTGTCGACATCTTGAGATTTGCTTAAAATAACGTATAAATTATTTTGCCTTTTATCAACAGGAATAAAACCCGATGTTTTCATCAGGTTTAATTCGTAATCTTTTAGGTATTCCTTTCGGATACTGCTTTTAAGTTTTTCCAGTTGATTAGACATAATTATAAACTATCCGCTACCGCTCCGTCTCCGTCATCAATAATGCGAGGAGTAATCATTAATACCAACTCAGATTTTCCTTTAGATGTAGATGTCGAACGGAATGCTGCACCAATAAGCGGTAAATCACCTAACACAGGAATTTTCCTAACATTTTTCTGTTCAACTTCTTGTATCAAACCGCCAATTACTAAAGTTTCGCCGTCTTTTACTCTTAAATTCTTTAAATCAAGGTTTCTTCTGCTTAAAAGTGTTGCCTGAAGTTCATTTTGTCCTGATTGTCCCGGAGCTATAACCTGTCCTGCTTCTACAGCGTATTCAGGCTTTATATTCATCGTTACATACCCATCCGGTGAAATAAACGGAGTGAGTGCAATTTTTATACCCTTATCTTCACCGATAGTATATGTTTTTTGGACCGCACCAATACCTACTGTAGAAGTTCCTGCTGCTGATAAAAATTCTGATGTAACTTTTTCAACATAATCTTGAGTTAAATCGATAACAGACTCTTGACCGTTTGTTATTATAAGCTTAGGATTAGCTAAAATTCTTGCTTTTCTGTTTTCGATTAAATAATTCATAGTCCAAGAAATGTAAGAGTTTTTCATATGGAACGGTAACTTTCCTGTAACCTCCTGATAAGTAGGGAAAACCCTCGTAGAACTACCGTCAGTTCCTGGTTGGTTATAGGCTATAGGATTGCCTTTTTCATCCGTATAACTCCAACCTCTATACGTATAATCTTGATAAGCTTGCCCATGCCCTCCAGGTCTTCCTCCGGAGAATTGGCCTCCTGCAAACTTAAATCCCCAGGCGTTTGATTGGATTTGCCAATTATTTTCAAATTCTTTACTTCCTTCTTCTGTTAGTTCAACAATAGACATTTCTAAATATGCTTGTTGTTGTTTGATGTCATTAGCTTTTATAAAATTCTCTATCATTTTTAGCTGAGCTTCAGAGCCGCCCATTACTAAAATTGTACCTCTTTGCGGGTAATATGAAACTGCAAGATTCTGAAGATCAAAACCTGTTGCAGCACCTGCACCTGAACCTTGTGCATTTTGTGAAACCGTACAAGCGATTGTGCCTTCTCCAAGTTTCATCTCTGTACCGCTGCCCATACTGTTTGCAGCGCCGCCTGTTACAATACCTGCAGCACCACCCATTACACCCGGTGTCGGAGGAGCGTATGTATCATCACCTTTTCCGCCGCCGCCTGTTGTTGCACCACGGGAAGGTAACAACATATTACATATCATATCTGCCATTTCTGCAGGTGTAGTATGGTTTACCGCAAAAGTTCTTGACAGAGGTTCTCTATCTAACTGGTCAATAACTTTTTGAACAATCGGTTTGCTTGAAGGCATACCGAATACTATAACTTCATTTGTCGGAGCATTGACTGTTGCGGTCTGAGCGCCGTCAGTAAATACATTTTTATTCAAAAAGTCTGCAATTTTTTGTGCAGTTATATAATTTACAGGGAAAAGCATCATTTCTTGTTTTGCAAAGTTTGCATTATCAGCACTGTCTTTTGCCAAAACAATCAAAGTATTATTTTGTACATAGTATTTCAATCCGGCAACTTGAAGAACAAGGTTGAAAGCATCATTAATCGGCATATCAACTAAGTCTAATGTAACTTTACCGTTAACGGAAGAGTGAAATATTACATTCTTGCCTACTTTATCCGCAAACATTCTTATTACTTGCTTTGTATCAGAATCTCTTAAACTTAAAGTAATTCTGTCATTCTTGTCTGTCAAAATTGCAGATGCATTCAATGTCATTCCGTCACTATAACTTGACGAACCATATGAGTTATAGTCCCCGTATGCATCAACTGACATGCAAGTAGCAGGTATCGTGAATGCTAACAACAAAGCAGCTGACAAAACTCTCTGCATATTACTATATTTCATCGTCTTTCCCCTCCGAACTTCTTATTTAAATTTGGAACATCATTATGGTTTATTACACCCTCGGTAAGGATTTCTCCAATACCTGCCTTGTAAGTATTATTGCCCAATTTTACAGTAACACTGTCTTGAGCTATATTCATAACTTTGTAATTATTTACAACATCACCTTTTTTTACAAGATAATCGTTTCCTTCAATATTAATGATTGCAGAAGGACTGTATTTGTCATAAAGAATACCGGACACAATTGTATCCATAACCCTTGCCGCATCAGAGCTTTCGCCCAGCACTTCCGGCGGTTCAACCAAGTCATACATAGGAACATCCTCTACAGATGAACTTCCGCCAATATTTCTGTATGGCAAAAACGGATTCGGATTAACAATTCCTGACGGAATAGAAATCTTTTCCCTGTTTGCACTAACCGCACTAATCGGAGCTCCGGTCATTGCAATAAGTTCGTCCATGCTGACAGTATCACGACTTGCCGTATTTTTTACAAATGAAAATACTGTAAAAATAATACCTAAGCAAAAAACGCCAAGAAGAATTCGTTTACCGCTTCTTAATAAAGAATTAGCGTCATACAGCCTTCTACTGCGTTTTTCAGAAATTTTCTCTTCTTTTTTCTTTAAATAATTTCGCATAATCACTACTTCTTGCTACTAAATTACACTTATTTGAGTATACTATAATGCTGACAACTTGTTATCGTTTATTTGCACTATGTATATATAATGAGCAATAAAAGTTGAATAACTCTCCCTACAATTGCCTAATAATATAATACCATATTTATGACATAAGGCAAGAAAATTTTTAATCGGAAAGATTTTCAGGAACACACATTAAATATGTATAAGCATTAAAATCCAAAGACCCGAAAATAATTCTTATATAAGAATCATTGTACGGCTCGTATTTTACAAAATCTATTGTGTCAGAATCTGAATCATAGCTTGTTTCATATGCTTTTATCTTACCTTTCAAATATTGAGATTGGTAAAAAGACAAATATATCGTTCCGTCCTTCTCTTTTTCACCGTACACATTATAAAAACCTTTTTCAAGAATTTTGTCATCTAAAAAAGTATCAACAGGAATATTTATTAATCTTCCTTCGTCCTTATCAACTTTTAAAGGTTCTTGTGCCTGAATTTCAGAAGTTGGATCCAACCCCGGATGCAGGCTTGTTCCCCCTCCGCTAATTTTTTTTATACGTCTTTTACGCTGCTTTTCTTCTTTTTTCTTTTTGCCTGCCTGCAAAGTCTCAATTGCCTTTTCAAATTCAGCATCAGTTACAGGCTTTTGATTATCCCATAAATTTCCCTGATCTTCACTTCCTGCATAATTATCAAAAAAATCATCCGAAAAAGCGGGTAAACCGATTAAAGTAAAAAATATTAAAATTAAAAATATCTTTTTCATAATATTAATATAACTTATTTTTTCTGAAAGTAAACCTTTTATAGGAGTAGATTTTATTTTTTTTAAATATCATGTATAATGATTATAATTGTATATATAAGAGAGCCTAAAATGTACATAAATATAAGTCCGGACATAATGATAATTGTTATAGCATTTGCGGTTGCAGCAATTGCTATCTATATTTTATACTCTATTATTCTTTATCAAGGCGGGAGTTCCAAAGGCGATGACCTGCAAATATCAACAAAAAATATACTTGCTCAAGTGGAAGTTTTGTTTGAAAAGCAAGAGTATGCACTTGTAGAACTTCTTGCAACAAAATACCTTGATAGAGTTCCGGGGCACGTTGATGTAAGAATTTATCTTGCCAAAGCTTTTTTCGAAGACAAAAAATACAATCAAGCAATTAAGCAATGCTCGATTATTTTAAAACAAAAGCCCAGTAATACAGAAACACATATGATACTCGGAAAGTGTTATGTAAAAAAACAATTTTTGGGTAAAGCTATAAGAGAATATGAATATCTTTATGAGCAAGACAAAAAGAATAAAGAAGTTATACAAACACTTGCTGAACTATATAAATCAACCGAACAACTATACATGGCAATCGGGGCATACGAAGCTCTGGTTGATTTAGCTGAAAATGATGCTGAAATTGCAGATATTCAATCAATAATTGCACAATTAAATATTGATGCACATGATTATCCTGCTGCATTTGAAGCTTATAAAACAAGGTTGGGTATTTATCCTAAAGACATTGATACAAATAAGAAATTAGCTGAATTATATGTAAAAATCAGCAATTATCCTGCTGCAATAGAAACGCTGTTATATATGCTTGATTTCGTAAATGACCCTAAAACGCTGTTATGGGTATACGATACATTAGTAACAATGTACGTTATGACTGAAGATTATACAAAAGCAATAGAGTATTCCGAAAAAATGCTTGAAGTTCAAGGTTCTGATAAATTCAAAATCAGAGATAACATTGCAGACTTTAATCTTAAGCTCGGAAATGTTCAGGAAGGCATATTGATTTTAGAAGATTTAGTTCTGATGTCTCAAAATGCATTCGATGTCACGGTTGAACTTGCAAAAGCATATATTCAAAACAAAGAATATCAAAAAGCGTTAGATAAATATTTATTACTGCTGGATAAGGCTTTGCCGAGAGAAGCAAAAAAAGTTAATTTATACATTGCTGATATGTATATTGATTGGTCTATTTATATGAGCGAAAATGGTAAATATGAAGAAGCTTTTGAGTATTTAAGAAGTGCCGCTCAATACAACCCTATAGAGCCTGAGATTTTTTATAATAATGCAAAAATATATTTACAACTTAAAAACTACACAGCAGCAGTTGATTCTATAAACAGAGCAATCGAATTTGATAAAGAAATGAAGTATAATGCAAAATACTTACTTGTTTTAGCTAACGCTCATCATAATTTAGGAAACTTTTTTGAAGAAAAGAAGGCTTTAACGGACTTATTAAAAACTGATGATAAAAATGCAGAAGGCTTATACCGATTAGGGCTTATGTATGCGGCTCAACATGATATTAAAAATGCAGAAGACGCATTCAAAAGAGCAATCACATATGATCCAGAGCTTCTTCCTGCAAAATATAATCTTGCACTATTGTATGAAAATAACAATAGAGACAGAGCAAGAGAATTATATATGGAAATTCTTGCAGCCGACCCTACTTATGATGAAGCAAGACGTGCATTGAACGATTTATCAACCTCTGACGGATTTTAATCTTCAGGGATATACACCACAACGTCTTCCAAATAACTTCTTGCAGTTTCTCTGTCTGAAAATCTCGGCACAATGCGTTGATAATCTTGTACAACAGATATTATATCATCTGCTGACATTTTTATAATACGTCTTTCACCGTTTATTTTTTCTATTATTCTTGCCATAAATACCTCTCTATAAATATTTACGGCACAACTATCCAAAAACTTTAATCAAATCAATTCTATAAATTAGAAAAATTATTTCCGATTTGAATATAAAGTTCAAATTTTTCTTTCGGATATCCGCTGACTGCGGTTATTGTATAATCCTCGTAGTAAAATGAATCTGTCATTTCAGACTTTTTACCTAACTTATATTCTGCTTCGAACATTGTCCACTTTTTATAAAAATCTTCTTTATTTTCTGATACAAATCCCATACGATTTGAAATTGCCGAAAAATCTCTTTCAGTCATTTTTTCTATATCGATTCCGCAATCATAATCAGAAAATCCGAGAGCGACATAATCTCCGCTATGACTTATACTAAAATATTTTTCTCTGCTTTTTAAAAATGGTTTTGATGATACAAATTCCAATTCACGATTTTCTGTTTTATAAAATTCTTTTAAAATTCTATCGACCATTAAATAAGCAAGACAATGTTCTTTTTGCTTTCTTTTATTCGTAAAATTCTTATGCCGGAACTTTTGTAAAAGTTCATCATCAATATTTTCAGCATTATTAATATCTATTATAAATATATCCATACTAAACAACCGTATTAGGATGCAATCCCTTTATTCCTCTGTATCCCCGTTCAGGAGTATACTCCCAATTGTATTCTTTATACAGAGGTAAAATATTTTTATCAATTGCACTTTTTATCATTTCCATATCATATTTTGAGTTATTTCTGTTTAAATATTCAAGAAGCAGTTCTGTTTTTGTATTACCTGCACCACGTCCGATTCCGCATAAAGATGCATCCGCCGAAATGTCCCGATGACTCATCTCTTTGATAAATTTTATTGTTAACGCAAAAGATAATTGAATGCTGTTATGAGAATGAAAACCTATTCCTATATTTTTATTAACTTCCGAATCAAAAATCGGAATTATACTATCTAAATCCTCAGGAAACATTGAACCGAATGAATCTACAACATAAACAGAATCAACTCCCAAAAAATTTGCTCTTGAACATAATTTTCTTAATTCACTTTCAGAATACTCTTTAACGTTTGAAGGCTGCAAAAATACCTTGTATCCTTTTGATTTAACACTCTCGACAGCAAACGATATTTCATCCAAGCTTTTCTTGTAAAAAGCTATGCGTACAATATCTATCAGGCTATTATTGGGGGGCAATTTCGAAATATCATATCTTCCGTAATCAAACATTAAAGCATATTCCGCATGCTTAGAAGGTAAGTATTCCGATAATTCATCAGGGGAATTAAAAAATGCAGAATTTTGATTGTGAATAACATCTCGCAGCCAACCGCACTCGATAATGTCCACTCCCGCACACGATAACGATGCGATAATATTCTTTATGTGTTCTTTCCCGAATTTTGAATCTACTACATAAGAACCATCTCTAAGTGTACAATCAAGAACCTTAATTCCCATTTTTATCCCTACTGTAATTATTTACGTAACATATCGTAACAAAAACATCCAAACATGGCAATTTTTCTGATAAATTATACTTTATATTAATATAGGTGTGTAATAAAAGGTAAATACGTATGACAAATCCAATTTATAACCCGCAGCCAAATTATTCCGGCGTAACAATACAAATTTCAAATCCTGCTGTAAATGTGAACCCATCGGGGTTATCAGGATATGGCGTTCAGAACCAAAATGCAGGCTACGTTTCTAACCCGCAAATTTGTTGTTATCCGCCACAATATTATGCAAAATTAGATGATGGTTTGAATAAACAAACAGCGCCTGACGAATTAATTGCAGATAAAGCAGTCGGCTCACAATTATCAGACTTAAATGTTAGTAATGCGCAATCTAATACAAACGGGAATGGTACGGGAAAAAATAGTGGCAGCCAATACGGACAGGCTTATCCCGCAGAATATTATTTGAATGACTATACAAAAAACGCAGAAAATATTAATAAAGAAAATATTTCAAAATCAAATAATAAAACAGATTCTGCAAATGAATATGATACATTAAATTCAAACAATCAAGACCGATTAAATGCAAACGATATTAACAAAAAAGGTGAACCGTATAATTCTCCGTACAGAAGTTACAGCTCAGATTTAGACGGAATTAAGCAGCAAGAAGATTTAACAACTTCAAAAAGTATTATAGGAGAGCTCAGCGAAAGAGATGCTGCTATTCAGGAAGAAAAGAAAAATACAAAGGAAACAAAAATCGTAGCATTAACTGACGAATATATTAAATCACTTGAAAATTATCTGAATAACCCGAATGATGAAATCCGCCTTATGGCATCTAAAGAAATTTTAACACGACTTGATGAAGATAAAGACAGATATAATGATGCCGCATTAAATGCATTATTGAATAAAATGCTTCAAGACCCGGCAAAATTAGTCAGAATCGCAGCCCTTAGCGCATTCGCATCACAACTTGCAAGCGGTAATGATTATACTGTTCAACTATTGAACAATATTCAATCAAATCCAAATGCAGACAAAGAAGATGTTCTCCAAGCCGCAGATATTTTACTAAAAATGTCAGCGGGAGTTGAAGTCAAAAGAATTCCAAATCCTTCAGTAAAGGATGAACCAATAGAACAACAAGGTCAATAAAGGTTAAAATATGAATCTCGCAGGAAAAATAATATGTAAAACAGCAGGCGTCGCAGGTGTTAGTGCGGTACTTTATGATGCTTATGCCACGGGCAGGCATCACGCAATGAGCGGCGGACAAATGCAAAATGCTGATACTTTTCAATATATTATTTCCGCAAAAAGAACAACCAGCGATGAAAGTCCGGTAACAGGAGCTCTGCAAGACAAACTATCTGACTTAAGAATGAATAATCCGATTATTCCGGCTTACGGAAAAACAAAAGGATTTATAAAGGGCACATTTAGCTCTCTGGGAAACAATCTTGTTCCGATTATATTCTCCTCCATGGCACTTGCCGGTAAAAATGCCTGGGCAAAAGTTGGCGCCTGGGGACTTGCTGCTTACGGTTTGTACACAGTCTTAAAAGAAGGTTTTGGTATCGGCAAAAATACTCCGGTTGATAATTAAACTACAGCTTTTTTAGCTATATTCTTAGTACAATTTACTGTACTTTTTTGAAGTTCAATTACATCCCCGACATCTCCAATCAGTTTTTTTTTCATATCATCCTGCCCTTTATTTTTAGACAGGTTAACACCGGATTTATACAAAAACTGCGGCAGTAAAAACAACATCGAAACTGCAGCAGTACAAACACCTATAAATCCGGCATTTTTCCAATTGGAGGTATAACTTCTGGACACAATGGTCGTCAGTCCTCCGGCAACCACTGAAAACCCCGCGGCATTCACTATTGCAACTCTCTTTTTCGTTTCCTTTGCTGACACAGAATTTTTGTAATCATCAGTCTGCCCCTTAAACAACACCTTAGGGGATAAGGTATCGACAGGTCGAATCATAATCACACACACTTTCTTTATTTTCCTACTTTCACATGGTAACGTAAAGAAAATATATTGTAAACTATACTTAAGTATAATTTTTTTGACTTACTGAAAAAAAACATTAATCATCTAAATAGATGTACCCGAAATAAAAAATATAAGACATAATACATGTGTAAGAGAATATATTATGCCCTTTAGATACAGATTACAAAAAATTCTTGACTTTCGTATCAGAAAAAAAGAAGCCCAATTGATTGCTGTTCAGAAAGCGCAGCAAGAAGTGTATGCGGCAGAAGAACGTATCAGGCAGAATGAAGCAGAAATTCAACAAACTATCCTTAATAAAAAAACTGCCGACTTCAAAATGATGGAATATTATGACAATTATTTACACCACCTTTGGGACAAGGCTGATGCGCTGGAACAAGAACGTCAAAGACTTCAAGCAATTCTTGACCAAGAAAAAGAAAAATTAGTTAAATGCGAACAAGAAGTAAAAGTTGTTGAAAAACATAAAGAAAAACAGAAAGATGCATACATAGAAGAAGAAAAAGCTCAAGAATTAAAACAATTTTCAGAAATCGGTGTTCAAAGATTTTTTATACAGTCAAGAGAAACCGCAGAAGAACAAGAACTTGAAAAAGAATTAAATAGAATATTGCAGGAAGAAACGGAAGTACAATAATGGAAATCAAAAGCACACAAATTTCATCATCAAATACAAATCAGCAGACAACAGGCAGCGTTAACCAAACAAACAATACAGATTCACAAAAATTTTCAGATGAACTGAAAAATATATCAAAGACAAAAAATGAATCTGAAAAAGAAAAATCTACTGACAAAAATACAGAAGAAAATAAAAATCTTGACGGTGCTATCGACGGACTTCAAGATGCTGTTAAAGAAATAAACGAACTCAACCGTACGGATGAAAATGAAGAAAAAACATTAAAGGACAACAGACTTTTTGACGATAATAAAATAAAAAGAGAGGAATTAGGCTTGATAGATAATAATATGAACATTCAAGAGCCAAAAGACAAAATTGACATGCAAATGGGTGCTAATATGAATTTTAACAGTAACGGGCAGCCTTTTGCCGAATTTGTTAATAACCAAAAATCAAAAGATACTCTCAAAAATAATATAAAAGAACTTGCTGAAGAACAAGCAATAATGTCCACTATGGAAGAAAACATTGCAATTGCAAATAAAAATATGGCACTCGAAAAAACAAAAACTGTTACAAACGAACACGGTGTAAAAAAAGTTGACAAAAACACCAATGTAACAGTAGATACAATCGCAAATTATGATTCTGTAATAATGAATAAAGCTGACGTTGAATTTTTTGCAAAACTTGTAGACGGGCAAGAATTAAACATAAATGATTCCCAGAATGTTCAATCAGCAAAAGTGTCCAAAATTCTTGCTGACATGCTTGCTAAATCAATGCATGATAACAAGCCTATAAGAATAGATTTTGACAATAATATTTCTGTCATTATAAAAATAGGCAGAGACGGAAAAATATCAGCAGACTTTCTGCCAAGTTCTCAAATAGCAGAAGCATATTTAAGAGAAAACCTTCCGATATTAAGACAACGATTCGACGATAATAATATAGAATACGGCGAACTTAACCAAAGACGACAAAAACAAGATAACGAAGATAACAGAAAGAAGGGCCGAAAAGATGAATGATTTGTACACAACCGCAATTAACACCCAAAAAGCCACCACGCAATGGATGGATTACCTTGCAGAAAACATGACAAATGTTTACACCCCCGGTTTCCGTGAAAATAAAATTACATTCAAAACTTTTCTGGGCGGAGCTGTAATAGATAATAACGTAAAGAATCAAGATCAAGGTAAATCAATGCCGGGAACGTCAAATGAAAACTTATTCTTTGAAGGGAAAGGTTTCTTTATGCTCCGTTCACCTGAAGGTAACGTTGCATATACAAGACTTGGTGAATTTACATTTGATTCAGAAGGTGTGTACAGAGCAAAAAGCGGTGCTACAGTTCAGGGATATATATTAAATGACAAAGGCGAAATTATGTCCGGAACAAAATCAATAAGTGCAGACTTATATGAAGAGACTGCTCTCAAAGGTGGCGCACTCAGTATTCCGACAACAAACATCAAATTATGGATAGATCCAAACAACGGAAAATTTCTTGGAAAATATGACGAATATGAAATAAAAAATGATGGTACAATATACGGAAAAGCTGATGGAGGTAATCGCTCCGTTCCTCTATATAAAATTGCAACCGCCAATTTCCACAACCCCAACGGCTTATATGAAGTTAAAGAAGGCCTGTTTGTAGAAACTCCGGAATCAGGAAAACCTGTAATAGGCAGAGGGGAAATCCGTTCAGGACTGTTAGAACAATCAAATACTGACTTTAAAGCTAATACCTCAAATTATCAACAAGCAAAAATACAAATGGAACTTGTTAATGCTTTAATCAAATCTAACAAAGACTTGCTGCAATCAGCAATGGAAATGGCTACACAATAGGTGTGCTACGCACGTAGATAATTTGCCGGATTAAAACAAAAAAATTTTATAAATATTAGTTAAACTCCGTTTACAAAGGGATTAAGGGAAGCTTTAATTCCTTTTATTTTGTCTTTAAAATGTAACTCTGCCGTGAATACCGGCAGTTTTATATTCCGTACTTGCGAAAGCGCCAATTACAACATCGCATCCTTTAAAAGTATGTTTATAATCAACATTTAAGGCTGCACCTTTTTTATCCCATGCAGCTTTTGCTGATAGTCCTGAGTCATTTGAATAATCAGCTGTAATTCCATAATTGCCGTTTTTATAAAACACAGAAGCTCCGACACTATCTTGAGGAGTATTATAATATGCACCTATCGTTGCTCTTCCGCTAAATACATTATATTCGGCTTTTACACCTTTTGAGTACCGTTCTTGAAAACCTTCTTTTTTTTCATATCCAAATCCTACTTTTTCACCGGCAAATAGGCTATAAGATTCATTCTCAGGATTTCTATATGTTGCTCTTGCAGAAAATCCTCTAAAGCCGTATGAAACATTCTTAAAGATACTTGAAGAGCCTGTTGCTTCAGGTAATTCTTGTCTTGTAACCGTTTCAAGAGTACCGTCGTTTTGGGATTCCGGCATTGCAGATTCTGCATATGATAATGGAAGTCCTGTCTGTCTTTCAGGTAAATTTACTTTATCTTCTTCTTTATTTCCTTTATCTTTTGAAAAGATATGTGAAACTGTTTCCAGAGCTCCTTTTCCCCAACTAATTACTTGTTGTACTTCTTTGGCATAGACATTATTAAGCGCATCCTCAATGATTGGCTTTTTATTTTCATCTAATATTTCAACAAATATTTCTGATTTTTCGGGCATTACTCTCTCCTTACATATATATAAAGTATATATGTAATAAATAATTGCCTTTTTGTTACAAAAATTCATATTTATGGTTGATGTTTTTTATATTTGTCTTAAGTTTTTTAATTTTTTGCCGATTAAAATATTGACTTCTTAAAATAAATAATTAAACAAACCATAGAAAGGTTTAACTAATATGGCAGGAATCGTAAATTTTTTAACACAAGTTTTAACAAATCCGACAGTCCAGACTAGCGGAATCACAAGAACAAGAACATCGTCTAACCCGTTTGCACCGACAAACGGAAACCCTTTTGTCGGAGGACAAAATTCAAATCCGTTTGCAAATTACGGACAAAATAAACCGGTACCCGGTGGATATTTTGCAGGATATTACAATAACCAGCCTAATATTGTAGGAAGAAGACTTTTTATAGAGGTATAGATTCAAAAGTATACCCGATTTACCCCACGAAATATAAAGCCCTGCCTAATTGCAGGGTTTTTGCTTTCTAATGTTTCGTATCTTCATTCACGTTTATATTAGAAAGTATAACGCCGCTTATCATAAACAAGCAGCCCAAAATTTCTTTTACACTCATTGTTTCATTTAATATTAGAACTCCGCCTATCACTGCAAAAACCGATTCTAAGCAAAAAATCAATGAAGCAATTACAGGAAGTGTATTTTTTTGCCCAAATATTTGCAAAGTATACGCAACTCCGCATGTTAAAATACCTGCATACAAAAGAGGTACTCTACATTCTACTATACTATCCCACGTCGGGGTCTCAAATAAAAGAACTAAGATTCCGGAAAGAATTGCTACAACAAAAAATTGTGCACAGCTTGCTTTTATTGAGTTCACTTTATTGGAATAATAATTCACTACAATAATATGCACCGCATAGAAAAATGCACCTACAAGCAGAATCAAATCACTTATATCAAACCCAACACCGGATTTATAACACAATAAATATAAACCTATAAGCGCCAACAAAACACTTAAAACAATTTTACGACTGAGTCGTTCCCCATATAGTACTGAAAGGATTGGGACAAATATTATATATAGAGCTGATATAAATCCTCCCTTTCCGGCTCCGACATATTGCATACCATACTGTTGGATTGTCATTGCAGCAAAAAGTGCTAAGCCGCATCCGATTCCGGCTCTTGTTAAATTTATATGCTGTGCTTTTTTTACTTTATCCGAACGCTTATCCGGAAGAACAACTTTCACAAATAATATTACTGGAATCAAGCTTAGCCCGCCTAATATACTCCTTATCATATTAAAAGTGAACGGTCCTATATATTCCATGCCGGCTCTTTGTGCAACGAAAGACAAGCCCCAAAGCATTGCGGTTATAAAAAGAGCTAAATTAGCAATTATTTTATTTTTCATACACTATACTAATATCTTCTTAAAATCCAAAGCAAATGATACCCGAATTCTGTTTTAACGGGCCCGACAACTTCTCCCATTTTTCCTTTGAAAGATGCTTCTTCAAAAGGCTTTACCATTTGTCCGTATCCGAAGCAGCCGAGATATCCTCCGCTTTTTCCTGACGGGCATTGTGAATATATTTTTGCAAGCTGCTCAAAATCTTCATAGCTCTTTATTTCAGCTTTCAATTTTAAAGCATCCATTTCTTCAGGAACCAAAATATGACTTACACATGCATTTATCGGTTTATCAAAACTGCTTCCCATATACGCTTGAGAAGTTTGAGAGAAAAATATCATTAAAAATAATATGCTTAAAACTTTTTTCATTATATCTCCTTTTAATTTTGCTTACTTAATTCTATCTTAGCTTGTTTCCAAAGTTCATTAAATTCCTCATACGAGTACTCTTCAAAAGGTTTTGTTTTCATTTCCTCCATTTTAAGAAAACGCCTTGTAAACTTTTTATTTGCAGACAAAAGAGCCTGCTCGGCATCAATTTTGTACCAGCGAGCCAAATTTACCGTTGCAAAAAGAATGTCGCCCATTTCATCTTCCATGCTTTCGTGATTACCGGTTGTAGCTGCATCTTCAAACTCTTTGTATTCGGATTTTATACATTCTTTAAGGCTTTCTACAGAGTCCCATTCAAATCCTACTTTTACAACTTTTTTACTGATTTTCTGAGCAGACATCAGAGCTGATTGCGACTTGGAAATTCCGTCAAGAACGGATTTTCTGTATTTTTTTTCTTCTTTCTTAAGCTTATCCCATTTATCTAAAACATCATCAGATGAACTTACTTTATCATTTCCAAAAACGTGCGGATGTCTGTGAATAAGCTTTTCACTTAACTCTTTTGCAACATCCTCAATATCAAATTCATTATTATCTTTTGCAATTTGAGCGTGCAACACAACTTGAAGGAGCACATCTCCTAGCTCTTCTCTGAGATTTGCAACATCACCGTCATCTATTGCATCTACTGCTTCATATGCTTCTTCCAGCATATTTGGGCGTAATGACTTATGAGTTTGTTCTCTATCCCAAGGGCAGCCATTTTCACTTCTTAATACAGCTATTATATCTACTAATTTTTCCAAATTCGGGTATTTCATATCTTGATTATACCACATAGGAAAATTTTACATCATACAAATTTTATGCTTGAATTTGATTTACAGGAGTTTGTTGCATTTGAGCCTGCATAGCCTGTTCAATATTTTTTTTCATTAAGTAATTCATAACGGACTTATATAAGAGAGTAACTCCGCCTAAAATTCCGGCACCTATTCCGCCATATTTTAATGTATTTAGCCACTTTGTTTTTGTACAGGTATCTTTAATTGCATTAAAGATTTTATTATCAATAAAACCTTGCTTTACAAGTTTTTTCTTTTCTGCATTCCAACACAGTTTTACATAACCACGCATTGTCTCCATATCTTTTTTATAAGCAGTATCCAGTGCATTTTTCATGTTTTCCTTATTTACATTAAGATTTGAAGAAGTCACAGCGTTACACATCTCTTTTAGAGTAAATCCGGGGAATGCATAGTTGTTAACAGCCTTATTTTTTGTTAATAATGATTTAAACTCTTCCGGCGTACCCACATTATCAATTTTTTTCAATATTTTCTTTGCTTGTTCATAAAAAGTCTTCTTTTTAGAGTCTAAACCTTTATTGATATATCTGTCAAACGCTTTGCGTGCAAATGTATCACTCACTTCACCATTTTTTACCGGATGTCTGTACTTAAAATAACCATATCCGCCTCCGCCAAGAAATCCAAGAGTTGCCATACCAAGAGCCTCTCCTGCCTCTCCGGAGGAATTACCTTGGACTTGCGGCTGAAAAGCCTGATAATTATACATCATTTGAGACTGATTGCCTGCTGAATAAGGATTTGCCATACAACACTCCATAATTACACTACACTATATTTATATAAAGTCATTTTTCTATTAAAAATTGCTTAATTATTGATTTCGGCTTTACATATTGTAACAAAACGGTTATTTGTCAATTGACATAAGGATTTAGAAGACATACAATTAAATTAGGAGTGTGTGTAACTATGGATATTCAGCCAATTCAATTGTTTAATTTTAATAAAAAATTTTTTAACGGGGAAAAGCCATCGAATTTTAAAGGAAGGCCTGAAAAAATAGGATACGCAAGCATCAGAGGATGGGAAGATGCAATAAAACATTGGGAAATGCTTAAAAATGCAAAATTTCTTGATGTTCACAGCGATAAAGAGTTTCCATATTATAAAAGTATAAGAGAAGATAATTACTCTTTTTTGGAAAAATTAAAAAGTTACACTGATAAATCAGAATTTATTCAAAGATTTTGTGCTTTTACCGGTTTTCCTAATTTACGTGAAGTAAGTACAAAGATTGATTCTACATTCACGGAATGCGCACAAAATGCTGCAAGGAGTCTAAATTACACAACTTACGGATACCCATATAAAATTGTAGATTCAGGGTATGATCCAACTTGTTCTGTCGGTTTAAAAAAAGCCTTTCCCGGAAGTGATTTAGACAAAGGATATGTCATAATTGAAGGCGGAAGTCCATACATTAGTGATAATGATGCTATAAATATATTTAAAGGGAAATTGTGGGAAACTCTTGACCAAAGGATTGTAAGTCTTAATCACCCGGAAACTGCAATAGAAGTTCAGACAGTGCCGCAAATAAAATCAAAAATTCAAAAATTGGATGAAATAACAAAAAACTTTTTGGATAAAGGACTTAATACAATAGGTGCAGCAACAGGTGCGGTTATCGGCAATCTGCTGTTGGGCCCTTTTGGGGTACCTCTTGGATTAGCCTTTGGTGCATTAATTAATAGCGGAATGACGGATAAATATATAAAAATCAAAGCTTCCGATGAAACAAATCCGTATTGGGCAGGAGAATTTAACAGGGAAATTGCAAAACAACTCAATTCTTCTGAGGAAAGAGAAAATGCAAAGAATTTTGCATTCTTTATCGAAACGGTTGAAGCCAATTTAAAGCTCAATTCTAAAGGGAAATATGCTGACATATTTACAATGATAAAAGAATCACCTTTTGTACTCAATTCTAATGTTACTCAAATTGCTGCTTGGCTTGAGAGAATTAATGGCGGATACTTAAAAACTAAATTGAGAAATCGTGAGAAGCTGGAAAAGGATTTTAAGTCAATGGCAACTAATGAAAAATACGAGCTTGTAAAAGATGTAATCAAATCTTCTTCTAACGACCAAAGCTCCAAATTTTCAAAATATTTTAAAAATGATGATGACATTAAAGGACGATACGACCGTCTGCTTGATGCATTGAGGTAATTGAATGATTATCAATACATACCACACAATTAATTTTAAAAAAGCACCTGACTGCATAGAGCAAAAAAGTTCTGACAAAGCAGGTAAATATAATCGTATTTTTACATACAGCATGCTTGGGTTGACTGCTGCCGCAATTAGCGGTGCCGTAATTGCAAGCAAATATATGCCTAATGAATATATAAGACAACTGGCTGAAGATTTATCAAAAGAACTTGGAAAAGAGATTAAACCATCTCAATTAAAATCAGTTATGACAAAAGATGAATTAATAAAAATCTGCAAAACATTAAAAGAAGAAAATTTTATATCTAATAAAAAAAATGTTAAAAATGGAATCTTTATCGCAGATTTACATTCCCATTCAAACCATTCGGACGGAGCAATTTCAGTTAGCGAACTTATGAATCAGGCTGCTGAATACGGAGATAAATTAAATAAGTTGAACGGAAAAAAATTTATTTTTGCACTGACAGACCATGACGGAGTTGGAGGGGTCAAAGAAGCACTTAAAATTATTGCAGAAAATCCGACAAAATATAAAAACGTTAAATTTGTTCCCGGGGCGGAATTAAGTTTTCCCATAGAATGCCAATATGGCAGTGAGAAGTACAAACGATGCAAAAATAACGTAGAAATGTCAGAATTGCTAATTTATAATATTAATCCGTTTTCAAAAAACACTGAAGAATATTTCTCAGATTTATACAAAAAAAGGAAAAACGGAATTACAGAAAGTTTAAAACTTGCTACAAAAATCATTCCGGATTGTAAATACAGTGAAGAAGAATTTAATAAATACTTCCTTCTTAACGGTGACAACTATTGCATGTTAAATCAACACTGGCAGATATATCACTATCTCAATCTAAAAACAAGGATTAATGAAATATCAAAAGTAAGCGGAAAAAATCCTGAAAAATTATTTGATAATATTATGAGTGAATTTAGAAGAGAATCTAAGAACAATGTCGGACAGAGTCTTGATGAATACATAAAAAAGAATAATATAAAAATAAAACAAGACAGTTATGATAAAAGAATTATTGCTTTGAAAAATCAAATTTGTCCTCATATAAAAGGTCCGCAAATTTATGCACCACATGAAAGTTCTTTTAATAGTATTGTTAGTTTTGCTAATAAAGAATGTGCCTATCTTGGCTTTGCTCATCCGGGTTTTACTATGCAAAATATGAAAACAGATTTTATAAAAAAAGAAATGAAACAATTTATTGAAAAAGCCGACAACAAATTAATTTTTGCGGAAAAATATCATCAAGCATATCCCATTCCAAACGAAATTACAAAGGAGGAAATTGAATCTTATAATAAAATTCTTGATGAGCTGAATTTAATTCACATAGGCGGGAGAGACAACCATTCCGTAAACTTCACAAATTTTAACTATTAAAAGAAACTGCTTTTATTTTTATTTTTATTTATTGTATAATCTCCATATACTTTTATTAGGAGATTTAAAACGTGAAAGTCAGCGTAAAAGTTCCTGCCTCAACGGCGAATTTAGGCCCCGGTTTTGACTGTTTGGGAATGGCACTTCCTATATATAATACCATTACGATTGAAGAAACTGTTCTTCCGGGGACAGGAATTGAAATAAATATGATGTCCGAAGAAAAAGAAGAAGTCATTGATGAAATGATTTTTGATAATATTCCAAAAGACGAAAATAACATTGTATATAAAGCAGTTGAAATGCTTTATAACTCAATTGGACAGGAACCCTCAGAATTAAAAATTAATATCCAATCCCAAATTCCTATAACAAGGGGTTTAGGAAGTTCAGCTGCAGTAATCGTCGGAGGACTTATTGCGGCAAATAAACTTTTAGGTTCGCCGGCGGATGAAACTGCACTGTTATCAATTGCAACAGAAGTAGAGGGGCACCCTGATAATGTTGCTCCGGCAATATTAGGAGGATTCGTACTTTCTTCCCAAGAAAGTGACGGCACAATTATGTGCGAAAAGCTTAATTGGCCTGAGGAATGGGATATAACAGTCTGCATTCCAGACTTTGAACTTTCTACAAACATTGCCCGCTCAGTTTTACCGGAGAGCGTTCCGCTCAGCGATGCCGTTTTTAATGCTAAACATTTGGCGATGCTTATTCAAGCAGTTAATACTAAGAACGAAAAATTAATGAAGGCTGCTTTACATGATAAATTACATCAACCTTATCGTGAAAAACTTGTCCCCGGTATGCGTGAAATTATGGAAGCTTTTAAGCATGAGGATGGTGTCCTTGGTTGTGTGCTTTCAGGAGCAGGACCTACAATTCTCATTATTTCACACAAATATGATTTGGATAAAATAAAATCTACAGTTAAGGAAATTTGGGAAAGTCAAAGCATTAAAACTGATATTCGCACATTAAAAATTGAGCCGCAAGGTGCTCAAATTTTAGAATAGATTTTAAAATATATTATTTAAGCAAAAATCGCCTTATGAAAATGCTTTTTGCCTTTTCTTATTTTTAAGCCGCTGGCAAGCTCTGTTTTTGTATATGTTTTGTCTAAAGCAGATACAACTTCGTCGTTAACGCTTATACCGCCCTGTTGTATCAATCTTTTTGCTTCACCCTTACTCGGTGCCATATTACATTTTACAATAAGCGAGACTATGTTAATTTTATCGTCAAATAAATCTTCTTGTTTTATTTCAGTCGTCGGCATACTGTCGCTGTCGCCTGAGCCGCTAAATAATGCATATGCAGCAGCTTTTGCTTTATCCGCTTCTTCTGAACCATGAACAAGAGCAGTCAATTCGTAAGCAAGAATTTCTTTCTTTTCATTAATTCTTGAATCATCCCAAGTTTCCATTGCTTCAATTTCTTCCATTGAAAGGAATGTAAGCATTTTTATGCACTTCATTACATCAGTATCATCAACATTTCTCCAATACTGATAAAATTCAAACGGAGATGTCTTCTCCGGATCAAGCCATACTGCACCTTTTGCAGTTTTTCCCATTTTTTTGCCTTCACTGTTCATAAGCAAAGTAATAGTCATTGCATACGCGTCTTCTCCGTTTTTTTTACGTATTAGCTCGGTTCCGGCAAGCATGTTAGACCACTGGTCATCTCCGCCAAACTGCATATTGCAACCGTAATTTTGATGCAAATGATAAAAATCATAGGCTTGCATAATCATATAATTGAATTCTAAAAAGCTTAAGCCTTTTTCCATTCTTTGCTTATAACATTCCGCTCTCAACATGTTATTTACAGAAAAACAAGCACCGACTTCTCTCAACAACTCTATATAATTTAATTTTAAAAGCCAGTCAGCATTATTAACCATAATTGCGGCATTATCTCCAAATGTAATAAATCTTTCCATCTGTTTTTTAAAACAATCACAGTTATGCTGAATCGTTTCCGGAGTCATCATTGAACGCATATCGGATCGTCCTGACGGATCACCAATATATCCTGTTCCGCCGCCTATCAGCACAACAGGCTTATTGCCTGCCATCTGTAGCCTTTTCATCAAGCATAAAGCCATAAAGTGTCCTACGTGCAATGAATCAGCAGTGGGGTCAAAACCAATATAAAATCTTGCTCCTCCATTATTTATGAGTTCTTTAATTTCTTCATTATCAGTAACTTGTGCAATAAGTCCGCGAGCTTGTAATTCTTCAAAAATTTTCATACTGTCTCCTCGAATAGAATCTAAGAATATACTATCATAAATAATTTAAATCATATATCAATTAAACTAATAAATTATTCAGCGCAAAATTCGCCGCAGCCATTATTAAGAGGGTCGTGTTTATACCCTTTTTTAAAATATTCTTTAATCATTTTAACTTGAGATTCGGTACAAGCACTGTATTCACCCAAATTTGCTCTTTCAAAACAATCTTTTGTAACTCCGACTTTTTGAAGTGTACGAGGGAAACAGTCTTGAGTATAAACCGGTTCAACAATTCCGTCCACAGTTCTTAATTTCCTTAGCTTATCTATGGAATATGTACTTTTTTCCTCATCAAAATCACGTTTTGATTCCGCTTCTGCCAATATTTCATAAATATATTCTATATCACTGTTTGTCATTCCTTTTTTACAATAAATACTGTAATATCCGCTCTCGGCAGCAAAATTTGCAATATAGATTTTGTTCCTTATGCCTTTAACATTGAAGATTACACCATTATTTAATTTTATGGTTTTAACAATCGGATAGTCTTCATAAACTCCGCTTATATCGCCAGCTCCGGTATATTTACAGGTTTTTCTTACCGATACATCTCTCTTTTTGTCCAAAGGAAAAGTGATTTCCAGCATATCTTCCATTGCACGAACAGAATAATTTTTAACTCTGAGCGGAAGATTAAATCCGGCTTTTTTTGCTCCGCAGTATATACTATCTCCGCAATCTACCCAAGGATTCGGCAACGCTCCTATTTGCTGGTTAAATTGTGTATATCCGAAAATCCCTAAGAAAAATATTATAAATAAAAACTGTTTCTTCATAATCTCCACTCCCTTCTTTTAGAATAACATAAATTTATTATTAACATAATTGCAATAAAAATTACACAAAAATAAAGACTTAAATATTTTTAAATGTAACTATTGTTAAAAAATCAAATAAATTCTTAACAAAAAAGCAATTTTTATACCATAATATGCTTTATATAGTTAGGGGAATATTCAGGTAAAATAAGATGAAGATACCAAATATAAATTTGTTTAAAAATTACACAAAATTAACCAAGGTTAATAATGCAAATATGCGTCCGGCAAGTGTGAAAAGAACAGCAGACCAAATCGGTACCGCAAGAACTGTGGATTACGGGAGGCAAATTTCGCAAAATTTATCATCAAACATTCTTAGTTTTAAATATAATGTTATACCCTTTTTTTTCAAAGGAACAGATGTACTTTTGACAGAAAGAACAGCTGCAAATTCAGCAATAAGTACTGATATAATACGAAAAATTCCGGGATACACTGATGAAAGCGGAAATATTTTACCTTACTTATACATTGATGGTCTATCAGTAAGGGATAAAGGTCAAGGTATCGGAAGACAAGTTATGGAAAAAATTATTAATTTAGCTAAAGAAAAATATGGCGGAAGATTACTGCTAAAACCTGAAAACAAAAACTGCAATCCGAGTGTGTTTTACTATAAATGCGGTCTTTTATCAACAACTAAAAAGGGTGCAAAAGAAATTCAAGATTTTATAGAACATGGCATTCCATTCCATTGCGGGTATTCTGATGCTATGTATTTGCCTATATAAAATTATTTTTATATTAATTTTTGTTACATTTACAACAGGCTATGGCAAAAAAAAACATGTTGAGCTTTTTGTATAAGTGTTAGTCGTCTCTAATGTAGTCAATGAGAAAGGATAAGTATGTTTATATCACCAATAATGAACTCCCCCAAAGCATCTAACGCAAATTTATTACAAAATTATTCGTCACATAAAAATATACATGGAAAAAACTACGGTAATTCAATATCTTTTTCAGGTAAAACACTCAGTCCGGAAGTATTAAAGAATCAGTTAAGAATTTTATTGTCACAAGACATTTGGGCAGAAAAACTAAACGTTAAAATGCCGGAAACAGAAATGGAAAAAGAAGTTTTATTGGAAATTTTGAGACAAAGAAGACCGCTGGACAAATTTGCACGGCTATCTAATGAAAAAGCAAGAATCACCTGGAATGTAAATTTTTTAAGAGAATTACTTGAAAAAGACCCTATGAATCCGCAAATATCCGTCATTTGTCAAGAATTAAAAAAATATGGCGATTTAACAAAAACAATAGAAACTATTTGTAAAAAACTTCATTTTGAACAAAAGAAAAACAAAGCTGCTTTAGAATATTTTAAAGCACTGCAAAAACTTGAAGATGAATATATATCAAGCAAGTTAATAAAAAATCACGCACTTGCTCAGTTTTGGGCACAAGTTAAAAAGCATAACATAAATGCCGAACAAAAATTTTCAACAGAAGAGCTTATTGATATAATATCAAAGTCTGAAGTGAGCGGAAAAACAAAAGAAGCAGCAAAAACTAAACCTGTAGTTTCAGTTACAAGAAAACAAATTCTTGCCAGTATGCAAAAGCAATATGAGCAATATTTACGTGAAAACGTAAATATTTATATGGGAGAACACCACTGGAAAGAGGCAGTTAAGGGAAGAAAAGAATTATTGGAAAGAAATCTCACTGTATTAAGAAGATTTCCTGATTTGGACAAACAGTTAAATAAAATGTTTGATAGTGTACAAAAAATATACAGTTTTAAGACAAATTGTCTTGGAGAAGCTGATATATACCCAATAGGAGAAATCTGGAAAGAACTTACTAAAGGAATTGGTGAAATAAAAGACAAAATTAGCGAAATTGAAAGTTTAAAATCTAAGCTTTCCGTAAGTGATGATGCAAAATTAAAATCTGCTCTGGAAAAAGCGGAAGAAGAACTTGCCGAACTTAAAAAAGATTGGGCAGATAATTTAAGCTACAGCATCAAATTTGAAAAAGCAAATCGAGCAGCTTTTATAAAAATCGGAACGGTAGACAATTATGATTATCTGACCGCCGAAAACAAAGAAATTCTGAGATACAAGGAATTAGCAAATTTGTGCGACAAAAATACAGGACTACTTCCGGAATCAGTTTGGAAAGAACTTTTAGCATAATTCCATAAATATGGAGCGTACAAATGCAAAGCATAAGCAACGTCACATTTACTTCAAGAAATCGTACAATAAGAAAAGCAGATGATATTGCAAGAATGGTTGCTCAAAAATTTCCGCTGGTATCATCTACTAAGTATTGTGCTTCTTCAAAATATATGAATATAAAAGATTCTCTTACTGAACTTACAAGAAAAATACGCAGCGCACGTTGGAAATATGCAATTGCATCTACTTCACTAAAATATCATGGGGCAGAAAAAATTAATCAATACTTGGATTTAATCAAATTTTTTAACTTGGGGAATTGTGCTGAAATGACAGATTTATCAATGATTGTTGCACGATTGCTTGGAATAAAAGATACTAAGCCAGTAGAGCTGAGAACTGCAATAGATGAAGATCTTGATCACATGGCTTTGTTGGTAGAAAATAGCGGTAAACCATATATTATAGATGCTTGGCTTGGTTTTGCGGATTACGTTCCGAATGCGAATTCAAAATATAAAACAGTATACAGGAATTTTATACATTTGGATGAATATAAAAGTGATACTGTAAAATTTAAGGATTATAAAATTAATACATTAAAAACTGCTTTGGACGAAATGTCATTTACTGATACTCAAAAAGTTAGGCAAAAAGTATTAAAGTAAAATATTTTTTTGACTGGTTATAAAAAATATGAAATAATAAAAACACGATTCGGGAGGGCGTATGGAATTTAAAGAGAGAGCCGAAGAATTATTAAACACAGAAGATTATGATAATTTGATTATTTTAGCTGAAAATGAGATTAAAAATAATCCAAACAATGTTAATGCATATTTATATAAATCATACTGCATTGATGATAGCAGCATTTTAGATTGTTATGACAAAATTTTGGAACTTTGTCCTGATAATTTTGATATTCACGAAAAAAAAATGATATATCTTTATGAAAATGAACAGAATAAAGAAGAGATTATAAAATATTGTGATAATTTAATTGAAAAATATTCTTCTTCTGCAGAGGCTTATTATACAAAAGCAACAATAATGGATTACATATATACAGGCGAACCAAATTTCGATAACACAGTTATAATAGAGATTTGTAATAAGGCTCTGGAAATTAACCCAAATCTAATAAAGGCATATAATTTACTCGGCTCTTTATATCAGGATAACAACGAATACGCAAAAGCATTGAAATATCATCAAAAAGCTTCCGGAATTGATGAATATAATTATGATGCACAATATAATATAACAGTTTGCCTAAGTGAGCTGGAAGGGAAAAAAGCTGCAATTGGATATTGTGATAAAATTATTGCAAAAAGTCCTAATAATGTAATACCGTACTATGTTAAATTTAGCTATTTATGTGAGGATTCCGTTTATTACTCAGAAGATAGAAAAAATATTGAAAATATATTTAGCAAACTTATTGAGTTAGAAAATAATATTTTAAAAAAAAGAGAATATTACTTTGATTTGGCCATGTTTTATGAGTATACAGCGGAAGATGATAAAGCTGCATTAGGAATATATAAAAAACTTTTAGATAACTTTAATCTAAATAAAGATGATAGAGAGTTATATGAAGATAAAGTTAAAAAATTACAAGAAGAACTGGGAGTACCATTGCCTATATATACGGATGGAAGTACAGCAGAAAGCTCTAATGGCAAGTTAGGCATAGTAATATTCGTTATAATATTATTTATTGCAGCAATATACTACTTGAAAAGTGGCAATATTTTGGGGTAATCTAAAAATTAAATTTTCCATCATAGCTTTTTTTAATATTTTTATATGATTTTTTTTTACGGCATATGGTATATAATCCGGCATAAATATATGTAACTTTTAATAAGAATAATTGTAAGGAGAAAAAGATGGCAGATGAAGCATTTGTAAACAATTCAGGTCAAGGTGAAAATATTGTGGTTCCGGAAAATGTATCCGATAATTTTAACTGGGGTGCATTTCTTTTAACTTGGATTTGGGGACTTGGAAATAAAACGTATATTACATTATTAATGTTATTAACTGTAGTTTTAGTGTTTATTCCTTTTGTTAATCTTGTTTCAGGTATAGCACAAATAGCTTTAGCAATATGGTTTGGCATAAAAGGAAATGAATGGGCATGGAAAAATAAAAAATTCGCAAGTGTTGAAGCTTTTCATGAATATCAAAAAAAATGGGCTATTGCCGGAACTATACTTGCAGTATTAGGCATTTTAATTGGAATTATACTTGCATTTATTATAATTGTTGCTGCAGTAAGCGGAGCAGCTGTTGAATAAATAAGACAAAATATGATGGGTTAATATATGTCAGAAAATTTAGATATAAATACCAAATTATATAGCTATGACGGTATACTTGGAAGAAGAGATTATTGCATTAACTTAATATGTATTTCTGCAATTTCTTTTCTGGCAAATATTCCATTTATAATGTATTGGCTTATAAAATGTTCTTCATTAGAAAATATTTTTCAGTTTAATACTATATTTTATAATGCGCCAATAATATTAAAAGTTGTGACACTAATTGGTGCAATTGCTGTATTGGCTCTTTGGGTTCCGACAATTCACAGACGGATAAGAGATTTGTGTGCAAAAACAAACAATTTCCTAACAGCCGTTTGTGTCATATTCATGGGTCTAACAAATTTTTGGTTTATATTTCAGTTTTCTGTTTATATAGCAATTTCATTTGTTACTTCTATTGTAGGATTATGTTTGCTTTTTATTCCCGGAAAAGTTACCTCAAAATTACCTTATGACTACACAAAAGACTTCAACTGGGGTGCATATTTCGGAACTTGGATTTGGGGACTTTATAACAGGTCTTACACAACATTATTTATATGGGCACTATATACTACACCATTTTCAGAATTATTTAAATTATATTGCGGGCTTAAAGGTAATGAATGGGCTTATAAAGGTAAAAAGTGGAATGATGTTAAGGCTTTTAATAAATCTCAAAAAAAACAGACAATATTTTTTATATGTTTGAAATTTTTAATTATTCCGGCATTATTTATATTACCAATAGTATTAATTATCGCTTTATTAATTGCATTAAGTCCCGCAAATTGTAATGATAACACTGCAGCAGAACAATTGGCATCCCCGCCTGCTGTAGAACAAAAAATTGATAACAAAAAATCTGATGAAAAAATAGAGTTAGATGGTGTACATAAATCAATGGCGTTTATATACTTTGATTCATACGAGTTTTCGGAAAATGAATATAAGTTTTATGTGTCGGAAAATGATTGGAAAACATACACAATATTTGATAAACTCGATTTAATGAATAAAGCGCAGAAGATATCTAAGGGATATTGCTACAAGTTAAATAAAATAAAGTACCCGAATGGATGTCCATATTCTTCTGATTCTGATAATTTAAGAAAAGTAAAATTATATTCCACAGAAAAGCACCAACTACTTGGAGAATTTAATAGTGATGTAGATTGGGATAATATCTCTGCAAAACAAATGTTGAAGAGTATATTCAAAATGTGGAAGTTCTATGATATACAAAAATAAAATATAAACTTTTCACAATGTTTACTTATCAATAGTGCAGTGAAAAGATGACTAAACGTCACGTTCTTCGTAGGAAATATAAACATTTGATAACAAAATCAATAGCAGTGGATGGAAGAACCCATTGCCGGAAGGTAATGCGTGAGAATATACCTAACAAAAAGACCTCCGAAGAAGTCTTTTAAAGTGGTGGGCAGGGGTAAGGACTCCGCCGCGAACAGCAAAAGGTGACTAAATGTCACGTTTTGCGTGGTATTTAAAATCCATTATTAAAACCCTCAAAAGCGGAAGGAGGAAAGAACCCGTTACCCTAAGGTAACGCGTGAGAGTACACCCCAACAAAAAAAGACCTCCGAAGAAGTCTTTTAAAGTGGTGGGCAGGGGTAAGGACTCCGCCGCGAACAGCAAAAGGTGACTAAATGTCACGTTTTGCGTGGTATTTAAAATCCATTATTAAAACC
>JAFVAR010000035.1 GCA_017480425.1 bacterium | reverse complement strand
TTGTGTTAATAGTAATTGCCATTTGTTACTCCTTTCTGGCTTAGTTTTATATGCTTCCTGCATAACTCTCTACAATATTTGTTAATTCCACATATTTTTTGGTTAATAACATTTTTTATTAACTTTGTTACACTTTGTCACAATTGAGGTGCAAAATCCGCTCATAGCCACAATTTTTATTTTTGTTCTGCATTTTTCTTTTCCATAAAGAAAAGCAAGGCTTTTAAAACCTTGCTCTTTTTTAGAATAAATATATATGTCAGAATATCTATTATAACAAGTTCAACGCAATGCTTGGTGATTGGTTTGCTGTTGCAAGCAGTGTTGCTGATGCTTGTTGTAATATTTGTGCTTTCAAGAAGTTTGATGATTCTTGTGCTACATCTGCATCTCTTAATGTTGACAGAGATGATGTGATGTTTTCTGACTGTACTGCTATTGATTCTATTGCTGATTCTACTCTGTTTTGTGCAGCACCTAAGGTTGTTACACGTGAAGAAATTCTGTCGATAACACCATCTATAATTTCAAGCATTTGTGATGCAGACTTTGCACCGTCACCTGAACCTAATCCTGCACAGAATTGAGCAATTTGAGCAGTTCCGTAGTCACCATTAACGACTGTCGGATCAAAGTTTTTGTATGCTTTATCACCAGTGTTACCTTCAAATTTAAATAAATGTTTTGTATCACCTTCTGCAAATAAGTTTTTATCAAGCCTAATGCCGCTCTTTGTCATATCTGAATCAAGACCTACTTGAAGATAAATATCATTATTCATACCCTGCATTAAGTCAACACCACCGAATTCGCAGTTTTTTGCAATACGGTTAATTTCATCAAGTCTTGCTTTAATTTCTTCTTGAATTGCAGCTTTTGATTGTGAACCGTATGTTCCGTTTGCTGCTTGTTCTGTCAAGTCTCTTACACGTTGTACGTGTGTTGAAATCAATGCATAATGGTCTTCCAATGTTGATAACATGTCAGCACCTGTTGCTGCGTTATCTGCTGCTACGTCTAATGATCCCAATTTTGCTTCCCAGCTTCTTGCAATTGAATAACCTGCTGCGTTGTCTGATGCGTGGTTAATTTTGTAACCTGTGGTCATTCTTTCAATTGCTTGGTTCAAAGCATTTGTTGATTTGTTCAAGTTTGCTTGAACAATTTGTGATGATAAGTTTGTGTTAATAGTAATTGCCATTTGTTACTCCTTTCTGGCTTAGTTTTATATGCTTCCTGCATAACTCTCTACAATATTTGTTAATTCCACATATTTTTGGGTTAATAACAACATTGTTTTATATTGTTACATTTGTTTACATTAGAATTAAAAATTTTACAAATAATTCCCCCCCTCTTGCAAGATATGAGTAAACAATTCGTTAATTTCATTTTTTAGTTTTGTTTCCGGCATCAAATAGACTTACATTCTCTGTTTATGCAAAAGAACTTCGCGCACCACTTATAATCTGCTTTGCTTTGTTTTATAGTTTTTACAAAAAAAACTAATTTCACAAAATGTGAAATTAGCTACTATTGTTAATGATTTTTATATTTAATATAATATTTCTGTAGTTTACTATACTTCCGGCTTAAAATTATTTTTAGCATCAGATAAATTAAAGTTATTATAGATGTTTGAATAAAGAGCCGCTGCAGCATCTGCATTGCTTTTCTTTGTATATTCAAGAACTGCATTATATCCTTTACTGCTTATCGTTCCGTCTATATTGTTCATATCAGGTTTATCGGATTTACTTAACATATCAGCTGCAAGTATTCCCGAACCATATTCAGCAACATCAATTTTTCCGTCATTGTTTACATCCATAGGTTTTGTTGTAAATCCGCTGTTTGGTCCATAAACTTTGTCAAAATCATTTACATTAACAGTATCTCTTCTTCCCATTTCTTCGTACGCAGCACCCAAAAGCGCATCTTTATCAATTTGTCCTTTTTGGATATTTGGCATATAACGATATTCAAATTCAAGCGGAGGCAGCGCATTAAGATAATCATTATTCTTGTTTATAAATCCTTCAACTTTTTTAGCATTTTCATCAGCTGCATTCGGATTAAGACTAAAATCTAAAATCGGAGCAGGATTCATTTTATCATTAACAATTGGAGCCTCCAGATAGCTATAAAAATTGTTTACAGCATTTCTTCCGTATTTAACAGACGGATTTGTAACTGTATTATCATATTTACCTTTTGAACCGTCTATTTTTGTAATTCCGTTTTTAACTTCATACATAAAACTGCCTCCACACTTATATTTATATAAAAACAATTAAGCTGAAAAAATTGCTATTTTTTGTTACATAAATTTACAAAATAAAGTTTAATTGTATAATATTTAAAGAGAGGATTTATGATTACATTTTTCGGAAAGTGCGTTGAAAATCTTTATAAAAGCGTTTTTTACTTAGTTTCAGGACGTTCTCGATTTTGTCATGTTCTTTCTCAAGCTGCATCAATAAGTTATGATTCTTTAGTAATCTCACTTGTGATAGCTTTTGTATCAGCTGCAGTTATTGCAATACAGGTTTCAAAACAATTTTTGATGAGCGGTGCAGAAGCATATGTCGGAGGTTCTATTGCAGTTGTAATGATACGTGAAATTGCTCCGGGGTTTGTTGCTCTTGCAATAGGCGCAAGAGCCGGAACTGCAATATCTGCAGAGATTGCTAACATGCAGGTAACTTCGCAAGTTGACGCCATAAAAACACTGAAAGTAGATCCGGTAGGTTACTTTTTTACACCAAGAATTATTGCAGCTGCAATAACGGTTCCGATGGTTGTAATGATTGCAGAACTTATCGGTATTACAGGCGGCCTTTTAGTTTCTCATGCAACAATCGGTTTGCACCCTGCAAGATACATTAATTCTGTCTGGTTGTGGCTTAATGCACGTGATATTTATATAAGTTTATTTAAAGGTTTTGTATTTGGTATTTTGATAGCACTTGTCTGCGCCACTCAAGGTTATGAAACAAGAGGCGGAGCTAAGGATGTAGGAGAATCAACAACAAAAGCAGCAGTATTATCAACTGTCTATATGCTTTTTGCTGACTTTATAATAAACTTGATTTTTTATTTATAAATTGATTAACCTCAAAAGCTGTGGTATTATGTAACTGTACATATGTGGAGATAAGATTTTGCAAAATAATGAGAGAAGCAGAGAAGAAATAGTTTCTGAATGGCTTGATGAATATAGAATAGCAAGAGACCCATTTAAAAAAGCAAAGGCTAAAACAATGATAGTGTCTACAATGCTCCCTATCGTTAAGCGTATTGCAAAGACGATTGCAAGACGTTCTTACGACCCGATTGATGATTTGATTCAAGCAGGTTCTATAGGATTACTAAAAGCAATAGAAAGTTTTTCATCCGATAAAAATGATAATTTTAAAGTATATGCAGGTAGTCTTATTATCGGAGAAATGAAACATTATTTGAGGGATAAACTTAATACAATAAGAGTTCCAAGGCATATTCAAGAGCTTTCATATCGTATAAATTCTTTTATAAGCACGCTTACGCCCGAACAATTAGATGATTTAACAAGCGATTTTGTGGCAGAAGCACTTAACGTGACACCTAAAGAAGTTGATATGGCACTTCAAGCTGACAGAAGAAAACACACATATTCTCTTGAAGATGTTTATCGTTCTGATAATGATAATTTGGGATACGAAGAAGTTCTGGCAAGTAATGATTATAAAGAAAAAACAGAAATTGAAGATACTAAAATGCTGCTTCTTAGTTTGATTTCAAAGCTGCCAGAGGAGTATAAAGAATTAGTGGAACTGTATTATCATAATGATTTAAGTCAAAAAGATATTGCAGAACGTCTGGAACTTTCTCAAATGCAAGTTTCCAGAAAACTTAAAAAAGCATTCGGTTTGCTTTATGAAATGATTTCAAAATCAGATTTGGAATCAGTTTTACTCGGAGCAATTTAGCATGGAATTAACGTTTGGATATATAATGTTTTGGGTATGCATTATCGGTTTGTGCTGCGGAAGTTTTTATAACGTTGTTATTTTGAGGTCATTAAACGACGAAAGCATTGTTTTTCCGCCTTCAAAATGTCCAAAATGCAATCATAAATTATATTGGTGGCATAATATTCCGGTTATATCATATATTTTATTAAGAGGAAAATGTTATTTTTGCCATGAAAAAATAAGTATTCAATATCCGTTTATTGAATTGCTTACTATGGCTATGTTTGCGCTAACATATATAAAATTCGGTTTTGAAATCAAAACATTATTTGTAATGTTTTGGATATCTTGTTTGATTATAATGACTACAACAGACTTTAAGGCAAAACTTGTAGATTGTAATATTGCAATAATAATGGCGATATCAGGTATAGTTTATGCTTTTATAAACAACGGATTGCAAGGTTTGTGGTATTCTTTTCTGGGAATTTTAGCGGGCGTTATAATAATAGAAGCTGTTGCAAGACTCGGTTATATTTTTGCAGGTACAAGGGCTATGGGTGAGGCAGATTCGTATGTAGCAGGAGCTCTTGGTGCTATAGCAGGGATTTTTAACATTATTCCGGTTCTATTATATGCGCTTTTTGCAGCAATGATTTTTATAATTCCTATGTATTTGTACAAATCGTATAAAAACAACGAAAAAAAAGTTTGTATATTAATGATATTGTTTTTACTTTCTGTTGCGTTTTTTAAATCAGTAAATCAGTCTCTTGTTAGTTTAGCAGTTTTAATGATATTAGGTATATTATTGGCATTTTCGGTTATTAAAAGTATGAAAAGAGAAAGCGAACTTACATACCTTCCGTATGTTCCTGCACTTTCGTGCGCTGCTTTATATTTTATTATGAGCATGTAAGATATTTTTATGGTTGTTTTATATCCAAATCAGTATAGAAATTATTGTGTTTTTGATGATGCAAAAGTCCAAAAATTAGCATCCGAAAAAGAGAGTGCCCTGCCTATTATAAAGCATAATCTGGAAAATCCGAAAAACGAAGATGACATTATTGAAAATTTGTATGCATTAAATTTAATGCTGGATAACGGAGTTTCAAAATCTGAAATATCAAACCTATATCCGACATTATCAAAATATAATGATACAAAATCTCCGAATGTCCAGACTTTTTTAGCAGGTATATACAGAAAAACAAAAATTCCTGATGCATTTGGTCCGCTTGTAAAAATGCTTATAAGAAATTCCATTGAGCCGCCCTCTGATAAATATTTTGATCCGACAGAAGAAATTGGCGGTGCAATCTTGAATTATTTAGCATAAAAAAAACCTGACCTAAGTCAGGTGCTAATAGATAAGTAAGTTTGGGGAATAAAATTTTTATTTGTTAAATTCAAAATTTTTAATTTTTAGTTCGTGAAATAAATGTTACTCGTGATTTTAAGTCCATCGCAAACAGTCGCATTTCATCTACTAATACGTAGGATTTATCTTCCTGCGGGTTGTCTTGAATGTAAAATTCTCGTGAAATTTGTGTTGCCATAGCATTGATGTTATAGCTGTTAAGTACTGCCATATTTTACCTCTCTTATAGACCGATTCTTCCGAAAAGGTCGTTTTTCTCCGCTGCAGAACTCAAATTTATTACAAGTCATCTTAATATGAATCTTTGTCATAAACTTGGATTCTGTTGTCTCTTTTAGCTCAAGCGTGCTTAAGCTTCATCTTTCTCTTTGTTTGTTTTTTGTCTCTCTGTTTTTTAACTCTCTATTGATTTGTCTTACATATATATAAAGTATATAAAACTTTTTGAATTTCAAAAAAGAAATTATTTGTTACAAAACTTAATAAAATATATAAACGACATATAAGAATATATACCGTCAAAACCCTTTAATCATGCGCTTTTTGATTTTATATTGTAAAGATTTGTAACAATTTTTCCAAAAACCCTAAAGTTTTTAGAATTTGTGCCGATATATATTATATATCATATAAGAGGTGTGTCATGTCTAATTTCACAGTCAACGGAGTATATTCGTACACAAGCGCAAACATTTACTCATACTTGGGAAGAGTGCCTGCAAATGACAGAGCGCTTAAAGAAGCATTTGATGAATTCGGTATTACACCTACCGGAAACACAAGTGACCTTAAAAAATTGAATACTGCAATGTATGAGGAGTATTCAAATCAAGTACAGAATCAGATAAAAAATCAAAATAATCAAAAAAACGTAGTTCCTTGGGCCGGTTTATGTGCACAAATAGGCGTACAGGCAACAGGTGATTATGACAAGGATTATGCTGCATTTAACAATGCAATACAATTATTGAGTCAAAGCGCAATTGACGGTCAGGCAATGGCTTATTTTGCAGGTATAAGAAGCGAGGCTCAAAGGGTATTCGGTCAAGCCAATAAGCAAGACGGGCAGCAAGATGTAATGTCATATTATGCATATCAGGCACAGTTCCTGTAATGTATGAAAGGTGATTTGTAGTAAGTTTCGGCGCAGTCTGATTTTTTCTGAGACTGCGTCTTTGCTTGTTTATGATAATATTTAGTTAGAGGATATTATTATGAATATAATGGTTACAGGAGCTACAAGAGGTATCGGGAAGGCAATTGCCGAAAATCTTCAAGGAAATATATTTGCGGTTGGCAGAAATGAAGATTTGCTAAAAATTTATAGTAATTATTTTGTGTGTGATTTCTTAAATGACAACGAATTACAGGATTTGGGCAGGTATATTGAATCAAATAATATTGATGTGTTAATTAATAATGCAGGTGAATACAATTATTCTCCCGTAGAAAATCTGGAATTTAAAAATATTAAAAATCTTATCAAAGTAAATTTGGAAGCTCCTATTTATCTGATTTCTAAGGCGGTTCCATGTATGAAAAAAAACCTATGGGGAAGAATTGTTAATATTGGTTCAATAAGCGGAGTTATGGGAGAAGCCGGTGCAAGTGTATATTCTGCATCAAAATCAGGGTTGATAGGCGCAACAAAAGCAATTGCTCTTGAACTTGCTCAATACGGAATCACTGTTAATACAATAAACCCGGGATGGGTTGATACTGAAATGGGGAATTCTTCTGCAAATGATGGTAATTGGACAAAAGAGGAAGTTGTTGAATGCATTCCTCAAAAACGCTTTGTTTCTCCCGTCGAAGTTGCAGATATGGTTAAATACTTGATTTCAAAGGAAGCAAAAGGAGTAACAGGGCAGTCAATAAACCTGTGTGCGGGGCTAACTGTCGGTTTTTAGTTTAGGATAAAAAAGTGTCTTTAATTAAGTTATTTTTTATATTTGTTAAAATTGGTGCAATTTTGCTCGGCGGAGGATATGTAATTCTTCCAATTCTGACATCTGAGTTTGTAGATAAGAGAAATCTTATATCATATGAAGAATTGATGGATTATTTTGCGCTATCACAGTCATTGCCCGGGATAATTGCTGCAAATATTTCTATGTTTATCGGTTATAAATTGAAAGGAAAATGCGGCGCTTTTGCAGGCATGCTTGGTGTAATACTGGTTCCCTTTTTGTGTATTATATTGTTAGCATCATTTTTAGAACACATTGTTTCAAATAATTTTATTGCAGGAGCCTTTTGGGGAGTAGGAGTGGCCGTTATTGCACTTATTATTTTAACAGTAAGAGAAGTTTGGCAAAAAACAAAAAAAAGCGTGTTTTTTTACTTGATATTTTTGATGTCATTAATAGGATTGCTTTATTTTCATTTAAGCCCGGTTCAAACTATTTTAATCTTTAGCCTTATAGGTTTAATTACAAAACGAATTATGAGGGCCAAAGCTCTATGATTTATTGGTTACTGGTTAAAGAATTTTTTAAAATAGGGCTTTTTTCATTCGGAGGCGGATATGCAACAATTCCGTTTTTGTACCATATATCACAAGAGTATGAATGGTATAATTTGAATGAATTAACTCAGATGGTTGCAGTTGCATCAATAACTCCCGGACCTGTCGGTATAAATGTTGCAACATATGCCGGACTAAAAACTGCAGGCATTTGGGGCTCATTATTAGCTACAACATCTGAAATGCTCCCGTCTTTTATACTTGTAATTATTGTTTCAAAACTATTAAAAAAATTTAGTGAAAACTTTTATGTTAAATCTTTAATAGAAACATTAAAACCGATAAGTTGTGCACTTCTTACATCTGTTGCAGTAGGACTTTTGAAACCTGAAATTAAAGACATTAAGGCAATGATTCTATTGGGGATTCTGCTTCTTATAAGCTGGAAAAACAAAAAAGACCCGCTTTTTTATATTTTAATATCAGCAATTGTTGGAGTTATTATTTGCTTTTTCCCTTCATAACAAGTTTTAATTCAACTCTTCTGCTCTTTGAAAAATCTTCTTTTCCGTTAACCAAAATCGGATTTGAGAAACTTGCGCCTTCTACAATTATCATTTTTCTTAATCTATTACCGTGAGACTTATTGTATGGAGTGTTTGTCATGTAATTTGCTACGGCGTATGCTCTTTTAAGGCTTAAATCCATATTTTTCATATATTGTTCATCATCAGAAAATTTTCCTTTGAATGTTTGAGAGTCAGTATGTCCTTGAATAATTATTTTATCTAAATTATCTTTCATATAATTATTTGAAAAAAGTGAATTTAAGTAAGCAGGAGCAAATTTATCCAAGTATTTTTTACCTTTTTCTGATAATTCGTAACTGTTTACATCAAATAATTCCAAATCAGAAATTTTTACAACGCCAGTTGCTTTATCTATATTAGCATCAATATTTTGTTCTTTTAATGTTTCTTCAAGCGCTTGTGAAGCATTTTTTTGTTCAAGTTTTTCTTGAATTTTTTCATAATAACTTGTCATGTATGTATAAAAGAAAAGAACGATAAATACCAAAACCAATGCCGTCATAAGGTCGGTCATAGTTACCCAAAATATATTATTTTCACTATTATCGTCATTTTTTGGTCTAATTCTCATTTACCAATCCTTTTGTTAAAATAATTTGTCGACAACATCGCCATTTCCGCCGTGATTCATTGATTCATTGAGTTTATTTAGGCTGTAAAGAATATTTTCTAAGTACGGAGTGGTTGTTTCGCCTAAACTTTTTACTACTGCTTTTGCAAAATCTTCCGGCAGAGCTTTTAACAATCGTTCATTTGTTGAATTTTGAATTTTAGATTCTTTTACTAAATCAATAAGAAATTTTTCACTTGTTACAACATCAAATAATCTAATAAATTCTTTTTGTATTGCTAGATAGTATTTTTTGCACATTCTGTTATACATAACTTTTTCAAGAAACATAAACATTAGAGAAAAACCGACTGCAAATACAGAACAAAGGGCAGCTATTTGGATATTGGCAATTAATCCGTTAAGTGAATTTCCAACCTCTGATTCAACAGAAAAATTAACAGTCGTGAATGCAATAGCCATTTTTAAAAATGTAAAAAACGGACCTAAACCTGTCAACAAAGTCGGCATGGTTTGGATAAATTTGTTATTTATTTTTGAAAAAACCAGTGTGTCCTCATTGAAGAAATAGGAAGCATCAATTGTCAGATAAATTTCAGATTTAAAATCCCCTGTTGATTTTTGATTTTGAGATGCAATGTATAACTTTTCAGGAAAAATTAAAGCTTTTTTAAAATCTTCCCAAGTTGTTGCAGTAAAGGCATTTGATGCCATAAACGCATCAAGTTCTTGAAATCTGTATGATAGTTCTTTTTGATTAAGCGATTTTAAAAATTTATATACTGCTGACAGGTTCTTTTTAACCTTTAAGTAATTTTTTAATACAAGTAATATAAAAAACAGAAAACATGCAGTAATTATCAGAATTGCAGGTTCCAAAAGGATGTGTAATAAAATCATAATTGCCCTCCTTTTAAAGTATAGCATAATGAGCAAAATTAGACTATAATTTTTAACATGGAATGTCCAAAATGTCATAGAAATATTTCGGACAGTGCAACTGTTTGTCCGTATTGCCACAAGGTTTTATCGCTTGTTTGCCCAAATTGCAGAACATTAGGGCACAGTCCGGTATGTGAAAATTGCGGATACATAATATTGGAGAAGTGTTCAAAATGCGGGAGAGTTGTATCCACTTCTTCAGGTAAATGCAAATGCGGATTTTCTGTATCTACGAGTGTTGCATATCAAGAATGTGAATCAGATGAATTTGCATCTCTTTCTATAAAATTTTCAGGTTTAAAAAGTATAAGACGAGTTTTGAGTTCTCAAGAACTCTATTCAAAATTTAAAATCCGTATAAAAAATTTAATTGTTTCGATATTAAAAGGAATTGAAGGACGGATTATAGTCTACGGGGACACTTATGTTGTAAATTTCAATAAGGAACTTTCTTTTGCTACATCTGTTGATAAAGCGGTAAGACTTGCATTAAAAGTGATTAATTCTTTTGCATCCATAAATCTCAAATCAATAGAAGAGTTGGGCACTCCACTAAAATTAAGCGTTACTATAGTAAAAAAGAATGCGGAAGATCTTTTGAAGAATATAACATTAGATAACAACGTAAAACTATTTACCGTAAAAAAAGACGAAAAACGTTATTTGCGAGGCATGCAAATAGTTTTAGACCAATTTGTGCAGGATAATATATCAAAAGATTATAAAACGGACTCTCTTTATTCAGTTGAACAAAATGGCATGAGTGTAATGTTCTATGAAATTATCCTGGATAAGTATATCTTACCGCCAAACGAATCTTTTGAAGAGAAAATTGCAGATGTAAAGGTCAGTAATATTAAAAAGAATGTAAAAGCAGATGAATCAGAAGATTTGTATGGATTTAAAATCTTTGATATAAATGCTAAATGTAAATTTGAAAAGAGCATACCTATCGGGATTGAGGAAATTATAGGAAACAATAAAATTGTTGCCTTACGCGGAGACTGCGAATACCAGCTAAAAACATCAGATATAGTAAATTACTATGTTTCAAAAGGTATGAAAGTTGTACGAGCGACATGTACGGAAGAGCTAAATTATAAACCCTGGGCTATTCTTGAACAAATATTCATTGATTTTTATAAGATACCTTCTCACAGTGCTTTTATAGATTCAAATTTTGAAGTACAAAGATTTGAATCCATAAAACAGTTAATATATGGTGTTGCACGAAAATCTGCAACTTCAGAAGATGCAAGATTTGCCTATATGGAAGACTTTGAATGTTTCCTTGCATCATTAAAGAACTGCGTAATTATAATAGAAGATTTTGAATATATTGATGATACAACAATTCAAACTCTTCAATTGTTCTTCGACAGATTCAATAATGCAAATGTAAATTTTGTATTTATAACAAATAGTTCTATAGCGGTTCATGGTAAATTGCGAGCACTATTAGCAAATCCGAATTATATAGAAATTATGCTTCAAAAAACCGGTTTGGAGGCTGTCCTTTCAACCATAAAAGAAGATGCATCCGATTTTATAAACTCTTTTTATTATGAAAAATTAAAAGAAAATTTTGGCGGATCTAAATTATACTTTGACAATGCGATTGCATATTTGAAAGAAAAAGACGTTCTTATAAGCTTTGAAGACAGGCTGCTTATAAAGAGTAATAATTCAGTAATTTTGCCATTTGATATAAAAGAGCTGCTGAGAGCACGATTTAAACATATGGCAAATTATATGGATGCTTCAATGATTTTAGCATATTCTGTATATTTAGGACAAAAACTTGATTTTGCTGTTCTTGAAACATTAGGTGTGAAAGAAATTGATAAAAATGCCAAGATTCTTCAAGAAAAGGGTTTTGTTTACGTTGAAAGCAATTGTGTATACATAAATAATTACAACTTAATGAAGCAAGTTATTCAAATGTCTTTAAAACCGGAAATAGAAGAATATTTATGTAAAAATATTATTGCAAAAATAGGTAAAGGGCTTAATAGCACGCTTATTCTTCTATTAATGGGTAAATTAAAATTGTATAAAGACGAATACTTACTTTTATGGAAAAATTCGCAATTTGCAATGAGTGTCGGAGACTATGACGCTTATCTCAAAAATTGTTTAGGATGCTTATCTCTGGCTGAGCATATAGAGCCTGCAATTTCGGAAGAAGAGATTGAAAATAATAAAAAAGAAGTATATCAAAATATTTTAATGAGTTTATACGGATATTCACCTGAGAAAATTTATTCAATCGAAAATGTTTTATTAATGGATGCAATTAAAGAAGATGATAATGAAAAAATTGTAAAACTTTCAAATCTTATGCTTCAAGGTGCATTGTTATCTTCAAATTACACGGATGCACTGACATTATTACATAATATTCTTACCAGAATGCCGAATCCGACTTTAATTGTTGACGGAGCAATAAATACGAGATTCTTATTACTATCCTTGGTAAATATTGAGATACTGTTTAACATTGGTGAATTCAGAAATTGTATTGAAATTGCTCAAGAACTGCTTTCTGTAATAAGGCCGGAAATAATAGAAAAAATTAAACCTGTGAACTTTTCAACAAACCTTTTTGTTTCTCATATGATGGAAACTTTTAGATTGGTTGGACTTGCAAAATTAATTGTTCTGGATTCCGGCTTAGATGAATATTTTGCAAAGATAAATATAGCTCTTGGAGCGGAACTTCCTGATAAGGATGCAATAGTTGCAATAAAAGAATTTATTGATGGAGCAAGCTTTGCACCGTCAAATATTGAAGATGCATCAAGTTTTTCAAAACTTATATATTTGATTTTACAAGAATTTGAAACACATAAAAACGATAATAAAGTATTTGCTCAAAACATATATCAGGCAAAACTGTTAGCATCAGATATTCATCAAAAAATGATAGAAATGTTCTCTGAGCTCCTTATTGCTGATTCATATGCTAAAGAAGGAGCAAAACATAAGGCAGCTGTAATTTATAATGATATCTTGCAAAAATCGGAAAATTCGGCAATGTATATCATGATATTACTTGCAAAGTACTTTATTGCACGATTGGAAATACTAAAATCAAATGTTAGCGAAGCGCTTCAAATAATAAACGATGCTCTTGCTCTAATTCAAAATAACGATAATCAGGCAAAAGTTTTTTATATATTGTTTGAAAAAATGTTTATTGAACTTGCAAAGAATGGCAATATTTCATCCATAGATATTAAATCCGAAGAACAAAAACTTGCCCAAGTAGCTTCTCAAGCAAAGCTTAAAAGACTTATATAAACCTTATTTACCTCTTTTTTCGCAAAGAGTAGGAATTCCTATCATTGCAAGATAGAATACACATCCGAATAAAACTAAATTTAAAATTTCCATTTTTAATACTCCTTTCCTGGACTACTAACCCTCAGCACATGGCCAAGAATCTCTTATACTTTTGATTTCCACATTTTTTACTTTTTATAACATACTTGACCTATTTTTTTACAAAACTTCATAAAGCATGTTTACTTTGACATTAGTTTGAGTGTACAATTATATAAGGAGGCTTTATATATTGACTCAAGGTTACGAAAATTTTAATAATTCAGAAACATCTTTCAGAAAATCAACGCTTATACAAGAGAGAATAGGACTTGTTTCAACTCATATGTATAAACAGTTTCTTGATTATCAACATGCAACTTTGAACACTACAGAGATTTTTGCGGAAATGATAGAAAACTTAAAAGCTATCGCAGATTCTCTGAAGCAGTCCTTTGCATCCAGAGGAATAACAACAGAGAATATATATGTAGAGCATGACAAAGATAAAAGCGTAGTTGTGATAAATATTTTGTGGCATACAATAAGCCTAACCACAAGATGCAACTATGAACCTCAGGCATTGTTCAGGGAAGGTGCTGCTCCGATGTTTTCCGGACGTATAATGGCAATAAACGGAAATTACAATGAATTGATGGAAGGTGTTAAATCGAGAAACGATATGATGCAAATTCTATTGGATAAAGAAGTTGCTTCACTTTTTGTGCCTGCTGATAAATCCCAAAATTCTATTTTTAAAATTCGCCACCTCGCAAACAGAGAATTTTTCTTGAATAGCTCGGATGCATCGAGAGAATTTGTTTTAAAGGTTGTAGAAACAATTTGCGGCGGCGGTCTATACCACGAAGAAGGCTCAAGAAAGAGTTTTAATATATAATTTTGCAGAACTATTTTGTTATAGTTACTCCATTTTTGCCTTAATCTGTTGCAGAATTTTTTTTACTTCAGATTTTATAACTTTTTCATCTGTATAAAGTACTGCATCAAGTTCTTTAAAGCATTTTGTTTTAAATTCATTAATTATATTTGTATTGATTTCAACTTCTTTTGCTTTTTCAGCAAGGGCGTTAATTATAGGTGAGATAAGTTCCTTTTTTTCTTTGCCATTGCCCCAACCGGATTTATATTTATCTAAAAATTCTATAAAGTCCGGTTTTATGTCAAGGAGCAATACAACATTATCTTTATTAACCTCTGTTGTAGAGGGGTTTGTATTTGTTGGGGTTTTTCTTTTAATGTCATTATATACAAGGTCAAATCGTGTATTTTTAAAAATATCTGATTGAAGCTTTATGTTATCAAAATTTAAGTCTTTTCCGTAAATTCCAAATCCTAAAAGAATTTTTGAAACTTGAGGAAAAATTTCATTTATTATATGTTCTTCTTTTCGTAGTATGTCCATTTTATCATTTCTTTTTGCCATTCTCTTTAACGCCATATCTCTTTCGTTTTTTAGGCTTGACGGAATTAATTTTTCAACTTCATATTTAGTTTTATTATCTTTTGGGGAAATAGAAATTGTCCAGACATCATTTATAAATTTATTCCATGATAGCTTAATTTCTTTATCTCCGTGGTATGGATCAATTAGAGTAACAAATTTTCCGTATACAAAGTTTTTAATTGCATATGCATGTCCTCCGTGCACAGGGTCATTTTTATCCCTGCCGGCAACATCTTTTACTTGACTAAAGCCGCATACCATAGCGATATCGTGATTCCCGGATAAGTATTTTAATAATTTTGGGGGGACTTTTGTATCCATTGTAAAAGCCACTGTAACATCATCAATGCCGGTGATAAGACCTGAAATATTAATTGAATTTCCGTTTTTATCATAAGCTCCTCCGCCTGCAATATATGATTTATTTCCGAATTGTTCATCAAAATGGCTATTTCTTTTGTAAAGACCTGTTGTTACCAGCAATTTTGAGTACTTTTCGGTTGCAAGCTCAAAGGCTATCATATCATCGTCACCTGATGAATAAAGTCCGCTCTTTTTCGCATCTAAAATTTCCTTTTCTGAGATATAAAAATTTTTTTGTTTGAGTAAAGAACCTTTGAATTTTATAGTAACTCCACCATATTTGTCAGGAATAATAGCGTTATAAATGGCTCTTTTACCCCATTCGGTTTGATTGAGAGAATTTATATCTGATAAAAGCCAACAATCTCCTTGTTTTATTGATTGAAATGCAGGTTCTATTTTTCGGTTAAATTTTGTTTTCGGTTTTGTATTTTGAAAATATCCCCCCATAATATTGGTTGGACTTTCTGCTTTTTCAATGCTGAGTGAATAAACATTATCCAGCAAAAATAAACTAACTCCGCTTTTAATCTTTTTAGCAGTCTGAGGTGTGATAACGCCATCTTTAAGCATTAAATCAACTATAGCATCTCGTGTCCTCAATGGGTAACGCTTCTGGTAGGTTTCATATTGTCTTTGAATTTCACCTGACATAAAATGCTCACTTATCTAAAGTCTTACACTTTATATATCGGCATATTTAAAAAAAACTTTAGCAAAAAAAGAGTATTTGTAACAAAAATTTACATAAATAAAAACATGCTTGTGAAAGATATTTACACAAGCATGTTTTTATTTATGCAGCAAATTATTTTAAAGCAACTGTCATATCTGCTTCAATACATACTTTTCCGTTAACGGAGCCTACAGCGTGGCATTTACTTATCGGGCCTTTAGATTTTAAAAGTTCAATTTCCATATCAAGTCTGTCTCCTGGACGAACAATATTTTTGAATCTTACATTGTCAGCTCCTGCAAACAATGTTAATTTGCCTTTATATTCAGGAAGGCACATAAGAATAGGTGCTGAGCATTGTGCCAAAGCTTCCAGTTGCAGAACTCCCGGCATAATTGGATTATTAGGGAAGTGTCCTTGGAAAAATGTTTCATTCATTGTTAAATTTTTATATCCTTTGGAATATTTTCCCGGTACGCATTCTGTAATCCGATCAACTAACAAAAAAGGATATCTGTGAGGAATCATTTCCATAATCTGCATTATATCAAAGCTCAGTACTTCATTTTTCATCTCTTCAGTCATTATTTTCTCCTTATTTTATATTTTTACCAACTTACTTTTTAATATTTGTGCAACTTTCGCATGAACTGCATGTCCTGCTTCTTTAACTAAGATTTGTGCTTTCATATTTAACGGCGAAACTCCTGTTAAATAAAGGTCTCCTATTAAATCTAAAATTTTATGTTTAACAGGCTCTAATTCAGATCTCAGTTCAGTCGTATAACCAACATCTTTTAGACCAACTGTATTATCATATGTAACACCCTTTGCAAAACCCATTGCTTGATATTTTTTTAAATCCTTATAGAAACCAAATGTTCGTGCTTCTATAATTTCATCCAAATGCCCCGTATCCAGAGTTGCCCACCTGTTGTGCAAGTCCGGATGGTCATAATTTACGGCATATGTTATTCTAAGTTCTTTATCCGGCAATATTACAAGGCTTGTTTTCCCATTGAGATAATATACAGGTTCACTTACTGTATAAAAATCTTTTTTAACATCTTCTATTCCCGCTTTTTCAAATAAATCCACCCAAACTTTTGCACTACCGTCAAATATAGGCATTTCTGTTTCAGATAAATATACATCTATAGAATCAATGCCGCAAATTGCGCAAGCTGCAATAAAGTGTTCACAAAGCATAACTTTATATTTATAGTCACCCAAAAGAGTTCTTTTGTCTTTACTGCATAAAGTTACACAATGGTCTGTAGAATATAGATTTTCTATACAGACGCTAAATGGTGTATCAGCACCTTTAGAAAAAATTCTTATTCCACCGCCCCTTGAAGGCTTAATTATAACCTCACACTCACGGTTTTTCATTAGCGATCTGCCCGATGTTTTTATTTCCGATTTTATAGTTCCCATTAATTATACCTTAGCAACTTCGCTTTCATTTACACTTTCTTCAAAGGATTTCAAGAGCGGCTCATATTTTTTAAATTTAGATATTAAATCTCCCGCATCCTTCATTATTTTTAATTGTTTAATGAATTCTTTTCTCGGAGCAGCAGGAGAGCCGACTACTATTGATTTTTCAGGGAAACTTTTTGACACACCGGCTTGTGCTGCAATAATTGTATCATCTCCTATAGAAATGTGATCCGCAAGTCCTGCTTGACCTGCTATAACAACTCTGTCTCCGATTACGCAACTGCCTGCGATACCTACTTGTGAAACAATCATACAACCTTTACCGATACGGCAGTTATGTCCAATCATAACAAGGTTATCGATTTTTGTATTATCTCCTACTACAGTGTTCTCAATAGTTCCTCTGTCTATACAAGTATTTGCTCCAATCTCAACATTGTTTCCTATAATAACCGAACCGATAGAAGGAATCTTGAATATTACTTGTTCAACGTTATTTTCTTTTATTTCACCATCTTTTCTTGCTTGCTCTATGTTATTTGGATTTTCTGTAACAAAACTGAACCCGTCAGCACCGAGGGAAACTCCGTGGTGAAGGATTACTTTATCACCAACTTTAACTCTGTCTCCAATGTTTACACCGGGGTGGAAGAAACAATTGCTTCCGACAACAGCTCCGTTTCCTATATAGCAATTAGCCAGTATTTTAGAGTTATCACCAATTACTGCATGTTCCGCAACAACAACATTGGCACCTAATGAAACATTTTGACCGATTTTTGCTGTAGATGCGACTACTGCGGACGGATGAATTCCTTCATTTACAGCAGGTTCTTCGTAAAACATAGTTATAAGCTTCATCATTGCTAATCTGGGACGTTCAACTTCTATTGTTGAAAAACCGTCGATATTTACTCCCAAAGGAACAAGTGCTGCCTGAGCTTTTGTAGATGAAAGATTAGCAATTTCATCTTCTCCTAAAGCTAATGCTAAAGTGCTTTCATCCGCTAAAAGAGGAGGAGCGATTTTTGTTATCGCAACATCTTTTGCCTTTGTCAGCATACCGCCTGTAATTTGTGCAATTTGTTCCAATGAAAAAGTTTTCATAATTAACTCCTTTATTTTTTATAACTAATTATTTATCTTCTTAATTATATTTGTAGTCGATTTGCCTTGAACAAATTCTATAAACTCTACCTTGATATTATTTTTTAATACTATATCTTTCTCCGGCAGCGTCTCCAGAGTATAATCCGCCCCCTTTGTATATATATCAGGTTTTATTTTCTCCAATAATTTAGCAGGAGACTTCTCTTCAAATAATACCACATAATCAACACAACTCAAAGCTGTTAACATTTCAGCTCTGTCTTGTTCACAATTTATAGGTCTGGACTCTCCCTTGAGCATTTTTACGGATTTATCAGAGTTTAACATTACAATAGAATAGTCGGCGAAAGACTTTGTTTTTTGCAGATATCTTACATGACCAATGTGAAGAATATCAAAACAACCGTTTGTTGCCGCAAACGTTTTACCTTCTTTTTGTCCTTTGCGTACTATATTTATAATGTCTCCTTTTGATACAATCCGGCCCAATCTACGCTCCTCTGTATAATCCCATCTCTATAACTTTTTTGCATATTCTAACAGTATTTAATGCTGCGCCGATTCTTAAATTATCAGCAACGCACCAAAGAGAAATGCCATTATCAAATGCTAAATTCTTTCTGATTCTTCCTACAAATACCGGATCGACCCCTTCAGCATCACGAGTTGTCGGATATTCAAAAACTTCAGGATTATCTATAACTGTTATTCCGTATGCATTTTTAAGAATTTCTTTTATTTCACTTGGTGAAACAGTTTTGTCAAATTCAATATCCACAGCTTCAGAATGTCCTCTATACACAGGCACTCTTGCAGCAGTACATGAAATTTTGACATTTTCTGACAAATGAAGAATTTTTCTTGTTTCATTAACAACTTTCATTTCTTCTTTTGTATATCCGTTATCACAGAAATCATCAATTTGCGGAATTATATTAAAAGAGATAGGTTTTTTAAAACATTTATTCTCGAAGGATTTTCCGGCTAATCTTGCTTCCGTATCTGCTGTTAATTCATTTATTGCAGCAAGTCCTGCGCCTGATACAGATTGGTATGTAGAGACAATTAACCGTTTTATTCCAAATTTTTTTAACGGTTCAAGAACCAGCATTAATTGAGAAGTTGAGCAATTCGGATTTGCAACGATACCTTTGTGAAGTTTTAAGTCTTCATCATTTACTCCTGCTATAACAAGCGGAACATCTTTTTCCATACGAAATGCCGAAGAATTATCTATTATCATTCCGCCTCTTTTTACAATCTCCGGTGCAAATAGTTTACTAGTACTACCTCCGGCAGATGCCATCACAATATCAACGTCATTAAATATTTCAGGAACTGCTTCTTCTACCGTATATTCTCTTCCTTGAAATGTGATTTTTGAACCTGCACTTTTGGCGCTTGACAAAAACTTTATATTTTCAAAATCTACTTTTAATTCATCCGTTATCTTTGTAATTTCTCTTCCTACAACGCCTGTTGCACCGAGTATTGCAATTCTTGGTTTTCTCATTATTATTCCTCTATTACATTATGTTGTCTAATCCGTAAACAAAATTTCTATTTTCGTTTACATACCTTACCGCTAAAAGTACACCATTCATATAACATTCTCTGTTTGTTGAATCGTGGCGGATTCTAAGAGTTTGACCGTTTGCCCCGAATACTACTTCTTGAGATGCCATAAAACCGGGCATTCTGACTGAATGAATATGAATGTTATTATACGAATTTGCACCTCTTGCACCGGATATTGTTTCAACTTCTTCACAATTTCCGGAAGTAAAATTTTCATTAACTTCTGCCATCATTTGCGCAGTCTTAACGGCAGTGCCTGACGGAGCATCTTTTTTTTGATTATGATGAAGTTCAATTATCTCCGCATTATCAAAATACTTTGCGGCTAATTGTGCAAATTTCATCATTAAAACTGCTCCTGTAGAAAAGTTAGGCGCGATTAAGCATCCCAATTTATTTTTGTCAGAAAGCTTTTTTAATTCATTTATTTGCTCATCATTAAGCCCCGTAGTCCCTACAACGATATTTATACCGTTATTTAAACAATATAATGCGTTTTCATATATTGACTTTGGCTGGGTAAAATCTATTAAAATGTCTATGTTAACAGAATCTTTTGCATCCTTAATTGTTGCAAATTCTCCGTTATTTATATCTATTTTGGCGACCAAAGTCATATCATCAGCAGAGTTTACTGCCTTAATAACTTCTTGTCCCATTTTTCCGTTTGCACCGCAAACTGCAATATTTACCATTTTAAGCTCCTCCGCCAGGTACAATGATTATACAATAAAAGTATGTCAAATACTATATTTAAGACCTACTCGTTAAGAAATGTAACAATATCAAACGCAAATGTTATAAATAATATATACTGTGGTATATACAAATATAATCTCTTTTCTTTATTTTCTCCTCCACTCCTTTATCTAACGAGTTAATGCCGCAACGACTGCGGCTTTTTCTATGCCGAATTTTACGCATATTAGTATTTGTAAATATTACTAAACAAAAATACACATACCACTTGATTATTACTTGTGTTTGTGTTTATTTATACTTGATACAGGTATCCTCTTTTAAGCCTGTAACACTTATCGGGTTCGCGGCTGGACTCCGAAATGTCGAATATAAAAGAAGGAATTAAAAATGTTAAAAATCAGATTAAAAAGATTAGGTGCAAAAAAAGCTCCTACATACAGAGTTATCGTAATCAATTCAACTACCAAACGTGAAGGTAAGCCGATTGAAGAATTAGGCTACTATAATCCGAAAACAAAAGATATGAAGTTGAATAAAGAATCTGCAGTAGCTTGGATTTCTAAAGGTGCTCAAGCAACAGAAACTGTTAAATACTTAATTGCAAATTGCAACGATGACGGTACCTTAAACTACAAGAAATCAGAAACAGTAAAACTTTCAAAGAAAGCTCTTGCTAAAAAAGCTGCCGAAGAAGAAGCAAAAAAAGCTGCTGAAGAAGCTAAGAAGGCAGAAGAAGAAGCTGCTGCTGAAGCTCCTGCTGAATCAACTGAAGAAGCTGCCCCTGAAGCATAGTAAAGTACGTTTTGATTTATTAAAAATAAGAACTGAAAATATTTTCAGTTCTTATTTTTTTAAAGTTTTTAACATTTTATTAATTAATTCATTTACCCACGGAATAAGGTTAGGAAATATTGTGGTGTTATGCCCGTATTGCAGCATTTCCAACTGGTTTAAAACACGGTCCCCAATACCGTTTACCGATTTGTATACATATGTATACATGCCTGTTCGGTCAGCTCCTGCTTTGCAATGAATATGGGCTTTTCCCCCGTTTTTGATTACTTTTTTAATTCCATCCAAAAATATAAGAATACCTTTTTCTGTCGGTTCTTTTGTATTTGTGGGAATTAAGTGATAATTCATTCCGAGCCCTTCAACCACGGCTTTTTCATCAAAATTAATATCAGGAGCATACATTGTACGAAAATTAAAAATATCCGTAACCCCTTGAGCTTTAAGCCACGCAAAATCATCCGCCTGAGGTTGTGCTGAGCGGGATACATATCTATCGACAATTGCGTAGTTTTTAGGTTGCCCTAAAAAGCTGATTGGAGCGAGAGCTAATTTCATGTGTACTCCTTTGCTGTTATTATAGCACAGATTTTAAAAAGTCTATAGCCTCTTCTTTAGTGAGTACATCACCGTTTATTTGTGCTTCATGCAGGGCTTTTATCATTACACCTAATTTTGGGGATTGTTCAATATTTAAGATCTTCATTATTTCTTTACCGTCAATTAATTTAGGTAAAGGTTTTAATGTCGGTTTTATTTTAATATAAAATTGTAATAATTTTGTAAGTCCGTTTATGTTATTTTCTGTCATTTCTTTTGAAACATCAACCCCTTGAGCTGAGAGCCTGTCGGCTTTAGCGAGTAATATATTATCGATGACATTATTTTCCATTTTACGAATATATCTCATCATAACTTTTTCATCCAATACAGGAGACGAAATTACACCTGACGGATAAATATGATTTTTAATCATTAATGAAATATATTCAATTTGTTTATTTGAAAACTTAAGTTTTTTCAGAAGCGGTACGACAATTTTAGAACCTTCAATATCGTGTTTTATAAATCTGTGTCTGCACCCTTTGTCATCCGGAATCGGACTGTTGTCTTTTATTGACCAAATTGTTTTACCGTCTTTTTCTAAAGTCCACGTCGAAGGTTTTCCTATATCGTGTAAAAATCCGGCTAATTTTAAATGGTTCATTCTCGGATATCCGCCAAAATCTGTTGTGTCCATATGCTCTTTAACTTCGTCACATTCATTACAATATTGGATTTCTATTTGGCGAACAGTTTCAATTACGTGATGTATTAAGTCTAAATGATGATGCGTATTTGGCGGAATTTTTTTTATTTCGCAAACGCAAGGAAAAATTATTTCTAAAATATCATCTTCGTACATCTTTAAAAGGGCTTCGGATGTGTATTTTCCTCCAAAAAGTTTCATAATTTCATCATGAATTCTCTCTTTTGCAGGGAGTTTTAGCAATTCAGAATTCTTTTTTAGAATTTCTGACAGATTGTTATCTATATCAAATCCTGTTGTTGACATAAATCTATATGCTCTAAGAATTCTTAGAGGGTCATCAATATAATTTTGCTCTTTGATATGGCGGAGAGTTCGACTTTCTATATCTCTTATTCCGCCTGTACAGTCTATTATTTTATCATTGCTTAAATCATATGCTATGGCATTAATCGTAAAATCTCGTTCTTCCAAATCTTGTTCAATTGAATCACCTCTTAGTTCGGAAATGTCTAAAAAATTTTCCTTATCTTTAAGTACAAGTCGAAAAATTTTATTTTCGCTATCCAATATAATAAATGTAGCATCAAGTTCTTCAGAAAGTTGTTTTGCAAAGCTTTCTGCGCCTTTTATTGCAATATCTCTATCCTTAGGACTTATGTTTTTATCATTCATTAACAAATCTCGGATATATCCGCCAACCAAGTATCCTTTATGAATATTTTTTAGAATAAAATCATCCCTTATATTCATAAATAATATCTCCTAACGCTACAATGACTGCAGTTTCAGCTTTTAGTATTAAATCCCCGAGTGTAATTATCGGGAAATTTTTTTCTTTAAAAAAATCAAATTCTTTTTGCGAAAAACCGCCTTCGGGTCCGATTATAACAAGCACTTTCTCAAATTTTTTAATCGGAAATTTATTTAAATAGTTTTTTAAACTGATTTCTGTTGAACGCTCTCCAAATACAAAAACTCTGTCAAAATGATTATTAAGAATAGAGTTTAGGTCTGATGGTTCGAAGCAGTCAGGTATTTTTGCTCTTTCACATTGTTTTGATGCTTCATACATTATTTTTTGCCATTTTTCCCGTTTCTTCTTTGCAATATCCATTGTTACAGCGCAATTATCAGTAATAACTGGGTATACTCCTCTTACACCGAGTTCTGTTGCCTTCTCCATTACTGTAAGCTGAGAATCACTTCTTAGCGGAGATTGTGCCAGATATAAATCAAACTCCAAGTCTCTCTTTGAAGGATAGTGATTTTCAATATCACATTCAATTTCTGAACCTGTTATATTTATTATTTTTGTTTCATATTGAATTTGATTTTCGTCAATTAAAAGTAACTTTTCGCCGACTCTTGCTCTCAAAGAACGTGCTATATGGCGATAGTTTTCCACATCATTTATCTTCACTGTTTTGTTTTGGATATCTATATTATTAGTTCTTACAAAAAAATGCGGCATCATGACTCCAACTTTTTAAATTTCATTAACATAGATATTAACATAATTGAGCACAAAACAATAGCGGAAACTCCAAGTGCAATCCAAAAGCCCAACAAATTTAAGTTATATTTAAATGCAAGAACATATCCGAGAGGAAAAGCAATAAACCAATAGCCGATAATATTTGAAAGCATAACAACCCTTGTCTGTTTCATTCCTTTGAAAATTCCTGCAAGTGATACTTGAAGACCGTCAAAAACTTGGAAGAAGCACAATACATAAGCTATAGGTATACAAACCTTTATAAGTTCAATGTCTTTTGTAAATAAACCTGTCCAAAATTCCGCAAACATACCTATTAATAAAGCTGAGCAAGCCATAAATCCGACAGAAATTTTAATACAAGTAAATGCATATTTTTTCATTGAGTTATAATATTTTGCTCCGTTTGCGAATCCTACTTTTACTGCAGTTGCATTAGACAGAGCCAGCGGAATCATAAAAGAGACACTGGTTAATGTACACATAATGTTGTGAGCAGCTGCATATATGCCTGAAACTCTTCCCATAATAACTGCAATAATATTAAATCCCATAAACTCTATCATCACTGCCAATGACGCAGGAACTCCTACTTTTATTAAATCATGGCAGAAACCATGAGTCTTTCCGCATTTTATTTTAACTTTTTTGAAACAATAAGCAATAAGTACAAGCCCCATAAAATATCTTGTTATCAGACTTGCAATTGCCAAACCTTTTGCACCCATTTCCGGAATGCATCCGCATCCGAATGCTAAAATAATATTTAGAGCAACATTTAAAAATATACAAAAAATTGTTAATATATTTGGGAAAACAACAATTTCAAAAGCTTGCAAATACTCTTTTGCCATACAGTGCAGGTATCCTCCAAAAGTAGCAAAAGCTGTTATAAAGAAGTAATCTTTTATCATGACTGTTAATTGCGGTTCAAAACCCAGTCTCTCAATAAGAGGAATACAGCATAAAATCAAAAAACAAATAATCGTTGCCAGAATAATTCCAAATCTCAGAGCCGGATAAAAATATTTTTCTATTTCTCTGCCTTCACCTCTATAGTTAGAAAGAATTGCAGAAATGCTCCCCAATATTCCTATTCCGAGAATCATTAAGCAATTTGTTATTGCGGTAGCAAGGCTTATTGCAGCCAGAGTGACTGTTGAATGTCTTCCCGCAACAACAACATCACCAACGCCAATAAGAATAAATCCCAAATTTCCCAAAATAATAGGAAGGGCTATTTTAAGAATATCTTTTGCGTAAAAATTTCGGCTTTGCATAGAACGATTATATAACAAAAGGGATAAATATAAAGAGGAAAGATGCTTTACTATTTTTGATTATTATATTACGATAGAATAAACTGAATATGTGGAAACCAGGGGTGAAAGTCCCCGACTGTGCCGCAGCCGTTAAAGCCGGAAGGGACAAAAGATAACGCATTAATTTTATTACCGTTTTTATGTCCTCCCAAATAAGAATCAATGCTTCGTGACCAGAGCGTTGAATTATTCTTTGCTTGCGGTACATAAATTGCAAGAAAGAATAATTTATTGGCTAATTCTGTACAAAATGTAAATAAAATAAATGCAGGTACTTGTCCGCATGGTTGTTCACCGGCTGCTTGTCCTATATGTTCAGGCATGGGAGGCGGTTCGAGAATTGGTGAAAGACCGCAGAAAGCAGGCGAAATGTCTTATCATCAGTGTGCTATGATTGGCGCAATGATGAGAGCCAGAGAAGCTCGAATAGAAGAACACGAAAAGAATTTGCTTGACAGGGCTGAAGCCATAAAATCTTTTGAACAAAATTTAATGCAAATTTCCGAAAAAATTTCACAATTTATTTCCAAGCTTTCACAAAATATTATGCTTAAACCTATCGCATTTACTTTAAATATTACAATTTTACCGTTAGTAAATCTTTTAAAAGCATTACCAAATTTTGTGCATAATATTTTTAATAAATTTTCTCAACTAAAAATAGATATACAAGATAAATTGAATGCAATATTTGGCGAAGTAAAGGCATTTATCCAAAAGAAAATGTCTGAAATCGTAAGTTCTGTTAAATCAAAATTTGAAAGTTTATTTAAAATTTTCAAGCGAAATAATACAAAAGATGATGAAACAAAAATTGATGAAGATAAAAAAATATTTAGGCTAAAAACGTTTATTAATAAAATTTTAAGGAAAAATAAAGATGACTCAAGTAACAGGGATGAAAATAAATCAGGATCTTGAAAGTACAAGACATCAAAAAAATATGACTAACACTCAAAAACGCAATGATACTTATGTTAAAGAAGGTATCATAGTAAATTCTTATGTTAAAGATCCTAATTTAAGCCTCGATGAAACTTATGATTCATTGGTAATATCAAAAAATCAAATTGCGCTACCCAAAAAACTTTTTCATAAAGAACAAAAAACACATAATCCTATATATCCGCTATGCGGAATAACTATTGGTGTGATGGCTCTTTTAGGAGCCTTCACTTCTATGATGAAAAAGTTTTCTAAAAATAAATTGGAATCTTCAAAAGAATACCTTCTCCCGGGAATAACAAGAAATCATTGTATTAATGATGAAATACATCAAAGCATATTTTCAATGATTCAGTCTCCGAATCGTAAAACCATTCTTGCCTCTATTGGAGTAATAACGCTTGGTGCAACCGCATTTATGGGGAAAATATTTATAGACGGTTTTAAAGAAGTTTGGGTAAAACGTCAGGAAGCAGATATTCAAAAAAACTTACAAGAAAACCTTATTGCAGTTGAAACACAATCTTTTTCCGGGAAACTGCAAATAATAAGAAGCATGCTTTCTTCAAAAGCCAAAATTTTTTCTTCGGAATTAGCTTTCAAATCAAACAGAAAGAGCGAAAATACATCACAAATAAATAGTTCAACAAAACTTTTGGGTATTGCGGCAATTACACTTCTATCGATATTAGGACTCGGATATTATGCATCTCACAATATAAGAAGAAGTGATGAATTTATAAAAAACGGAATAAAGAATACTAAAAAAGGACTGGATAATATTATAGATGAATTTAATTCCGGCAAAAAAATAAACAGACTGGAAGGTCATAACGGTGAAATCCTCTCAGGAAAACCTGCTTATAAGTTGTTAATAGAAAATATGTTAGAATCGATTTATGCCACCCCTGATGAAATTGAAAAAACTGTAAATAAAATGAATTTGACAAAAACTGAAAAAACTGAATTCATAAAACAATTAAAAGATTCAATGAATCAGGCAACAGAAAAAGTTAACCCAACTATAGGCGGTTCCGGAAGAAACAAGATAACATATTTTTCTCATGTAAATGACTATTTATCATTCTTCTACGATTGGCTGATGAATCCCAAAAATCCTCAGTTTAAAAATTTATTCTTTGGAATAGCAGGAATTTCTGCATTAGCCTATGGCGGTAAAGCAGCTGCAGAAGCAATAAAGGAAGTTCAAGTAAAAAAATATTCTGCTGATATTGAATTAAACCTTCAAAAACGTCTTGTCGCTACTGAGTTAAGAAATTTTAAAGCAAAAAAAGATTCTGCTATAGAACCTCTTTGTCATGAATTTTATCTGCAAAAAAGGAGTGGGAAATCTCCGCAAGAACTTAAGGTTGTAGCGGATAATATTCTTTTTGAAATTAAGAACGGGCCTCCGTTTGTTTATTCATAAAACAAAAAAATAAGGAAGTGTAAATATTTTGAATCTACCCTTCCTTATATATGTTCGAATTTTGTTACTAAGCCATAGCCTTTTCTACTGCAACTGCAACTGCAACAGTAGCACCTACCATCGGGTTGTTGCCCATACCTATTACGCCCATCATTTCTACGTGAGCAGGAACAGAAGAAGAGCCTGCGAATTGAGCATCTCCGTGCATTCTTCCCATTGTATCTGTCATACCGTAAGAAGCAGGGCCTGCCGCAACGTTATCCGGGTGCAATGTACGACCTGTACCACCGCCTGAAGCTACTGAGAAATATTTCCTTCCGTTTTCCCAGCACCATTTTTTATAAGTGCCTGCAACAGGGTGTTGGAAACGGGTTGGGTTAGTTGAGTTACCTGTAATAGAAACGTCAACACCTTCTTTAATCATAATAGCAACACCTTCGTTAACGTCATCCGCACCGTAACATCTTACTTTTGCTCTTTCACCTTCAGAAAATGCAGTTTCTTTAACAACTTTTAATTCGCCTGTTTTGTAGTCATATTCCGTTTCAACAGAAGTAAAACCGTTTATACGTGCAATGACGTGAGCTGCATCTTTTCCAAGACCGTTCAAAATAACCCTTAAGGGTTCTTTTCTAACTTTGTTAGCGTTACGAGCAATACCGATAGCACCTTCTGCGGCTGCAAAAGATTCGTGACCTGCTAAGAAGCAGAAGCATTTTGTCTCTTCTCTTAAAAGCATTGCCGCTAAGTTACCGTGACCGATACCAACTTGTCTTCTGTCACCGACTGAGCCCGGAACTGCAAATGCTTGCAAACCTAAACCTATTGCTTCAGCGGCTTCCGCAGCAGTCTTAATACCTTTTTTAATAGCAATAGCGCAACCAAGTGTATATGCCCAAGAAGCGTTATCAAAAGCGATAGGCTGAATGCCTTTAACAATAGCATCTACATCGATGCCTTTTGACAGACATAAATCACGAGCTTCTTCTAAAGATTTGAAACCATATTCAGGTAAAACTTTCTTTAAAGTAGCTTCACGTCTATCTTGTCCTTCAAATTTTACTGTCATAATTTATTTCCTTTATAGTTTTATTGTTGTAATAACGTGAGTCGTATATTGTGACTCGTGAGCCGTTTTTTAATATCGATTCACAAATCACAGCTCACGATTCACGAATCTGTATATTTATTTCTACTCTTCACGAGGATCGATATACTTAACCGCATCAGCAAATCTGCCGTATGTACCAACATTCTTATCGAATGCTTCTTGAGGATTTACACCCTTTTTGATTGCATCCATAAATTTGCCCATGTTGATAAATTGATACCCGATAACTTCGTCATTCTTATCAAGACCAAGTTTCAAGATATAGCCTTCGGTAAGTTGAAGATATCTTACACCTTTTTGTTTTGTAGAGTGGATTGTACCACACATAGAGCATAAACCCTTGCCGAGGTCTTCAAGACCTGCACCAACAGGTAAACCATTTTCAGAGAATGCTGATTGAGTTCTTCCGTAAACAATTTGAAGGAATAATTCTCTCATAGCAACATTTATAGCGTCACATACAAGGTCTGTATTTAATGCTTCCAGAATAGTTTTTCCGGGAAGGATTTCACCTGCCATTGCAGCTGAGTGTGTCATGCCGGAACATCCGATTGTTTCAACAAGAGCTTCTTGTATAACACCTTCTTTAACGTTCAAAGTTAATTTACAAGTTCCTTGTTGAGGAGCACAACAACCGCAGCCGTGTGTTAAACCTGAAATGTCTTTGATTTCTTTACATTTTGTCCATTCCCCTTCTTGAGGGATTGGAGCAGGAGAACCTTTAACACCACGGTGCACGCAGCATTTTTCTTCGATTTCCTTAGTAATTTCTATTTTGCCCATTTGACCTCCTTATTAATCAAAAATAAAGCTATTATCTCATAATAGCTTTATTATACAACAAACAAAATCTATTTTATTTATTTTTAATTTTAATTAAACGCATCAGCCATAAATTCGTTTAAATTAATAACCGAATTTCTTGCCCCCCTGTTATAAAAATTTAATGCTTGGCGTTTGTTAAAATCGGACATACATGAATAAGAATGGCTTCCATTTATATTATCAGAACCGTTTACTATATTACTAATATCCTGAATAAGCATACCTGCCGGAACTCCAAATGATCCCGGTGTATTTTCAGTTTTAGGTGTTACTTGTATGTTAAATTGTTTTTCTAAAATATCAGCAAATGTCTTATCATTTAGGTCAAGAATCTGGCTTATTCCTGACTTCCCGCTTATTTGATTTGATAAAATACTGCTTACTATATTTGATGCTAAACTCATACCTGTAGAATACAATATCTTTCGAAAAATTTAATCATATAAAAAGTTGAACTTGTTATGAATTTTTTATATAATACACTTCGGGTGAAAATATGAAGAAACTTTTTACAACATTTATAGTTTATATGCTCATAATATCAGGTGTTACGGCTTCTGATATTCCTGGTTTCAAATACAATGAGATAAAAGAAAAATCAAAAATATCATACAATTCTGCAAATGGTCACTGGTCAACAAAAGTTAATAAAAAAGAAGACTTATATTTTACTAAAACAAAGGGCTTCGGAACTTACTTTGATTATTTAACCTCGAATAAGAGTTATGCATTTACAACTGATTGTGAATATGAATTTATTGCAGGCAATCTGTTTATAGGTTATTCAAACAAAGACTTAAAATTCTATACTTTTTCGTATAACGGCTCTCTTTTAAAGCGTGAGCTTTCTGACGATGAAGTAAAATCGCTTTTCCCTGACTATCAGATAATAAAAATTTCAGAATTTTCTGATAAAACAAATTCTTTAAAGATAAAAAAAGCTTGGGGTGATTTGAGAATTATTCTGCTAAATGATACCGATAAATCATTTGATAATTATACTTTTTCAAGCGGAAATGCAAAAATAGAAACATACCCGATTTCAGGACTCCTAACGGTATCAAAACCAGGAATGATTCAATTTTCAAATTCATATGGAACATCAAAGGAAAATCCTTGGTACGTTTTACTGGTAAGATAGTTTAGTAATTTATTATTCCCTGTGAGGCAACAAAAGCCGTTGACCAAGCATTTTGTAAATTAAACCCACCGCAGAAACCGTCAATATTAAGACATTCCCCTGCAAAAAACAGATGAGGATATTTTTTGGACTCCATATTTTTAGGATTAATTTCGTCAAGGTCGTATCCGCCTGCGGAAACAGTTTCTTCTCCTGCATTTGTTCCAAGAATTGTAAGTTGAAAATTGTGTATTTTATTTAGTATTTCATCTCTTAATTTTCCGTTTACATTACAAGCTTTGATATCTTTGTTTTCTCCTAAAATATAGTCGCAAAATCTGTGAGGAAGAAATTCAGATAAAATATTTTTAAATTTTTTATGAGAATTAGAATTTAAAATATCTTGCAGATTAAAACCTTCTTTATATAAGTCAAAAGTAAGTGTATACGGATATTTGTCAAACGCTTTAATAGATGAAATTTTATAAGCAAGAGGCCCTGAAATTCCGTAATGTGTAAATAATAAATCATCTTCTATTTTGCAATCCCGTGAATAAACACTTTTTAGAACAATTCCGCTAAGTTCTTTTATGTGCGAATTTAAACCTACAAGAGAAGGCATTTGAGGAATTACATTGTGATTAATACCTTTTATTAAGCGAGTTCTCTTATTACCGCCATGTGCAAGAACAATGTCCGTAAAAAAGTAATCCGAACATCCCGTTTTGAGTTTAAAACCGCTATCAATTTTATTTATTTCAACAACTGTTTCTTTTATAAAGTTAGCATTTTTTATATGGCTTAAGACTGCATTTCTTACCTCTTTTGCACTATTTGAAACAGGAAATATTTTTCCGTCATCCTGAGGATAAGTATCTACACCAAAATCTTTAAATAGAGAAAGTGTATCACAGGTAGAAAATTTTGAAAAAACAGAATATAAAAATTTTTCACCTCTGGGATAATTTTTAGCAAGTTCCTTAAAGTCGAACTCTGCATGTGCCAAATTACATCTGCCGCCCCCCGTAGGCAAAAGGGTTATTAGTAGTGGATTATGATCAAAAATAGTTACACTTATTCCTGATTTTACCAAAAAATAAGCACATAAACATCCGGCTGCACCACCTCCAACAATTCCTACAGATTTAAACTCTTGTCCCATACAGATATACCATTTCGGGATTTTCTAATTCCTCGTACAATTCAGATACAGTTTTTTTGTAAATAGGATGAATAAAATCTTGTGCAATTTCTAGCATAGGAACAAGTAAAAATGCCCTTTTATGAAAATGCTTGTGAGGTATTACAAGTGTTTCATTATTTATAACTAAATCATCATAAAAAAGAATATCTATATCTATAGTCCTGTCTTCATATTTATTTTCATCAAAACGGACTCTTCCAAGCTGACGTTCAATTCTATGGCATTCAGACAGAAGTTCTATCGGGGTTAATGATGTCGATATCTGCACAATTGCATTTACAAACCAATTGTCTGTAGGCATATTCCAAGGCTCTGTTTCATAAAAGGACGAAGTTGCAACAATTTTAATATCTTCAATTGCGCCAATTAGACTTGCTGCCTGCTGAAGATACCCGACTCTGTCACCTAAATTTGAACCTAGTGATAAATACACAATAGCCATAGAATAATTGTACTCTTTATTATCGGGAAATGTCAATATAATAAAAAACGGCGAAATACTCGTTCCACCGTTTTTATAAAAATATTGTAATCTCTTACTTTTGTCCGTAACGTTTTTTGAATCTTTCAACACGTCCTTCAGAGTCAAGAATTTTTTGTTGACCTGTGTAGAATGGGTGACAGTGTGAACAAATTTCAACTGTAATATCATCTACAACAGAACCCGTTTCGATTTCGTTACCACAAACACATTTGATAACAGTTTTCTTATAATCAGGATGTATTCCGTCTTTCATTTTAACCTTCTTTCTTTATTCAAGATTCCAAACTTGATAATCTATTTCGACCTTTACCATTCTATATTGCTGAAAAAAATATTGCAATATTATCGATATCTCCTATTTTGTTAAAAATGAAATGATTTTATCACCATAGTTTTTTCTTTTAATAAGTTTATAATCCGGTGTGTCAATTTCTACAGAGTGTTCCAGTATTATTATTTTACCTTTCGCACCTAACAAAAATTTTTCATATATTCCGCTATAATATGGCGGGTCTATGTATATAACGTCATATAATGTTTGTTCCCTACATACCAACTTTATACTATCACCGACATGAAGGTTTGGTTTAATTCCAAGTGAATTATAATTCTTTTTTATTATTTCTGAGACTGTCTTATTTTTTTCGTACACAGTAACACTTTTAAACCCTCTTGATAAGGCCTCCAAGCCCATAATACCGGAACCTCCAAAGGCATCAAGAAATGTTTTGTTTTCAAATGTTCCCACTATTGAATATAACGTGTTGAAAACTCCCATCCTTACTTTTGATAGAGTTGGTCTTGTTATTTTTTCATCCGGAGTTAAAATTTTTCGTCCCTTATAAATGCCGGCTGTTATAATCATTAGCTTATTTCCAGTTTTTCTATTTTAACATTAAAAACGCTTTCAATATCAATTCCGTTCAAAATAGCAGTTATAATGTCTTCAGGAGCTGCAGGTACTTTAATATGCGGAACAAGTCCAAGTATTTTTACATTGGTATATTCTTCTATAATCCTAGGAAGCGATACAAGTAGGTCTTTTGGACAATCATCATATATATTATTTATAATAACCCCTCTTATAGGAATTTCTTTTGTCTCAAGAACTCGTATAGTCATCAGCGTATCATTAATTGAATCTTCATGAGGTTCTGTTATAATCAGAACCGGAACATTCAATTTCTTTATAATATCAATGTTTTGTACATTTGGTGCCACAGGACTAAGAATTCCGCTATCCCCGTCTATTATCGTACAATCAGTTGAACTGCTGAGTCTTAAGTATTCTCGATGTATTATATTGATATCAATATAATCATTTTCATTTTCTGATGATATAAGTGGTTCGTCAGATGATTTATACAGATATGTGAATGCCGTATTTATATATGGATCCAGCGTTTTTATGTATGTTAAGTCGGGAGATTGAGTAAATCCGCCTCGTTCTATACCTGACGTTTGTATTGGTTTGTATACGCCCGTTGCATATCCCAGACTTTGCATTGTAGCTGCAAGTCCCGCAGTAATGAAAGTCTTTCCATATTTTTTTCTTGATGATGTGACGTATAGATTTAACATAAAAATATCCTAGCAGAAATAAGTAAAATAGTTAAGTCTTCCTATAAATACACACTCTGAAACTGTTTTCATTATAATATTTAGTAAACTATTTGAACCGTGATATTTCTGGAACGTTCTTTATTATCAAAATCAAGTAAAACAACTTGTTGCCAAGTCCCTAAATTCAAAAGACCATCTTGAAGAGCTATATGAACGGAACTTCCGACTAGAGCCGCTCTTACGTGTGCATAACCGTTTCCGTCGTGCCATATTTCATCATGGTGGTATTCGGCTCCGGATGGTGCAATTTTTTCTAAAGCTTCTTTTAGGTCTTTAACAAGTCCTTCTTCATATTCAATTGTAGTAACGGCAGATGTACTACCTTGAATAGATACACAAACAAGTGCGTCTTTCAATTCATGCTTGTAAACACAATTTTGTACGTGTTTTGTTATATTGATAATATCAGTGTTTCCTTTTGTGTTAATCACAAAATGCTCATTAATTATCGGCATTTTTCATATCCTCTTTTTTTATAATTGAGTGCCTTTTTTTATATACTATTATACAGAATACAATAATAATTATGGTCACAGCTAAAATAACAAGCTCTAAGTATTTTTTTACTGTTTCACCAAAAAACATTAAAACTAAGCTTACAATAAAAAATCTTGCTCCACGTCCTAAAAAACTTGCAATAAAGAATTTGATAAAATTCATATTTAAAATTCCGCTTGCAACTGTAAATATTTTATAAGGAATCGGAGTGAATGCGGAAAAGAAAACCGCAAAAGACCCGTATTCTTTATACATTGCCTCAACAGAATCAAGCTTATCTCTGTTTTTTTTGAACATAAAATTAAAAACAGGTCTTCCTCCAAACTTTCCAATTAAATAGCCGATTACTCCGCCTATTGCAGAAGCAATTGTACAAACTGTTGCATAGTACAGTGCGAGTTTTGGCTTTGCTAAATCCATAGCTATAAGCAAAAAATCCGGAGGAGGAACAAGAAAAAAACTTTCTACGCAAGAATTTATCGCAAGTCCTTGAACCCCCATTGCTTGAAACCAATTATTCATATGTACAAAAATTTCATGCATTATTCAATCACCTTATAAAGATTATGTGCGTCTTGAACGCTGACATTTCCTTCCGGAATACTGATAACCTGAACTTTTTCAGTTCTATTTGCATACTCTATTTCAATTATATCACCGATTTTAAGCTGTTTTGCAGGTTTTGCGCTATTTCCGTTTATAAGCACCCTGCCTGTTTCGGAAACAGAGTTTGCAACAGTTCTTCTTTTTATCAATCTTGAAACTTTTAAGAATTTATCCAGTCTCATACTATATTTTTCTAATAACCTCTTTAACAAGTTTTTTAAACTTGTCTTTAGCAGTATTTGCTGCCTTTATAACATCTTCATGCGAAAGCCCTACAGTACTTACTCCTGCTGCCGAATTACATATACAACTTATTCCGATAACATTCATTTTTGCCCATGATGCGACAATTGCCTCCGGAACGGTTGACATTCCTACAGCATCCGCACCAATTATTTTTGCCATTTTTACCTCTGCCGGTGTTTCATAAGACGGTCCTGTAAGTGCCATATATACACCTTCTTGAAGATCTACCCCGATAGAATCTCCCACTTTATGTACCAGTTCTATAAGTTCAGAGTTGTACACTTCACTCATATCAGGAAATCTCTCACCCATAGAATTATCATTGGCTCCAATTAACGGATTTGTCCCCATATAGTTAATATGGTCAGTTATAATCATTAAATCAGAAGGTCTAAAATTTGGATTTACGCCGCCTGCTGCATTTGTTATAATTAAAGTTTTTACTCCAAGTTTTTTCATTACTTTAACGGGAAAAACAACTTTTTGAATGGAATGTCCTTCGTAAAAATGAAAACGACCTTGCATCATTACGACTTTTTTACCGTTAATTTCTGCAAATACAAGCCTTCCTTTATGTCCTGCGACTGTTGATGCTTCAAATCCCGGTATATCAGAATAATTAATTGCAATATTACAATATTCGTCAGCCAATTCTCCCAGTCCCGAACCCAAGATAATCCCGATTTCAGGGCTAAAATCCTTTATAATTTCCTGTATAAACTCTACTGCATTATTCAGCATAAAATATCTCCTAATAACACTCCATCTGATATTCTACAACAAAGGATTTAATTTTAGTATAAACTCTTTACAAAACTATATAATAATTAAGCTCCGTGAGGTTTTGCATTGCCTGATATTGTTCCGTCTGTAAGACCGTGATTTTCAAAGGCATTTTGAAGATGTTCTATTTTGTATTTTGCTTCTTTATTTTTTGCTAAATCGTTTAGAAGATAGTTCCGTGAAGTATTAACTAAATTATCTAAGTCTCGGAATGAATATTTCTCATCTTCCATCTTCTTTGCGAGAATTTGGAGATTTTTGTCATTTGCACCAATAAACTCTTTTCCGCTAATAAATTCCTGTATTCTCATTTTTAGTGCTTCATATAATGCGTTATTATTAGGAAGCGGAACTTCAATAATATTTTGAAATCTACTCATTGCAGCACCGTCAAGCCCGCCGCTTTTGGGAGATATATTTGTTGTTCCGATAATTGTAACATTAGGAACTTTTTCATTTAATTCTTCAATATAATCAAGAAACGTAGAACGTTGCTCCATTTTAGATAACCAGTAGCTGCCTTTGCTGTCGGTTGCATATTTTTCAACAGGTTGTACAACAGAATCTATTTCATTAAAACAAACAACAAAATTTTCTTTTGGGCTTTCTGATGCTGTTTTTATAATGTCTTCGAAAATATATTGCATTTTCTCAACACCTTCACCTGCCCATTTAGAATTAATATCAGCATATTTGATTTCTTTATATTTTGATTCTGTTGATTTTGCAAGAATTTTTGCGTAAAAAGATTTACCGCTTCCCGGAGGTCCGTTTAAAATAAGTCTGTTTGAAAGCTTGGCTCCTGATTTTTCAATCAAATCTTTATCTGCTTTTATAAATGCTACTTGTTGTATTAAATGTTCTCTTAAGGATTTATCCAGACTTTTGCATGTATCAAATTCTAGAATAATAATCTGAATAACAGGAATCTTTTATTTAATTTTTCCGAGAATTTCTTTAAATTAGAAACCGTAGCCGAAGTATCTTCAACAATTTGTTTTAATCCTTCTGTATTTGCTGCTGGACCTCCGTTAATTGTTTCAAGTGCAGTTGATACTTCACACATTGTTGTATTCAAATTATCAATAGAAGCTGTTATTTTCTTCTTAAGATTTTCATCCTTAGTCATTCTGTTGACTGAAGTTGAAATTTCGTTCATATTTTTCATAACTGCATTTAAATCTTCTCCAAAACCTTTTGCATCAATAGCTCCTACAATAGGCGCAAGTTGTTCGGTTAGTTTTGAAATGGAATCCGCTGTTTGATACATTGCCGGTTTAAATTTTTCATCCCCTATAATACCGTTAACATTTGTTGCCAAACGGTTAAAGTTATTTGAAACATCAGTCAGCATCCAAACCATCGCATCTATATCATTTCTTGATGTTTCAACAAGTTTTTCTGTTTTTTCCAGTGTTGACGTAGCTTGAGCTGTAAGATTCTTGAAATTTGTTACAGAATCTTTTATCTCTGCAATCATTCTGTCATTCATTAAATCATTTACCATACGGCTCATTTCTGTAAGTGACTCTGCTGCCTTGTATTGTAAATCCATAAAATCTGCGATTCTCATCGGTTCGATTATTGTATAAGGAGATGTCTGATTCGGATATGGCAGAGCCGCATTATCAAGCGGAGTAATTCGCAATTTTTTTACACCGTTTTCATTTACAATCTTCCCTGTCATAAAGTGAGGCAAAATCAGTCCCGGAAGATTGACCACGTAATCAACTTTATATGCATAATCAGTTTTTACATAATCGGAAAGTTCAATAGGAACAAGCTTGGATGTCATTATTTGTGACTTTCTTATTTTACCTACATCATAAAATTTGTCATCCAGTTTAATTTCTACAACAGCATCATTTAGTATTAAATCTTTACTTGTTGCAGGAATATATACCGAACGCACTTTAGGAGGAGTTATTTCAAGGAATTGTTCCCCTATTAATCCTGATTGTTGAATTGATAGCACAGATGCTTTTGGGATTTCTATTCCCGGTTCTGTTATTACAAATTTCATTTTAACATAACTGGATTCACCGTTAACAACAGGGGTAATTTCTTCAACTTGACCTACTCTTAGTCCCATCATTTGTACACCTGAGCCTGGACGCATCCCGTTTACATCTTTAAATTGGACCTCTATTCTTTCAGCAGAAGAGAAAGAACGTCCTTTTATCCACAAAATAGTAAATAAAAGTATTGTTAAAGATATTATAGTAAGTATACCGACTTTAAACGATGGTGACATTTTCATATTTAAAAATCCTTTTAGTTCATTTTCATTGGTCCTTCAAGCGTAGCTTCAACAAACTGCTTGGTATAAGGAGTTTTTTCTGCGCACAGCTCATCAGGAGTTCCTTCAAAAACTGCATGTCCATTATACAACATCAAGACAGAATCTGCCGTCCTGCGAATAGTGGACATTTGGTGAGTAACTACAATTGAAGCGGCATTTGTTTCATTCTTAAGTCTTACGATATAATCTTCAATTAATGTTGAAGAAATAGGATCAAGACCGGCCGTAGGTTCATCATACAGAATAATTTTAGGCTCCGTAACTATGGCTCTTGCAAAACTGACACGTTTTTGCATGCCGCCTGAGAGTTCTGAAGGAAATTTGTTTTCTATTCCGGATAAACCTACAAGTTCTAATTTTTCCGCAACAACTTTTTCAAGTTCTTTTTTGGTATATTTTCCTCTTAAGTCTTTTCTTTCCTGAAGAGCAAACGATATATTATCAAATACATTCATAGAATCAAACAAAGCAGAATACTGGAATACCATAGCAATATCTCCGCCTGAAGCTATAATTTCTCCGGAATCTTTTTCCAATAATCCGCTTATAAGCTTTAATACCGTACTTTTACCGGAGCCGCTAAATCCTACTATGGATAATATTTTTCCGTCATCTACCTTAAACGAGATATCATTTATAATGACTTTTTTATCAAAAGATTTTACTAAATGTTTAACTTCAATTCCCATAATATTCCTTTTTAATAGAAAAATGCCGCTGCAAATATCAAATCAAGTATAACTATTGCAACAAAAGACCAAACAACCGCTTTTGTTGTAGCTGTACCAACTCCCTTTGCACCATCTTTTGCTGCCATTCCGCAGGCACAGCTGATAAGAGTTATTACAAAACCGAAACTCAATGCCTTCATAAGACAAACATTCAAGTCGTGTATGCTTAATCCGAACCATACAGAATCAAAATAAGCTTTATATGTCAATCCTGACACAAGATTTGATGCAATTGCTCCGCCCAAAATACCAAATACTGATGCAAGTATAACCACAAGCGGCATCATAAATGTACCTGCAATTATTCTTGGTGTAAATAAATAATGAACAGGATTAACTTTTAAAACGCTTATTGCATCTACTTGTTCAGTCACTTTCATTGTAGCGATTTCAGATGCTAAAGATGAGCCAATCATAGAAATTATTGCAAAACCGGACATTATTACACCTTCTTCTCTCACCATTAAGATGGCAATTAGCATCCCGACATAATTCCCTCCGCCTTGCTTTACCATTTCTCCTGCAACCTGCATTGCAACAATAATGGAAGTCATTCCCACAATTGATAGTGTTATAGGAAGAGATGAGACTCCAAATCTTGCAGATTGATTAATAATTTCTTTGAAAGTTGTAGGCTTATTTTTCAAGCCTTTCAAAAATTCCAGACCATAAAAAACTATATCGCCAAGAGTGCTTACAAAGTTTTCAAACTCCTTGCGAAACATTTGAAATATCTTATATGTATAAGTAGATTTATAATAAACTCTCATAATTACAAGTCTGTCATTTTCCACATTTATTATATCAAAAATTATTTATGGTATGCAAATTATGTAACTTAATAAAATTAAATTGATATTTGTGTTACAATTTCTAATATATTGGTTAGGGAGTATTTATGTTAAGGTTAAAAGATACAAAAAGCAAATTTGCATTCAGTTACGGTTATCTATTAAATAAAATGTATCCATATATAAGAATGGTACTTGGAAGAACACTTTTACTTTTTGTTCTTGCTGTTCCGCTCGGATTATTAGATGGTGTAGTTGCTTTTTCTTTACGTCCGTACTTAGACTACGTTGTTAATGGTAATCCGTCTCAAACATTTGAACTTGCCGGTCATACGCTCAAACTTCAAGAATTTTGGATAAAGTTGATTCCGCTGGGTATAGTTACTTTTGCTCTGGTTCAAGGAGTATTAAAATATATATGTAATTATCTTACGGACTGGACAGGAAACAAAATGGCAAATTCCTTGAAGGTTGATTTATTCAAAAAATTGACTTCCATGGATACAAAATTTTTCGATGTAAATTCTTCCGGTCTTGTACTGAGCAGGTTCTTGACAGACCCTGAGCAAGCCTCAAAATCTCTAATTAATACACTAAAAAGTTTAATTCTTTCAGTATTTGAATTTTTTGCATTAGTATTTGTTCTTTTATTTAATTCATGGAAGCTGGCACTTATTGGTATAACAGTTATGGGAATAGCAATTACACCGGTTGTATTGGTAAGAAAGAAGATTAAATCAGTTTCTAATGCAACAATGGTTGTTTCTGGAGATATGACAACAAACTTTAATGAAACTTTTGCCGGAAATAAGATAGTAACAGCATACAATTTACAAGAAAACCAAAATCATAAATACGAAAATCAAATTCATACACAGTTTAACCTGGCAATGTCTTTGACAAAAAGAGTTGGTTGGATGTCTCCGATAATGTATTTTGTTTGTTCAATAGGTATTGCAATTGTAATGATGTATGGCAATAGTTTAATAGTTTCTGGTGAAATGTCTGCAGGAAGTTTTGCATCATTTGTTACATCCTTGCTGCTTCTATACAAACCGACAAAAACTCTCGGAAATACTCTTACAAGTCTTCAGTCAACGTTTGTTGCTATGGCCAGAACTTTTGAATTATTTGATTTAATGCCTGAAATCAAGAATAAACCGCAAGCAAAGCTATTAAACGGAGTAGGCAGCGGAATAAGCTTTGAACACGTGAACTTTGAATATGAAGAAAATCAGCCTGTGCTGAAAGATTTTAATCTAAATGTAAAACCTAATGAAACAATTGCTCTGGTTGGGAATTCCGGAGGCGGTAAATCAACGGTAGTTAATCTTATTCCGAGATTTTATGATGTAAAATCTGGTTCAATAAAAATTAATGGCATTGATATAAGGGACTATGATATTGTAAGTCTGAGAAATAATATTAGTTTTGTTTTTCAGGATAATTACTTATTTACGGGATCTATAAGAGAAAATATTATAATGGGGAAACCCGATGCAGGTAAGGATGAAATAAGTGAAGCAATAAGGTTATCTCATTTGGACGAATTTCTTGATACATTGCCGGATGGAATTGATACTGTTGTCGGTGAACGTGGAGCATCATTATCAGGCGGTCAGCGTCAAAGGGTTGCGATTGCAAGAGCTTTAATAAAAAATTCCCCTATTGTAATCTTGGATGAAGCTACATCTGCACTTGATAATGAATCAGAAGCAATAGTCCAAAAAGCATTGGACAACTTAATGCAAAACAGGACAGTATTTGTAATAGCACACAGGCTTTCAACAATACATAATGCGGATAGAATTGCTGTATTAAATGAGGGAGAACTGGTTGAACTCGGAAGCCATGACGAACTTATTAAAATACCTAACGGAAAATATAAATATTTATATGACATGCAGTTTTCAGGCAGTACGGTTTAATAAAGAGAGGATAAATTATGTACGGATTAATATTAGCAGGCGGATCAGGCAGCAGATTATGGCCATTATCAAGAGAATTATATCCGAAACAACTTTTAAATATTCAAGATACTGAAAGCCTTTTACAAGCTACATTTGAAAGATTGGAAAGAGTTATGCCTGCATCAAATATAATCAGTATGACAGGTGTGAAGCATGTTTCCAATGTAAAATATCAACTCTCAAAATTATACCAAAATCCTATTGTATTATCTGAACCGACATCAAAAAATACTGCTCCTGCAATAATAGTCGGAACAAAATTTATAATGGAGAAAACCGAATCTGATCCGGTAATTCTTGTATTACCTTCAGACCATCAAATTAAAGATATTGACGGTTTTGAAAAAACCGTTAAAAAGGGCGAAAAGATTGCTCAGAAAGGTTTAATTGTTACATTTGGGATAAAACCATCTTATGCAGAAACGGGATATGGTTATATAAAAGTTGATTCAGAAGAAATAGAGAGCGGATTTAAAGTAAATAAATTTGTAGAAAAACCGACAAAAGAAATTGCAGAAAAATATATATCAGATGGGAACTATTATTGGAATAGCGGAATTTTTATGTTTAAAGCCTCTGTACTTCTGGAAGAAACGAAGAAATGTACTCCTGAAATATTTGAAAAACTTGAAAATTATGACTTTTCAAAATCTAATGAAATTCCGTATATTGAATTTGATAAAATGCCTGCAATATCAATTGATTATGCGGTTATGGAAAAATCTGATAATATAGCGCTCGTAAAATTAGAAAGTGATTGGAATGATTTAGGAAGCTGGAGTTCAATATATGAAGTAAGTCCAAAAGACGAAAATGGAAATGTTATAGTTGGCCATGTGCTTGATGAGGGTTCAAAGAATTCTTTTATATATTCATCATCAAAACTTGTTGCTACAATAGGGCTTGAGGATACTGTTATTGTTGAAACGGAGGATGCTATTCTTGCTTGCAAATCTGATAAGACTCAGGACGTAAAAAAGATTTTTGATACGCTTAAAAAACAAAATGATAATACTCACCTTGTACACAAAACAGTTTACCGTCCGTGGGGGTATTATACTGTACTGGCAGAAGGTAAAGGCTTTCTTACGAAAATGATACAAGTAAATCCGGGACAGAAACTTTCTGTGCAGTCTCATAACCACAGAAGTGAGCACTGGGTTGTTCTTGAAGGTATGGCAAAAGTTCTTCTTGAAGGTAAAGAACATATTTTGAGCCCCGGACACAGTATTGATATTGATGTAAAAGAAATTCATTCTTTGCAAAATCCTTATGAAGAAACTTTGAAAATTATAGAAGTTCAAAAAGGAGATTTATTAATAGAAGAAGATATTGTAAGGTACGAAGATATGTATGGCAGAGTTTAAGAAATATTGACTATAATTCAGGTTTTTGATATTAGTAGTTTATGTGTTTTTATAGGGGTGAAAGTTATGAAAGTAAGTTCAGTTACAGGATTTAATTACAGACCGCAAGCAGTAAGAAGAGTTAGTGATGTTCCGCCGGAACAAAAAACTGATTGTGTTTCTTTTAAGGGAAAACACTCGATGCGCAACAAAGGGCTTGGTGCAGGCGGTGCATTAGGACTTGTAGGGATTGGTCTTTGGACAATTGCAACAGGCGGAGTTCCTCTTATTATAGGGGCAATCGCAGCAGGAGCGGCAGCAGCAGGCGGCGCAGTCGGTGATGCATTAGATAAAAGTGTAAAAGAAAATGAAAAAAAAGATTAGTTGTTTTATGCTAGAATTAGTTTATGACTAAATTCTATCTAAAATCAATGGGATGCAAATCTAACCAATTTGAAGGTCAGATTGTTGTGGAAAATCTTCTTAAGAACGGCTATTCTCAAGTTAGCAGGCTTGAGGATGCCGATTTTTATATACTTAATTCATGTTCTGTTACTCACAAAAGCGATAATGAAGCTTTTTATTTTCTAAGGCACGCCCATACGTTAGGATTAAAAACTGTTTTAACAGGATGTATTGCACAAATAGAAAAAGAAAAACTTCTTTCGGAACCATATATAGATTATGTTTTCGGAAACGAAGACAAATTTAAACTTGCAAAACTTTTGGAAAGTGATACTAAATATTCAGTAAAAGACTTAATGAAAGCAAACGATTTTTGTGAAGCCGTACTGAATGATACAACAAAAACAAGAATTAGTTTAAAAATACAGGATGGCTGCGATAACAGGTGTTCATATTGTGTAATTCCTTTTGGCAGAGGAAAATCGAGAAGTGCTGATTCAGATTTCATAATAAGAGAAATAAACAGATATGCCGATAATGGATATAAAGAGGTTGTATTAACAGGTATTCATATTGGTTTGTGGGGAAAAGAACACGGTAAAACTATATTGGATTTATTAAAAAAAATTGAATCTGATACTAATATTAATCGTTACAGACTCGGTTCTTTAAACCCGCATGAAATAACACCGGAACTTTTAAATTTTATGCAAGACAGTGAAAAGTTCTGTCCTCATTTTCATCTGTCATTGCAGTCAGCTTGCAACAATACTTTGAAACGTATGAACAGACACTATACAGTAGAATATTATCTTGAACAAATTGAAGATATAGCAACACGATTTGATAAACCATTTATGGGAAGTGATATAATAGCAGGATTCGCCGGTGAGACAGAAGATGATTTTTATGTTACTGTAGAAAATTTAAAAAAATCAAAATTATCAAGAATACACGTATTCCCTTATTCTGTAAGAACAGGTACGGCTGCAGCAAAAATGGAAGGGCATTTACCCGATAGCGTCAAAGAAATGCGTGCTAACGTTATAAAGCAAATTTCGGAAGAAAAGTATTTGGAATTTATAAAATCAAATATTGGAACAGAGCAAGAAGTTTTAATCGAAAAACATCCGGATAAAAAAACAGGTTTATATAAAGGTATTACAAGAAACTACTTGAATGTACTTTTAAAAGAAGGTCGTTTTAACACTTTACAAAAGGTAATTTTAACAGAAGAAAATTTACTCAAAAAATAGTTTATGGTAAAATTGTATCAATTGGAGTATAAAAGATTATGATTACAATAAAAGATGTAGAACACGTTGCAAAATTGGCACGTTTAGAGTTAACAGAAGAAGAAAAAGAAAAATTTACAAAACAATTAGGTGATGTTTTAAAACACGTTGATGCTATGAATGAAGTTGATACATCGAATGTTGAGCCAATGGCACACGCAATTGATTTTGTTAATGTAATGAGAGAAGACAAAGTTTATTACGAACAAACAAAAGAAGAACTTATGAAAAATGCACCTGAAGAAGAAAACGGCTTCTTTAAAGTTCCAAAAATTAATTAATTTTGTGTTTAGATTTTAATTATTAAATACATTTATTTTTAAACGGCTCACAATTTTTAATTGACGGAGTAAGTATTATGACAAAATATATATTTATAACAGGCGGTGTTGTAAGTTCCTTGGGAAAAGGTATTATCGGTGCATCTCTTGGGAAACTTCTCCGTGCGAGGGGTTTTTCTGTTGCAATACAGAAATTTGACCCATATATAAATGTAGATCCCGGTACAATGAGCCCTTTTCAGCACGGAGAAGTTTTTGTAACTGATGACGGAGCAGAAACAGATTTAGATTTAGGACATTATGAGCGTTTTATAGATTCAAATTTTTCTAAATTGAGTAGCGTAACATCAGGAAGTGTATACCAAACCGTCATACAAAAAGAGCGCAGAGGAGATTATTTAGGCGGTACAGTTCAAGTAATTCCGCACATTACAAACGAGATTAAATCAAGAATTGTGAAAGCTCAGAAACAGTTCAAACCGGATTTTCAAATTATTGAAATTGGCGGTACAATAGGTGATATAGAGGGCTTACCGTTTATAGAAGCAATAAGACAATTTAAATCTGAGGCAGGAATCAGTAATGCAATAAATATTCACTGCACGCTTCTTCCATATTTGCCAACATCCGGAGAATTAAAGACAAAACCTTCACAACATAGTGTAAATGTGTTGAGAAGTTATGGATTACAGCCGGAAATTCTTGTTTGCAGAACACAAAAATCTATTCCGAAAACTGAAAAAGAAAAACTTGCATTATTTTGCTCTGTATCCAAAGAGGCGGTAATAGAATGCAGGGATATGAAAAGTATTTATGAAGTTCCTCTTGCATTGGAAGAACAGAACTTTGCTCCCGTTGTATTGAAACTGCTGCAAGTGTCTGAACGAAAAGCGGATTTGGAAAGATGGAAAGAGCTTGTAGAAAAAATAAATCATCCTAAGGGCACAATAAAAATTGCAATTGCAGGAAAATATACAAAACTTTCGGATGCGTACATTTCCGTAGTTGAATCAATAAAACATGCAGGATATGCCAACAATGTTAAAACAGAAATTAAATGGATTAATTCTGAAGATTGTATAGATTCAAAGACTTGTCGAGAATTAATGTCTGATGTTGATGGTGTGATTGTACCCGGAGGCTTTGGAATAAGGGGAATCGAAGGTAAACTAAATGTTATAAAATATGCAAGAGAGAACAATGTTCCGTTTTTAGGAATATGTCTTGGCATGCAGTGTGCTGTAATTGAGTATGCAAGAAATGTTGCCGGAATTAAAGGGGCAAATTCTACTGAGTTTGAAGAGAATACCTCTGCTCCTGTTATAGACCTTATGCTTGATCAAAAAAATGTAAAGGGATATGGCGGAACAATGAGGCTCGGTGCATACGATTGTAAAATTAAATCAGGCACAAAAGCGCATGAGGTTTATAATTCAAATAAAATTTCAGAACGTCACAGACACAGATATGAAGTTAATACGGATTATATTGAACCTTTAAAGAAAGCAGGGCTTGTATTTTCCGGCATGTCTCCTGACGGTATGCTTTCTGAAATAGTAGAATTGCCGGAGCCGGATTGGTTTGTTGCATGCCAGTTCCACCCTGAATTTAAATCACGACCGGAGAGACCGCATCCGCTATTTAAGGGACTTATTGACGCAGTTGTAAAACAAAAGCACTTATCAGCTTAGTCTTAAAAACGCTTCAATTTTTGCTTTAATAGAATTTGAAGCATAGTCATCAATGTCTATGTAAAGTCCGTTATACTTGTTTGCAAGGTATTTTGCAAGTTGTGCTTTTGCACAGAATGCCTGAGCATAAAATACTGTAGGTACATTCGGGTTAACATACATTTCCAAATCCAAATCGGCAGGAGTTCCAGCCTCTACACATCTTGTCCAACCGTAAACGTGGGTTGAATCAGGAAAAAGTTTTAAAATTTCTAGGTCATTAGGAGGAACGCCCCAAAACCCAGGTGTAAATGACGAATTTTTTGAAGTGTTATTTTGCGGAACGCAAGACGTTTCATAATTCTTTGTCCAAATAGAATTATCAATAATTCCTGCAGTTATAAAAGTTATTTTATCAATTAGCGGAATGTTGCTTTTTGAAATTTTGATTTCTCTTATCGGTTTTAATTCTTCAAAAATAGTCGTAATTACATTGAATCCCATATCTGCTAAGATTCTTGATGCAAACCAGCCGCTATCACATTTGTCCTTACCAATTGGGGCAATAATTAAATCAGGTTTTATGTAAATAGTGTTGTCTATAATATTTCTTATTATTTTGCAATAAGATTCGGGCAGAATATTTGTGTGTTCATACCCAAAATCAATATCCAAATCTATCCATTCAGCATTAGGATATTTTCCTTTCGTTTCTTTAATTATATTGGGATGCGGATATCCCCAAAAACCAATTTTTTGCATAATTTAATGATAACATGGAAAAATATTTGCTTAAAATTTGATATTTAAAAAAGCAATGTGATATAATTTTGTAACAGTAGAAAGATATTTTTTTAAAGGAGTTTATATGAGCGAGAATATTGAAATCAGAGAAATGGACGGAGTTGATGTAGTGAGATTTTTACCTCAAGGAGTTTGCAGTAAATTAATGCAATTCAAAATTAAAGACGGAATTGTTCTTGAATTTGAAGCTGTTGGAGGTTGCAGCGGTAATCTTGGAGGAATCGGAATGCTTATAAAAGGGCAAAATATTAATGAAATCGTAAATAGATTGCAAGGAATTCCTTGCGGAAGCCGCCCGACAAGTTGTCCCGATCAAATTTCAAAAGCAATAAAAGCTTATATTGAAGCAAAAAAAGATATTCAAGTAAATGTATAAAAATTGCGGTCTAAATGAACCGAACCCTAAAACCGACTTTTTTACTTTGTCCGGTATTAGGGTTTCTGTTCAAAAATAAACCGTTTTTTTATTTTATGTTTACAAATCGGGGAACTTTAATTGTGTCACCTGGTTCTATATGGTTAAGATTGAATTCTTTTAATGTTCTATTTGTAGCTTCTGCAATAATTGTATTTGTACTTGGTTCTTTGCCATATTTTTTTGTTAAATATTGTTTTATTTCTTTATATGCATCAGGATTTTGAGCCAAATCTTTTTTGATTGTATTCCATACGCAGCTGCCTTTTTTAGCTATATAGAATCTGTCTGATTTTGTATTTGTCTTTTGAACTGTATTCTGCACTTGTTTCTGAGTTGTTTTTGTTTCTTGCTTAACAGCAGGCTTATTACTTGTTTCTGCCTTCTTCGGCTGTTCTGCTTTCGGTTTAGAAACATTCGTTGCTTTTTGTTCTTTTTTTACTTCTGTATTCTTTTTATTATCAGGAGCATTGTCTTTCTTTTGTTCTTTTACTTGCTGTTCAACTTCCGGCTTATATGTATAGTCTTTGTTACGGGCTTTTGTAAGAAATTCTTCACGTTCTTGTTTTATTCGTTCAATAGAGTCAAGTACTTCTTTTGTTAAAGGAGCGCATACCTTACCGTTGAATTCGTCAATTACAGTGTCTTTCGGAGCATTAATTTCAACGGTGTCTAACGGAGTTATTGCATCAGGATTTTTTTGTTTAAGCAGTGCCCATTCTTCTTTTGTCAGTTCTGGTTTTACAATTGTGTCTTGAGGATGTTGTGTTATTAGAGAATCTTCTTCCGCCCCAAAACGTATGATTTTAGCTGCTTCTACAAGTTTTGCATCAAGTGAATCAAGAGGAAATTCTTCTGCCGGAGTTACAATATGAGCTCCTTTAAAGTAGTCGTATCCTTTTTTTGCAAGGTATGCTAATCCGCCAAGAATAACAAGTGCACCTAAAACTTTAGTATTCTTAATTTTAGCTTTAGGTTTTGCTGCCTGTGGCGTTGGAGTAACAGGCGGTTTGCTGGCAGCAACTTTATTTATTTGCGGAACTGTAGATTTTTTCGATTCTTCTAATACAGTTGTATATATGCTTTCTGGCGATTTGCTTGTTGAAGATGCAACATTTGCTTGCTTTTCAGTTAAAACAACATTAGATTCGGTAAAAATATCTGCTACCTTGCTTTCAACTTTTTTGCTTCTTTGTTGTCTTAGAAACTGAACATAAGTCATTGTTTGGCCTTTTTGCACACGCATTTTGTGATTCCCCATTATTTGAACTCCTTATCTTACATTTTCCCCGGATAAAACTATCCTCACTATCAATAAAGTTTTTTTAACTTTGAAAATTGCGTTTTTGATTTACAATTCTTTACAAATGTGGTAAGATTTCGAAAGTAGGAGACGGTTAAAATGACTAATATTACTCTGATAAAAGGTGACGGAATCGGTCCGGAAATATCTGAAGCAGTGTTAAAAATTATAGAAGCATCCGGCGTTAAAATAAATTGGGATATACAAACTGCAGGAGCAGATGTTATCGAAAAAGAAGGTGTTCCGCTTCCTAAAAGAGTTGTCGAATCTGTAAAAAAGAATAAAATTGCCCTAAAATCTCCTGTGACAACTCCGATTGGCAAGGGATTTCGTTCTGTAAACGTGCAGCTAAGAAAAGAATTGGATTTGTATGCAAATTTGCGTCCTTGTTACAATCTTCCTAACATTAAAACACGCTATAACAATGTTGACATTGTCGTTGTAAGAGAAAATACAGAAGATTTATACGCAGGAATAGAAAGACATGTTGATGAGGATACTGCAGAGAGCATAAAAATTATTACACGAAAAGCATCTGAAAGGATTGCAAAGTTTGCATTTGATTATGCGCTGAAAAATAATCGCAAGCAAGTTCACGTTGTTACTAAAGCAAACATTTGTAAACTATCTGACGGGCTGTTTTTGGAAAGTGCACGTAAAATTAGTCAAAATTACAATTTACCACTAAAAGAAATTCTGGTTGATAACTGCTGTATGCAGCTTGTTCAAAATCCAAACCAGTTTGATGTTCTTTTACTTCCTAATCTATACGGTGATATTGTATCGGATCTTTGCGCCGGTCTTGTCGGCGGTTTAGGTGTTGCTCAGGGTGCAAACATAGGTGAAAATTATGCGGTTTTTGAACCTGTACACGGCTCTGCACCTGATATTGCAGGGCAGGATAAAGCAAATCCAACCGCTATGCTTATGTCAGCTATAGAGATGCTTAGATATATAAATGAAAATGACGCTGCTAACAGAATTAAAAATGCTCTATTTGATACACTGTCAGCTGGTATAAAAACTGCCGATATTGGCGGTGACAAAAAATGCAGCGAATTTACAGAGGAAATAATAAAAAAATTGTAAGGTTTAATTTCTAAGTTTATCTACAAACTTTTTAAGTCTTTCCATTGCAATTTTAAGATTTTCAATAGAGTATGCGTATGATATTCTTAAATATCCTTCACCGCTTTCTCCGAATGCACTGCCCGGAACTACAGCAACTCTTCCTTCTTCCAAAAATTTCATTGCAAATTCTTCACTTGTCATTCCAAACTCTTTAATACAAGGGAATACATAAAAAGCTCCAAATGGCTCAAAACATTTTAAATTCATATTCTTAAATTCATCCATCAAAAATCTTCTGCGCTCATTATAAGCTTCTCTCATCATTGTTACATCATCGTCTCCGTTTTTTAAAGCCTCTATTGCAGCATATTGGCTTGTTGTCGGCGCACACATAATCGCAAATTGGTGAATTTTTGTCATTTGTTTAATTATTTTACTTGGTCCGCATGCATACCCTAAACGCCATCCTGTCATTGCGTAAGCTTTTGAAAAACCGTTAATAAGTATTGTCCGCTCTTTCATTCCCTCTATTGAAGCAATAGAAATATGCTCCCCTTTATATGTAAGAGCTGAATATATTTCATCAGACATTACATAAATATCTTTTTCTATACATATTCTTGCTATTTTTTCTAAGTCATCTTTTTCCAGAATCGCTCCTGTCGGGTTATTCGGAAACGGTAGAATTAACAATTTAGTTCTATCCGTAATAGCGCTTAACAGTTCTTCTTCCGTAAGTTTAAAATTATTTTCTTCTTTTAAATTAATTACAATCGGATTTGCTCCGGCTAAAATTGCGCACGGAAGATATGAAACATATGAAGGCTGAGGAATAATTACTTCGTCTCCGGAATTAACCAATGCCCTTAATCCTATGTCTATAGCTTCTGAACCGCCAACTGTTACAAGAATTTCACTCATTGGATCATAATCAATTCCCTGAGTCCTTTTTTGATAATTTGAAATTTCAACTCTCAGTGCTTTTAAACCTGAATTGGATGTGTAAAAAGTTTTTCCTTTTTCTAATGCATAAATACCCTCGTCCCGTATGTGCCAAGGTGTATCAAAATCAGGTTCTCCGACTCCGAGAGATATTGCATCTTTCATTTCGCTAACCAAGTCAAAAAATTTACGAATTCCTGATGGCTTAATATTCTCAACTTTAGTTGAAAGAGGCTTTGTCATGGAGTAATTACCTCTCTTTCATCTTCAGTTTTTTCATCAATTATTGTTCCGTGGTCTTTGTATTTTTTTAGTATAAAATGTGTACCGGTACTAAGTATACTATCTAATGTTGAAAGCTTTTCAGATACAAATTGTGCAATTTCTTTCAAAGACTTTTCCTCTAAGGTAACAAGTAAATCAAATCCGCCGGAGATTAAATATACATCCCTTACTTCAGGATAGTTATATATTCTTGCAGCAATTCTGTCAAATCCTTGTCCTCTTTGCGGAGTTACTTTAACTTCAATTAATGCTGTAACTTTTTCTATATCTGTTTTTTCCCAATTAATTAGAGTGTGATACCCGCATATCACCCCCTCTTGTTCAAGTTTTGCAAGTTCGTTTGCAACATCAATTTCTTCCGCACCAAGCCTTATTGCAAGTTCTTTTAAATCAATTCTGCTGTTTTTTTCAATTATTGATAAAATTCTATCTCTCATATAAACCCCTAATTTAAATAAAATAAAATTCCCGCCATATGGGAGTTCTCATCTCCTATTTATTCCATTGTCAAAATTAACTTTGCCGATGGGGAGACCGTCTTGATTTGTTCGCCTTAAACGGCAATTCCGTATTTTTCCTATTTGCTCTTCGCAAATTCGGCAAAATACTCCAGCCTCTACTCACAAATCGCTCGAACTCTTATATGGCTTACGCCATATGGGAGTTCTCGTCTCCTATTTATTCCATTGTCAAAATTAACTTTGCCGATGGGGAGACTGTCTTGATTTGTTCGCCTTAAACGGCAATTCCGTATTTTTCCTATTTGCTCTTCGCAAATTCGGCAAAATACTCCAGCCTCTGCTCACAAATCGCTCGAACTCTTATATGGCTTACGCCATATGGGAGTTCTCGTCTCTTATTTATTCCATTGTCAAAATTAACTTTGCCGATGGGGAGACTCGAACTCCCGACCCATGCATTACGAATGCATTGCTCTACCAACTGAGCCACATCGGCATACTTCTACAATATCATTAATACCAGCTTTTTTCAAGTTTTTGAGAACTTTTTAATATATTTTGTGTAAAATTTGTGTAATGTCATTATGTAAATATATATTACTCCTTTGTCCAATTTAGCTTGATATTGTTTTTTGATATGTTACTATCTAGTTACAATCCAACTTAATGAAGGAGTACGTATCGTGAAAAAACTTTGTTCTGTAATTGCAGCCTTTGCTGTTCTTACATCATATTCAAGTTCTTATGCGACAGTTTCAAAAAAAAGCGCAGATGCAAATACTTATGCTGCAGAAGTTCAATCTTCAACTCCTCAAGATCAATCTTATGCGTACTCTAACAGAGCGTCCATAAAATTTATAAAAAAAGATATTAAAGGTGCAATTGCGGATTTTAACGAAGCAATAAGTATAAATCCGAATAATCCGCTTTTATATTTAAACAGAGGTTACATAAAACACGTAACAAATGATTTAAAAGGTGCAATGGATGATTATAACCAAGCCTTAAAAATAAACGGTAATTTTGCATATGCATACAATAACAGAGGGGTATTAAAAGTTTCAATGAATGACATTCAAGGTGCAATGGATGATTATGCAAAAGCGCTGAGTATTAATCCAAAGTATGCAGATGTTTACTATAACAGAGGAAACCTAAAATATATGCTGAACGATAACAAAGGTGCACTTGAAGATTATGATAAAGCAATTGCACTTAACCCAA
>JAFVAR010000034.1 GCA_017480425.1 bacterium | reverse complement strand
TTCGGATACAAAATTTATTTTATTTTCAACAGGAATTAACGCTGTTGATTTAATTTCCTCATCTTCAAGTCTTTCTTGTATTTCAGGTTCTAATGATGAATACAATATTTCATAAGAAGTTCCGCCGTTAACTTTAATTTCTCTTGCTATATATTTACCCTTTTGAATAGCAATCCTTATTGAGCGAGTACTTTTAAACCCCTTTATTTCTGCTATGCGTTTGATAGGGACGAACGAGTTAAGAGTGGTGCTTGCACCGACTCTTTCAACGAGTGAGGAGCTAGAAGCTTTGCTTATATCAATATATGTGTTATTCATCGTACACACAGATTAACTCGTTTAATACAGTATTGGAACACCATTTCCGAGTTTTATGTTGTTTTGTGTCTTTGAATTTATTTCCGACCCTTGAGAGAAGATTACCTACCTTTTATCGTAAGGCTTAAAGGTAAAATTTTCGGGAGTAATTTTTCAAAAGTGACAAAATGTCCATCAAAAGTCAAATAATCGTTTTATCCGTACAATTTAGTAAAATCGGCGAGATACAGGCTGTCATTAAAACAAAAAAATTTTTTTCTCGGAATTTTGATGGACTTTTGGAGCAGAAAAAGTGACATTTGGAGCAGTTTCAGTAACGCATAAAACGATTGCTTCCTACCCCTCAAATCCAAACACACCGTAAACTTTGGCAAAAAATCTTTTTATTCGTTCAAATAAAATGTCCTGTTAAACTATAACTGCTCAAGGCGATTACTCGTGAGGTAAATACAAAAAACTAGCAAGGGAGAGATTCGAACTCTCGACCTCACGGGTATGAGCCGTGCGCTCTCACCAACTGAGCTACCTTGCCATAAGTCTTTATTATAAAACTGTCATTTGGTTCAGTTGCCTCGAGCGCTGCTCTAATGTATTCTATATACATCAGCTGCCGTTCACTCTGAGAGCTACTTTGCCGTAACATTGTCTATTTTCACACAAACATTTTTAAATATCAAGTACAAAGAATAAGCCCTTGTTTATACAAGGGCCCAAAATCTTTATCTTGCATTTGTTCCGGGAGCTTCAAACGGTGTTTGTCTTCCTGTTTCATTAGGAATTTCTTTATGAAACTCTCCGTGTCTCTTCATTTTTTCAAAATGTTTGTGATGCATCATATGACAAGGGCATCCGTGCATGTGTCCAAACCTTGGTCCCATAGGAGGCATCATTGGTGGTTTGTGAAGTGCTGTGAATAAGCACAGTGCGCAATATACTCCAACAAAAGTGCCGAGCGCAATAGTTAAGAAATTCTTAAAAGCTTTACTATGGCAAAAGCATTTGCATTCTTTTTCTTCTGTTTTAATTTCATCTGACATAATTTACTCTCCTTTTTCCTTTTTTAGTAAAATTTTATTGCATTCATTAATATAACGATTTTATATTATGTTTGTTCATTTTATGTTAAAATAATCTTATGAGTTTTTATTCTGATAAAGCAGGTGAAAATTTTAGGAATGGTTGTAATTGTGCACAGGCAGTTTTATGTGCGTTTTCAGAATATACTGGCTTAAGTATAGAAGAATCAATGAAACTTGCTTCATCTTTCGGTGGTGGAATGGGAAGACTCAGAGAAGTTTGCGGTGCGGTTAGTGCAATGTTTATGATTGCAGGAATTTTAAAAGGCTATTCCGTTGCCGGTGATGAATTAGGAAAAACTCGTCATTATCAACTAATCCAACATCTCGCATCAAAATTTAAAGATAAACATGAAACAATAATTTGCAGAGAACTTTTAAGCTTGCAATCTGTAGAAGATAGTCCTATTCCTTCTGCAAGGACAGAGCAGTATTATAAAGAACGTCCTTGTGAAAACTTTATTTGTACAGCTGCAGAAATTATTGAGTCAGAATTATTAAATTAGCGGGTTAAAGACCTTATAATACAGATAAATACCAACAAGCAGCATAAGCCAACCGCTAAATTTAACAAGTCGGTCTGTATATTGTGAAAAGTTTTTAATATTTTTTATGCCGGAAGTAAAAGTTCCTGCAATAATTAAAATAATGCCTTGGCCTATCGCAAATAAAAATAGCATGATAATTGCTGCCGGCAAGCTTTTACCCATTGCGGCAAATACCATTATTCCTGCAAGTATTGGCGTAGAACACGGTGTTCCTGCAAGAGCAAATGCAATGCCTAATAGTAGCGGGTAAAGAAATAGGGAATTTGTATTGTTTTGAGGCATGGATTTTATTATTACCGGAATCTCAAAGTCTAATATTCCAATGATTTTAAGCCCAATAATTACAAGAATAGAGGCCATAATTAGAGTGAAATATCCGCCGAAAATTGATGCGAATACACTTCCGGTGATTGCGCAAATTACACCAATTATTGTAAATACTATTGCTGTGCCAAGTATAAAACAGCATAATTGAACAAAAGTTCTCACAGGAGTTTCTTTAGAGCATCCGCCAACATAACCTATCATTAATGGCAGCATTGCAAGTGAACAAGGAGATACAGATGCAATAACTCCGCCTACAAATGCGGTAATAAATAATAGCAGCCAGGTTCCCAGTCCTGCATTATTAGCTGAAAATAATTGAATTAAATTATCCATTGATTAGCTCTTTCAAATAATTTTCTAAAACTTCTTCTTTCATGCAGCCTTCAATTCTTCTGGTAACACTGCCGTCAGATTTTTTGAAAACTGTTGTCGGAACAAGTGTAACGTTGTATTGCTTAATTAGTGCTTGAATAGAATTATCACGGTTTGTAACATCAATTACTTTTAAGTTTATATTTTCTTTGTATTTAGGAAATACGTTTTCAAAAACTTTTTCCAATTCCTGACACTCATAGCACATAGGAGACGAAAATTTGATAACTTCTGCTCCTGAAGCAGCAACTGACGGTGGTGTTGTTAACCGATCTCTTGTCAGGCAAAAGTATGCTGCAAGCGGAACTAAAAGAATGAGTAGAATAATAATAATGTTTTTTTTCATAATTTTTCCTTTCTTATAATAAAGGAGCGATTTTCCTTTAATCTACCATAGAATAACTTATAAATAAAACTTTTAAATTCACGAATTAGGGAATATAAAAGTTCAAATTGTAAAACTTTGTAAACATGTATAGCAAAAAATATTTTTACGGTGTTATATAAATAAGTACCGGTAGTAAAGGGGAATATTCTAGATGCAAGTACAAAAAATCAACAATGACTTAAGTTTTGGGTATAATAAAGAATTAAACAAGCAGTTGGTCAGAAATTTAAAATTAGATAAACAAAACGATTTATATCGTACTTTTTTAAAAGTCAATGATTTGGCAAACGAAACAGAAGAATTGCTTCGTAAAAATGAAAAAAAATTGTTCGGAACAGAATTTTTTGCAGATTTAGAAACAACTTTTTTGAGGTTAAAAGCATCATTATGTGAAGCAATAAATTCGTATTTCCCAAAACTTAATTATAGCAAAATCGAAATAGGCACGTATGAAAAAGAGGTAAGTAATTTGGATATTCCGGCGGAAGAACCTCATTGGTTAAAGGATACGGTAGAGGTATTAAAAGAGCAGGATGAGCAAACAGACCAGCAAGTTGTTGCAGAAAAAATTATGCAGTTGGCATATGGCGGAGAACTATCTGAAGCAGAGCCTGCAAGCCAGATTCCGGAAGCAGCTGAAGAAGTGGAAGATGCTGTTAAAAAAGGCGCAAGTCTTGTAAAAGAATATATACCGACTGAATCAGCCAAAAGGGGTTTTGAGTCATTGGGAGGTATGTTTGAATTAAAGAAAACTTTAAATGAAAGAGTTGTCGGAATGCTCAAAAATCCGCAGCAAGCAAGACTTGATGAAATAGAATACGGTAAAAAAATGCCTAAAGGTATTTTATTATACGGTCCTCCCGGATGCGGAAAAACAACGGTTGTAGAACACCTATCAACAGAAGCCGATGTACCGCTTTTCAAGTTGGAAACAGGTTCTTTAGGTTCTCCGTACATACATGAAATGTCACAAAATATTGATGCAGCTTTTGATTATGCTGAATCAAAAGCAACCCCTGATAAGCCTGCGTTAATATTTATCGATGATGCTGATGCATTATTTGGAGCAAGAAGAAGCGGAGAAAGTGATGATCACCATTTAGAGGAATTAGGGACATTCTTAAACAGAATCCAAAAAGCCGGAGAAAAGAATGTTGTTGTACTTGCAGCAACAAATCGGTATGATATGATGGATGAGGCTGTAAGAAGCCGTTTTGAAGAACAAATCTATGTGGGGCTTCCTGATAAAGAAGCAAGAAAATCAGTTTTAAGCTTATTCTTAAATTCAAGAACAAAAGGTAAAAACCTTGCTTCAAATGATGCGGAGATGGATGAACTTGCTCAAAAATTTGATAAATTTCCGATAAGAGCAATGAAAATGATTACGGATAAAGCTTCAATTGAAGCTCTTACTGACGGCAGAAGGAATATAACACTGAAAGATTTTGAGAAAATAATTTCTGAAAGTCAAAATATGAAGGTTAAAGAAGATAACTATAAGACAAATGTAGAAAGAAGAACTTCAGGATTCTCTTTATAAATTTTTATATAGTTTTTCCGATTTGTATTTCTCGTCTTATATAATTCTTTGTAAATGGTCTGTCATATTTTTTGCAGTGTTCGATATGCATTGTAAGAACTCTGTTGTTGCCGCATAAAACGCTTATTTGTTTTTGATTCTCGTTTATACCGACAACCGTTCCGGGTTCTGTGAACTTGGTATTATTGTCAGAAATTTCCAATCCTTGCGGGTCAGCGCATAAACTTGTTTCGCTATATTCCCCGTCATAGCAATAAAAATAGGCTTCATCCCAAGGATAAATTGCTCGTATTGTTGCGGAATTTTCTTCTGCAGATTTGTTAAAATCAAGCTCATACTCATCAGGATGAGAATAATAACTTGCTTTATCTTCTCTTTGCTGCAGTGGAATTATAATATCTTCGCTCAAATCTTTTAAAAGTTCGCAAACAACGCCTCTTGCAGTTAGAACTGTCCTCTCCTTTAGTGATTTTCCTGTATCTGACGGGAATATTTTAATTTCTTCTTGAGCAAGAATAGCACCGGTATCAATATTGTCATCTATTAGGTGAAATGTTATGCCTGTCACGTCTTCTTGATTTTTAATAACCCAGTAGTACGGATTGGGGCCTCTATATTTTGGAAGCAAGGAAGGATGCGCATTTATTGTTGCAATTTTTGGAATGTCATATATTTCTTTGCTGATTTTTTCTCCCCACGAACCTACAAGAATAATATCCGGATTGAGTTTAAGGAGAGCATTTTTAAATTTTTTGGTATTTACTCCATTGGAGTGAATTTCCGGTAAGTTATAGCTTTTTATGTAATTATAATCAAGAGACGGATTAAAAATATCTTTCAACTTTCTTTGTATCGGATTGTATTTTACCATTTCCGAGCGAAGAATTCCGACTATCTGACAGTTCGCATCAAGAGTACCGGCAATTAAGTTTGTAAACATTTCCCCGTAGCCTATAATTACGACTTTAAGCATGCTTCTATATCCTTTTTAATTTGTATTTTTAGCTCTTCTAAACTGTTGAATTTAACTTCATTCCTAATTTTATTTTTAATTTTAACCTTTAATGTTTGTCCATAAATATTATTATCAAAATTATGAATGTGTATTTCTGCGATAGGTTCTGATACATTGTTAAGGGTAGGTTTTATTCCCCAATTCATTATTCCTTTAAATTTTTGTTCATTGTTTTTAATTAAAATATCCGTACTATATACCCCAAACGGGAGTTTTATTATATTATCGGGGTATTTGATATTCGCAGTCGGGAAACCGATGGTACGACCTATTTTGGCTCCATGTATAACTTCGCCTTCTATAGAAAATTCACTTTCAAGTAATAAATTCGCTTTTGATAAATTTCCTTCTTTGAGAAGAGATTTAATCATTGAAGAACTTATAACTTCGTTTTCGTATAATTCCGGTGGTGTATAAATGTATTTGTAATTATATTTTTCTGATAATTTTTGCAAAAGTTCAGGCGTTCCTTCCTTATTATATCCGAAAGTGTGATTAAATCCTGAAGTTATAATATTTGGAGAATACTTATTAACCAAATCTTTGATATAGTCGAGTGCGGTTGTATTTACGATTTCTTTTATATCCAGTTCAATAATCTCATCAATTCCCAAATTAATTGCTTTTTGATAAGATTCGTTCCTCTTATATATATATTCGGCGCTTCCTTTAAAATATACGGATGGTGATTCTTTGAATGTAATTAATAAATTTTTTCCGCATGAATTATTAACGCCGTTTTCGATAACAGCCCTATGCCCTCTGTGTATTCCGTCAAAAAAACCTAAAATTAAACTTCCAACCATAATAATTTATGCAATTACGTTAAGTCTTTCGCCTACAATCTGTTTATGGCAGAAATGTTTCCAGGCATTTATTTTCTCAATAGTCTTTTCTTGTTCTTCTTGAGGAGCGGTCTTTCTCGAGGAAAACGGGTTCAAAGAATTAAAAGAAGTATCTCCAATCAGGTAATTTACTTGTTTGCTACTGTATGGCATACTTGAAACCGTACTGTAGTTTCCATTATTTAACGTGATTGCAGAAACTTGCATAGTCACCCCTTTCTGTGAAAATTTTATCATAATTATAACAATTTCGCAATAGGACTATTGTTTAATATAAAAAAATATCATCTGTTACACATCAAAACAGATGATATTTTTTATATTATAGTTAAGTCTATTCCGGTAAACCGAGAGAAATTCTCTTATCTTTAGGATTGAATTTTTCAATCTTAGTAACAATTTTTTCTCCAGCAGCAAGTACCTTACCCGTTTTATTTTGGTAATCGCCAAGTGCTGACTGCGGAAGAAGGGCTTCGACTCCCGGCAATACTTCAACAAAAGCTCCAAACGGTTTTATTCTTGTAATAACGCCTTCCTTTTCATCGCCTTCTTTAAGTTCTTCCTCTGCTTTTATCCACGGATCAGGCTCTGTATTTTTAAGGCTTAAGCTAATTCTTTGCTTGTTGTGGTCAATATCTATAATTTCAACATTAATTTCCTGGCCGACTTTTAACAAGTCTGTAGGATGTTCAACCCATTTCCATGAAATTTGTGACAACGGTAATAAGCAATCAACTCCGCCAACATTAACAAATGCCCCGAAATCAGTGATTCGAACAACTTCGCCTTTAACAATTTGTCCGACTTCAATTTGTGAAAATACATTTTTCCGTGTTTCAGCCATGTTTGTTTCGTAAACCTTCTTATTTGAAAGTATTAAATTGTTTTGTGATTTCTCGAGAGTTAATATTTTGACTTCTATTTTATCTCCTACACTGCAAATAGTTTCTCTGGCGCAAAGCTGACCTTGAGGAATGAAACCTTGAACTCCGTTTATATCAACAATTAAGCCGCCTTTGACGACTTGCGATACAACGACGGCGATAGTTTCATCTGCTTCTTTAATTTTTTCAAGTTCTGCCCAGGTGTGAGCTGCAGCAACTTTTTTGTAAGACAAGATGAATTTTCCGTTTTCATCGCAGTCTTGAGTTATTAAAAATTCGTATTCAGTATTTTTTTCCAACACATCTTCCGCTTTCAATTTCCTGTCGGACGAGACTTCGTATGCAGGAACATAAGCTGCACTTTTTGAACCGATATCAACAATTGCTCCGTCTGATTCATATGCGCAAACAACACCTCTTACAATATCCCCGCGTTTAAACTTGTAATCATACTTTGATAACAACGCTTCAAAATCTTCATCCGAATACTTCTCTACCATTCTCGTATTCTCCTATAACTACCTGCTCGGAATAAGCTTGACCGGATAAAAATGCTCATTCCTAATAAACACGGGTAAATTATAACATATTTTTCTCAAATCGACAAGACATGGGCTTTTCTATTGTCAGTGAGAATCTTTCGCCGTATCTATTGATGTTCAGCTTTTGGGGGGACAAAAACTTTTTTGCATTTAAATATGTTTTTATTAATCATTCCAATAGCTGCTATTTCTTTATTAAATGTAAGTATAGCCATTCCGTCATCTAATTTAATGTCTATAGAATTTCCATTAGCAATTTTTTTTAATTCTTCCGTATTTAGTTCGTACTCTGGTAAATTTAAAAATTTAAGCGGGTTTTGAAGCCATGCCTCAATTTTTTCTTTTGTTTCAAGCTCTTCAAGTTTTATTGAATCTTTTAATTCAAATTTCCCTGCTTTAATTCGGACTAACTTTACAAGGTGTCCGTAGCTGCCCAAAGCTTCCCCTATGTCATTTGCAATTGAACGAATATATGTCCCTTTTGAACATGATACATATATTTCTATTGTTCTGTCTTTATTATTATAATTTACAACATGAATATTATCTATAAAGACTTTTCTGGGCTTAATTTCAATCTTTTCCCCGTTTCTTGCATACTCATACAGCTTTTTCCCGTTAATTTTTATTGCGGAATATATAGGCGGCGTTTGTTCTATTTCACCCTCAAAAATTTTTAAAACATCCTCAATTTCTGTAAGTGAGACAATCTTATCAGAAGTTTTTGTGGTACGTCCTTCTATATCATATGTGTCTGTCGCTTCTCCCAATTTTATAGTCCCGATATAAGCTTTATCGTCTTCTAAATATTCAATCAGTCGTGTTGCATTACCTATGCATATAGGTAGAACTCCTTCTGCAAAAGGATCTAATGTCCCGGTGTGTCCTATTTGTTTTATTTTAGTTACACGTCTTAAAGTGGCAACAACATCGTGAGAAGTTTTACCTTTGGGTTTGTATACATTTAAAAAACCAAACATTATTTGATTTCGCCTTTAGAAATTTTATCAATTAAATCTAAAACTCTTGAACCTTGTTCAAGACCGTCAGAATAAACAAATTTAATCTCAGGAGTAACTCTTAATCTAATGCGTTTTCCTATTTCAAATCTGACTTTGCCTGTATTTTTTTCAATAATATTTTTATCTTTTTCAACTTGCTCAGGAGAGCCTAAAACACTATATATAACTTTTGCAAAAGAGTTATCATGAGAGACTTCAACATCAACAACAGATACCACGCCTTCTAATCCTCTGACTTCTTTTCGTAGAATATCAGAAATATCTCGCATAAGTTCTTTTCTTACTCGTTCATTTCTTAATGTAGACATCTGTTTCTCCTTTGTTTACAATAAAAACTCTTTGAATGTTATTATATCATAAACAAAGTATTATAAAAACTAAAAAAGAGAGCAGGTTTATGTCTGCTCTCTTTTCGGTTTAGTTTTATTGTTATCTGCCGTTACATCCGAAAGCGATTGTTACGTGTTCTCTGGGATTAATAGCGGATATTCTTGAACCTTTTGCATCAACAAGATAGCCGATTTCATCACCGGTGGCCTGAGCAAGCCCGACTGTACCTGAAACTGCGGTTCTTACAACATCAACAGGAGCTTTAACTGTATCATAAATAACATCTCCAACGCTTCTGGCTGATGCCATGAATTGACCTTGGAAAGCTTCTCCTAAAGCAATACCTGTACCAGAAGTTACGTCTTCAAGAGCATTACCAACGTTTGACAACATACCACCTGCGGTTCTACCCACAATACCAAGCATTTGACCTGACCAAGTAAGCGGTGCGGTTACAAGTCTTGAAATTATATTAGGAGTTTTTGACTTGTTAATTTCGGCATTAAGAATTTGTCTTGGTAAAGTTGCTCTGTGTCCGCAATTTTCAATTTCTTGGAATGCAAGTTTAAGAGCACCTTTTTGGCATCCGGATGGTCTGACAACTTCGACTACTTTACCGTATACATTCGAACCAACAGGGTATAGTTGTCCGTTAATTGTTACGTCTTCCATAGTTTTAGCTGCAAATCTTTGACCGACGTGAGAAGATTTTGCGCTGACTTGATCTTTGAATCTCAGTTTAAGAGTAGGAATTTTAACAATTTCTTCTTCTTCAATGAAAGCTTTTTTATCAAGAGGACAAACAGGACAATCATTGTTAGCAGTTACAGGGTTTGTATCTAAACCTGTAGCTACACGGATATTTTGCAGCATAGCTGCAATATCTGCTCTTGTTGCTTCTCCGAACGGATTAATTCTGTTCGGGTTAGGTGAATTAGACAGAGCTCCTTTATCTAATGCTTTAGCAATAGGAATTTGTGCCCAGTCAGGAACTTGTGCTCCATCAGTGTAGCGAGCAAGAACTTTTTGAGCGTCACATTGTGACATATCTCCGCACTGAATTGCTTTTGACATAGCACAAAGGGCTTCAACACGGGTTACGTTGTTATTAGGCATGAATGTTCCGTTAGGATAACCTTTTAACAAGTCGTTATGTACTGCAACTGTGATTGCTGAATTAGCCCAGTGATTTCTGGGGACATCTGAGAATAGTTTTTCGGGTGTACTTGAGTAAAGGTCTTTGTTAAAACCTTTAACCAGCATAGTTGCGAATTCTGCACGAGAAATATTTTTGTATGGTTTGTACAGTCTATCGGGGTATCCTACAACAACATCATTTGTAGCAAGTTTGTCGATTTCGCAAGCAGCCCAATGACTGTTTGGCACGTCAGGAAACATTTGCATCATTCCTGCTGCGCCGCCTGTCATACCTTGCATATCAGCAAACGGACTTAAATCAAATGGTGTTAAAGTTTTTTTGATAGCTTGAATAGAATTAGCGGTTCCCATTTGTATAGGGCATCCGTTGCCGTCCATTTTTGCTTCATTTCTTACTATAGGTGCACCAAGATGATTTGTTAAATCATTTAAACAAGGAATATTTGAAGCTGCACCTGTAATTGATCCGTCAGAAGCGACAGTAGAACCCATGGTTCCGGCATAAAGCCCGTTAGCTTGCCTGTTAACTGTAAATCCGTCTATTGAGCGATATCCTTCAGCAGAATAGATGGAATCTTTTTCTGTACCTACAAAATTGTTTGTTCCGTAGATAGCGTTAGGATATGAGTAAACTTGTCTCATATCAGCACGTGAAATGTTCTTTGCACTTGGGCAAAGTGAGCAAGACGGAATTGGTGATGGCTCGCATTCCGGAACTTCATTACATCCGCATGTCGGTTCCGGCATAGTTTCGCACGGACAAGCTTCTCCTGTTACTGTGGGAAGCTCATCACAAGGACAAGCGCTTTGTGTTACAATCGGGCGCTGGTCGCACGGGCATGCTGCCATTGCCGTACTAAAAGAACACGTTGCTATACCAACGGCAATTGCAGCTGCCACTGAAAGTTTTTTAATCGTCATTTTGACCTCCTTTTTAGACGAGGGATAAATGGTTTTACCGTATTGTTATCCCTTTTCAACGAGTATGAATTAAGAGGTTTGCTCTTTATTCATATAGTTTTTGAATTCTAACTTCTAAATTATGCGTTTTTTGATAACTGAAAACATTACCTTAAAAGGTAGTCCAACTGTGGGATTATGCTTTTAAACAGGCTAACTTAAAAACGGATTCTTTAAAAATGTATTAGATTTTTTTGTAGCGGGGAACTTTTTTTTATAAAAATCGTCTATAAAAATGGAAGGAAGAGAGAAGAATAGTTTAGGAGGATTTAGTTGATGTCTAATGCTTTGAATAGTATAGATTACATCGATATGAATGATGATACGGAAAACCCGAGAACATTTAGCACAATAGTCAACAACGATGATATTTTGCAAATGTATTTAAAAGAAATCGGAAGAAAGAAAATGCTTACAAAAGCAGAAGAAGCAGAATTAGGAAGAAAAATTCAGGAGGGAACATTGCCGGAGAAAGAATGTGCAAAGCGTGAACTTGTTCAAGCAAACTTGCGGCTTGTGGTAAGTATTGCAAAACGTTACATAGGGCAAGGAGTTCTTTTCATGGATTTAGTGCAGGAAGGTTCTATGGGGTTAATAAAAGCGGCTGAAAAATTTGATTATAAGAAAAATTTTAAATTTTCAACATATGCAACTTGGTGGATAAAACAAACTATAATAAGAGCAATCTCAAATAATTCAAGAACAATAAGAATTCCTGTACATATGCTTGAAAAAATTCGCAAGTACAAAAAAGCGTGTGCTCAAGTTCAATGTGATGAAACTTTGGATACAGATGATGAGACTATTTCAAAAATTTCAGGAATTGAAACAAAAAAACTTGATGAAATAAGATGTGCAATCAAAACTGAACCTGTAAGTTTAGAAACACTTGTGACAGACGATTTGTGCATTCAGGATTATGTTGAAGATACTTCATACATTTCACCGGAACGTTGTGTTCAAAAAAAACTGAAAGAAAAAGATGTTATAAATTTATTGGGGCATTTGAGCGACAGAGAGAAGTCAATATTAAAGCACCGCTTTGGCATGGAAGATGAAGAACCGAAAACGCTGGAGCAAATTGGTAATGTGCTCGGATTTTCCAAGGAACGGATAAGACAATTGGAAAGCATTGCAATACAAAAACTTAGAAGAGTAGATTGTTTAGACAGATACAGAACTTATTTAGACGACGAAATTTAGCTACATAATATTGGGTTGATTTTGATTGGAGGAGGTTTAATCAACTTCCTCTTTATTTTTTTTAAAATACATATATAATCCGCCTGCTATTGTTAAAAAAGAGCATGCCGAGATGATTCCGATTTTAACCCAGGGCTTTGAATTTTCTTTTTGCTCAAGAATTTTTCTGTATTTAACAATTTTTTTGTATAAATCTTTTTCAGTTTTATCCAGACCCTGCGCAACAAATTGTTTTTCCAATGCATCCATCGGATTAAAAGCTTCTCCTTTTTGCAGTGCTTTATGGTATTCTTCTTCAAAATTTTCAGCAATTTTTATTTTATAATTTTCCGATGGATTCTTATTTGCGCCGAAACTTTTATTAATTCCCAATGCATTTGAAAACAACAGCATTGTATTTTTTGCGCCCATTGGTTCTGCAAATTTAGCTTTAATAAACTCTTTTAAGTTCAAAAGTTTCTTTTTAGAAATTTTTAATATATTACTTAATGTTTCAGCCTGTTCCTCGGAAACAGATATTGCACAGCTGTCGTGGTTTGTTGTTCCGATAATAAAATAATCCTTATTCCATCCCCTTTTTAGGTAGTTGTCATTGCTTCCCCAATCCGGTGAAAGATAGTCAGATGTGTATATTTTTACACGATCTCTTATGTACGGCTTTAATTGTGTACCATCAAATATATTGAAATTCTTAGGATCTGCAGCAAATTCATGCATTATATTTTTTAAATCATAATTACATCCTTTGACCTTTTTGACTTCATCATCAATAATATTAAGAATTTTATCTCCGTAGTCTTTTTTGTGTATAAATTCTCCTGTGAATGCGTGATTGACTGTAGGGGAAATATATGTCCAAGATGCGTCTATTCTTATTCCGTCGAATCTGGCTGCGTAGAAGTTAACCTTTTGCCTGATGAGTTTTTCAGCTTCAGGACTGTCCAAATCAAGTGCTTGCTGTCCCCATCCTATCGTACTGTCTTTTATAAATGCCTTTGGATTTGCCCATCTTTCGTCTTCTGAAAAACCGCAAATCAAGTCTCCGTTAAGCTTAAGTCCTTTTTTATTAAGCTCATTTTTTGCTTCTTTTAAGCTTGTATCCGCTAAAAATTGCTTAAATTGATAAAAATCAATAGATTCAGTTTTAAGAGATTTTATTTCATTAATGCGTTTATCTTTGATATCCGGCTTTACAATTCTGTCATCATACAGATATTTGTCAGTATCATGCCAAAAGTATTTATCATGCCCGTTAAGTTCCACTAATGCGTTATATATTGCTTTTGGTTCCAGTCTTTCCTTATGAATACTTTTGTAACTGCAAAATTCCTGTTTTAAGTTTTCAGGCATGCTGTTGTATAATTTTTTTATTGCATTTTCCTGTGCCGAATTCTTTTCTATTATGTTTGAAAAATTTACTTTGTTTTTTTCGTTATTTTGTTTTGCAATACGTGCAATTTCATCTTTAGATAAAAATTTTTCCAAATTAATCATATGATTACCAAGTTCCATTGAAGTCCCTGAATATAAAGGAACTTTTCCATCGTATTGATGAAACTGGCCGGTCGGAAGGAGCTGAATTTCATTTATCCCCCAATATTTTTTTGCGAACTCAAAAAAATCAAAACTTTCTTTGCTTCCCAGATATCCGACCCCTGTACAATAGTCAGCTTTTTCCGGAAGTGAAGTTGTTGGAACTACTAAAATTGATTTGCCGTTTTCTGATTTAGACACGGCATTTTTTCCTCGATTGAGGATATCGCTATATTCAGCTTCTTCTTCAGAACTTAACTTTCTTCCGAATATTGGGGATGTACTAATTTTAATCTGCATGCCAACACACCTTCACATATATAATAAAACAAATATTCTTTAAAAATTGCCTGTTTTATGTAGATTTGTTAAAACATAAAATCACAAATTGCAAAATTATCATATTTAGAGTAGTATTATTATAAAAAGCGAAATATGAAAAAGGAGGACAATTAATGTTCAGAAAATTATTTAAAGGGTTATTAGTTTTATGTACAATAATCATGTTTAACAGCCCTGCAAATGCTTTTTATACTGATATGGATGAGAGCCATTGGTGCTATCAGTCAATCAAATTTTTGACTGATATCGGCGTTTTGGTTGGTTATCCTGACGGTACATATAAGCCAGATATCCCGGTCACAAGAGCAGAATTCGCATCTATGGTTATTAAAACGTTAGGACAAGAAAATGCAAGTGTATCACAAGAAATCAACTTCGCTGATATTGAGCCTGATTTCTGGGGATATAATATTATACAAAAAGCTGTATACTTTGACTTAATTCCTGATGGAAGAGGTGAAAGATTCAGACCTTATGACCCAATTACAAGAGCTGAAGCAATTACAATTGCAGTTAACGCTTTAACAACATCTCAAATTAGTGAACAAAAAGCTCAAAGTGTAATTTCTAAGAGCTATGAAGATTATACTCAATTACCGGCATGGTTCTTGATGTCAGCTGCTAAAGCAAAACTTCTTGATTTGGACGTAATCGTTCCGGGCAGAGAAGGCAGAATGGATCCAAACAGACCTGCATACAGAGCAGAAGTTGCTGCATTATTATATAGAATGATGCAAGAGGCAAAATTGAATCCTAATGCAAAATTGGCTGATACAATGCAAAAAAGAACCGCAGACGGTTATATTTTGGATAACGTAAGAGTTCAAGGTTCTATCGGTGTAATTCCGGCAGGTGCAATCCTTCCGATTAAATTGGAAAGCGTTGTTGGTTCTCAAGTATCTAATACAGCAGATATTTACACTGCAAAAATACCTAACAATATCGTAACAAAAGAACACTATCTATTAGTTCCTGCGGGAAGTGATTTGAAAGGTCAAATTAAATACGTTCAAAGGGGTAAAACATTCAAACAAAACGGCGAAGTTATCATTAAGAATGAACTTCTTGTAACTCCTAATGATCAAGCAGTTATGTTATATGGTGTTGCAACCCTTGATCCTGAATCAAGTAACGGATTCTGGAAGAGATTATTCAAAGGTCAAAAAGTTTTAACAGTTCCAAATCAGATTGTAAATATAAGATTGCTTGGACCGTTGAAAATCGACTTAACAAATGGTTATATATACGAATAACATAAGTTTGTATAATTTCTATAAAGCGCTCTCAATACTGAGAGCGCTTTTATTATAAATCAATTATTTTACTATATGTGGTGCAATTTCAAAATATGATGCAAAATTCTTTTTGTAATCTGCAAGTTCAGTACAGTATGCTTCTAGATCAAGTGATAAATTTTCTTTAAGCGGATATGTTTTAATGTCAAATGCCTTGTATAAAGCACGAGTGAATACGTTTGCAATTGCATCGCTTCCTCTTTCCCAGGGGGTTGAGTGCGCAAGTATCCATCTTATTTCTGCAATAGTATTGTTTATATTTACTAAATTACTATCGGATATTTTCTTTCCCATATAGTTATCTAATAAATTGTTATAAAGATTTTCAATTTTAATAAGTGCATTTTTTATGTATTTTGCAGGAGCATGTTCCAAACATTTATCTATTCCGAACCCTTGATACTCAAGATTCGGAATTGTTAACTCTATATCATTATACGGGTTTGTAAGCGGAAAATAGTATATTTTATCAAGTCTTTCTTCATATGGTTTGTATTTTGATTTTTTTCCATAAGGAGTTAAAATGTCTCCGTTTCCCCAATCAGAACGGTGTCTCCATCCTTCTAACCGTAGTCTTAGAATCCCTGTATCTTCTCGTTTACGTATATCAAGCGGATATTGATTAGCAATACGTACACCTTCTGCAATATCGGATAAAACTGTCTGTAATTTGGCTTTTGAACAAATTTGAGTAACGGCAGTATCGGCAGTAGATATAATTTTTTCTGCCCAATCAGTGTTTCTTCCGTATCCTCTTATTTTCACAAAAAAATCACTATTCTTAAATTGCAGGGGATTTTTTGTTCTGGCATTGAAATTTACGTATTGATTTTTTTTGAAATCTAAGAAATTTATACTATATATTTGCATAATAGTATAAGTTTCGTAAAAATAAATTTTGCTACTATAAGCTCAGCTCTTCTATTTTGACTGTTTTTTGTTCAGAGGTCTCTAAGTTCTTTATGGTTATTTTGCCTGAAGCTATTTCATCTTCACCCAATATCAGTGCATACTTTGCAACTTTAGACGCTTTTTCTAATTGTTTTACAAATTTTTTATTGGTTAAATCAAATTCACAAGATATACCTTTGGAGCGTAATTCTTCTGTAAGTTTAATTGCTTCTCGGGTGTTATTTGAAACTATATATGCAGTTAATTTTTCTTCTTGTTTGCCTTCAAGCAAAGATGCTAAACGCTCCATACCCATTGCGAATCCTATAGCGGGAGTATTTTCGCCACCTAAATTCTTAACAAGAGAGTCATATCTTCCTCCGCCGCAAACTGCATTTTGTGAGCCCAAGTTGTTTGATTTAATTTCAAAAACAGTTCTGTTATAATAGTCTAAACCTCTTACCAGAAGCTTATTTCGTTCGTATTTAATACCAAGCTCATCCATATATCCCAGCAACTCATTAAAATGTTCTGAACACTCTTCACATATGAAATCGCCTTGGATAACTTTTTGAATTTCCGGTTTAGCATATATTTCTTTGCATTCCGTAACTTTGCAATCGAGTAATCTTAACGGATTTTTTTCAAACCTTTCCTGACAGTCCGGACATAGTTCGGAAAGATAAGGTTTGATTACCGATTTTAATTGTGTTTTAAAATTTTCTCTGCAATTAGGACATCCTAAAGAATTAATTTCAACAGTCAAATCATTTAATCCAAGTGCTTTTAGATAATTGATTGCCATTAAAATTACTTCTGCATCAGCAGTCGGCTGTTTGATTCCGAAAACTTCAATTCCGACTTGATGGAATTGTCTTTGGCGTCCGGCCTGCGGTCTTTCATATCTGAACATAGGACCTTTATACCACAATTTAACAGGTGCTGATAATCTGTGCATACCGTTTTCAATAAAGGAACGGACAACTCCTGCTGTGTTTTCGGGACGCAAAGTTAGTGATCGTTCGCTTTTCTCAAATGTGTACATTTCTTTGTTAACAATATCTGTTGTATCTCCGACACCTCTTGCAAAAAGTTCTGTTGCTTCAAAAATAGGGGTTCTTATTTCTTTAGCACCATATTTTGTAAAAATTTCAAGAGCTTTTTCTTCCATAAAGTGCCAAAGCGGCATTTCTGTCGGAAGTATGTCTTTTGTTCCTTTTTGTACTTTTATTATTGCCATATTATCGATTCCTTTATATAATTAATTGTACTATATGAAAGGGCTAAGTAAATGGGTATTAAAGTTACCAAAATGCAAGGTTGCGGAAATGATTTTGTAATATTGGATTATGATGAGTTTAAGAAAATTAATATAAAAATGTCAGAAGTTGCCAAAAGACTTTGTGACAGACACTTTGGAGTCGGTGCTGACGGTCTTATTATTCCGAATACAAATGTTGATAATGCTGATATAGGTTGGTATTTTTATAATTCTGACGGTACAACTGCGCAAATGTGCGGAAATGGTATAAGATGCTTTTCAAAATATGTATATGATAAGGGGTTAGTTCAAAAACCGGAATTCACTGTAAGTACTCTTGCAGGAATAATAAAACCAAGATTGCTTGAAAACGGCAGAGTAATGGTTAATATGTCAAAGCCGATTCTTGAGCCTGATAAAATACCGTTTGTTCCGGCAAACAATTTAAAATATAAAATGTCCGTAAAAAACATGATATTTGAAGGTAATGCAGTATCTATGGGGAACCCTCATTTTATAATATTTGTTTCGCCGGAAGATGATACTCTAGCTTTTGCGAAAGAATACGGTCCAATAATTGAAACAAGTTGTGAATTTCCTGAAAAAACTAATGTCGAATTTGTAAAAATTAAATCATATAGAAAAATTGAGCTCAGAGTTTGGGAACGTGGCTGCGGTATTACTCTGGCCTGTGGTACAGGTGCAAGTGCTGCGGTTGTAGCAGGCGTATTAAACGGGTATATAGAAAATTCTGTTGATGTAGAGCTTCTTGGCGGTGTCGTACATATAGATTGGGCAGGCAGTATCAATAATCCAAATCAGGATGTTTATATGACAGGTCCTGCAGAGTATGTTTTTGAGGCAGAATTAGAACCTAAAATTTAAGAGAACAAATTTTTTAGTTTTTGCCATAAAGTCATAGATTCTCTTTTTTGTTTTTCTTCTAAATCAAATAATCTAATATTTCTTATATTCTTAATAAATGTTCTTATTGCATCAACGCTATTATCTTCACGGCTTATTATTTTAATTAAGTTTTCTTTATCTAATTCGATTTCAACATTTACAGAATGATAAGTATCACCTTTTTTTGTGGCAGTTTTTGAAAAATTTAAAGTTGCTGTTGCATCCGGATATTTTTGACTAATTTCTTTTGCCAGCATTGAACCGGAAAATTCTCTCAATATGGTTTTATTCCATTGTGATTCGTTGACATATTTGATTCCGAAAGTCGGATTGGTATTGATTTTTTGTACTTGCATATTTTCTCCTTTTAGGCTTCTGCTAAGATTTTAGCAGAAGAATCTAATTGTTCCAATAGTTTTTCATTTCCCTGTATAAGTCCTCGATGTCGTAGTGCGGTTGCAATTGCAAGAGGCAAATTTGGTGCTTTGCCTTCTGAAACTGCTTTATAATAATTATTTTCAAAATTTTCATCAAGTCTTAGAGCCCAGTTTCCTTCGGTTGTTCCGGGCTTGTTATATGTTTTTGAAATTCCGAAAAAGTCAGTAAAGAATATTTGTACTCTTTTTGCGGGACTTGTGAATAATTCTGCAAAACAAGCGGATAAGAATTTTTTCTTATCCCCTCTTATTTCTCCTAAATACCATTCCTGTTCAGCTTTTGTAGAACCTTTATGTACAGTATCTTCCATTAAATGTTTTGTTTTTGATAAAAAATACTTATTTTTTTTATCTTTAAAGAATTGGTCTGCAAATTCTAAGAATGAAACGTTATCGTGAGAACCTATCATAATTGTATTTTTTTGAGGAATCTCAGCCCCCCTGTAACCATCATATTGAGTTACTGCAATCCCCGGTAATTGAAATTGCTCCATAACTTTACGAGTAGGGGCATTGAATGCTCCCAAGTCTTCACATATTATAGAATCTTTTGAGATTCCGAATTTCTCTGCAGCAGGTAAAATTATTTTTGTTAAAATATTTGCATATTCTTCTACAGTTTCTTTTTTATATTTACCTTCTTGAGAAAAAATTCTTCCTGAATTGTGCGGTAAAATCTTTTCTGTTGTTGTATATAAAAACGGGTCAATTAACCCTATTATATGGTCAATTCTCAATCCGCCCGGGAAAGCTCTAAAATAATCTTCGTATTTTTTCTTTAAGATAAGTCCCGCTTTTCCCAAAGTTCCGTCTTCATTAAAAATTTCTTCAGGTTTAAAATATCTGAAACCCCATCTTTGTCCTTCTTTTGAAAAATAATCGGGAGGACATCCAAGCGCCATGTTATCAATAAATAAATTTTGATTTATCCATTCATCTGCAGAAGGAGTTGCAACCGGAGAATCTCCAATAATAGCTATGCCGTTAGCATTGGCTAATTTATTTGTATTTATGTGTTCTCTTTCAACAAGCATTTGTGCAAATATAAATCTGTCTATTTCATCTTGATGTTCTTTTTTTAGTTCTTTGATTCGTGTATTTGCCAACTTTATTTCATTTTTGTCAGAAGGGGAATACAAAACTCTATCTATGCCATCCCAATCCGGCCAATCTTTTTGATGAATTTTATCAAGAATTCTAAAAATAGCATACCTTTCAAGTTCTTCTCCACGAATTTCTTTAAAGGTTAAAAAATCTTGTTTTAGTTTGCTTCCGTCTTTCAGGTTATGAAAAGCTTCTTTAATGGCCTGTTCATATGCATTTGGAATATAACTATAATCAACATAATTTTTGTTTGGATTATTCATAACAATCTTATAAAAAGATTCTTTGGGTAATATTTTTTCATATTCTTCTGTTGTAAGTTTTTCAAGAGGTATAGCAAATATATTTTTTGCGGATGATTCCGGTGAATATGGTGAAAAATCTCCTGATTTTCTAAAATAATTTGGTTCTTGTTGAATACCTGTTATTGCTTGACTTCTTAAAAACGGAAAAAATTTTTCTAATGAAGTTCTGGAAAATAATGAGCCAATTCCGGTATTTTCTCTGGCTATTGCAGGTGCAGAAGAATTATGGATAATGATATCAACCTTTTTGTTGAGTAAATTTAAACCTTCCTTTAAAGAATGCGTGTAAATTCTCATTTCCATAGCATTTGGTTTTCTTTGAAATGATACTGAATTGACTTTGTTAATCTCCATAAAAACTCCTTGGGACACACATATTATAGATATATTTTATCATAATAAAAATAACAGTTCAAATTTTAACATAAATTAATTTATCTGCAATTTGCTTATAGACTGCCGGTCAGAGCAATGTAAGTAAAAAAATTTTATTTTATTATTCCAATATGAACAATCCTGTTAATAAGTTGCTTTCTGCCTATGGTGAAAGCTTGTATCTTAATACCAATAAGAAATTGAATAAGTATTTAATAACTTCAAAATTCAAGAAATGGTATGCAGGAATTCTTCCTGTAGAATTTTTAACACTTTCCGTTAAAGATATTGTGGAAATACTTGTGACAATTAATGAAAGCGGAGAATTTTATAAAACCTTTCCCAATAATATACATACGCCTAATTATGGTGATAAATGGGGAAGATTGGCAAATTATATTGAAATAAACAACAGAGCAATTGCGGAAATGTGCGGGAGCAGAACTAAAAACGGAATAATAAGTTCAATAAAATTGTTACCGGCAATACCCCCTTCTGCAAAAAGCTGGGCAAATTGTGTTATTCTTTCGCAGATTTTCCCGAATATATACGGTGACGGTTATAATAAAGGACCTTACGAAGAAAATTCCATTTATGGGATTAAGTTGAATGCAGGTTACAGCCAAAATATTATTAATTTTGATATACAACTTTCTCCGGAAGAGCAATTTTCTGCATTTAATAACTTAGCTCATATACATGGCTTAAAGACCGGTTTTAGGACTGTAATTTCCGCTGATCAAATTAAAATTGCCAATCCAAATGAAGATGATGTTTTATTTAATTGGTCAAATGAAGAACATCAGGAATTATTTATAGAAGAACATGTAAAGCTTGTTAAACTTGGTTTTGAAGCAATTTTTATAGATTCTGCAAAGCATATAGGCGGGTATGATATGGGAAATTATACAGGGGTTGGTGCACTTCCCGAGTACGGTCAAATGCAGTATATATTGCATGAAATACGCTTAAGAAGCGGATGTACGACGCTAAGCTTTGTTGGTGAGAAAAGTACTGATGATTTTGAAAGATATAAGAATCTGGGACTTACGACTGGTACGGCATTTGTTCCGCCCGATAATTATGACAGAGTAAAATGTTGGTCTATGAAGTTTAAATATAATAAGGATTACGCTCCGGGAGTAGAAGTTTCAAATGATAATGACGAAGGCGGAAGACGGTATGAAGACAGGTTGCATCATATTAACATATCACTATTTGCATATGAATATCCCAGTGACAAGCTTCCCAGTTTTATGCAGATGGAAGACTTGTTTCCATTAAGGTATGATACAAATACCCATCATCTTATGATGATAAATCCGTCGTATTCGAGTGACGGAACGCCAGAAAGCCATTGGGAAAACCTGTTTACAAAAGATGACGGTAGAGAGTATAATTTAAAGGTTGCAGAATTATTTAAACATGCACTTAATTTGTAAATAAAACAAAGGCGGAATATATGAAAAGATGTGCTTGGGTTGATGAAAAGTCTGATTTGTATAAAAAATATCACGATGAAGAATGGGGAGTTCCAAAATATGATGATAGAGATTTATTTGAGCTTCTAATTTTGGAATCTTTTCAAGCAGGGCTGTCTTGGATTACCATACTAAAGAAAAGAGATGCTTTTAGAAAAGGGTTTGATTTTTTTGATGTTAAAAAAGTGTCTGAATACGGTGAAGAAAAGATTGAAGAGCTTTTAAAGAATGATGGAATAATAAGAAGCAGAAATAAAATTCGGTCTGCAATTTTGAATGCAAAAATATTTATTCAAATTCAAAATGAATATGGCAGTTTTTCTGATTATATATGGAGCTTTACGAAAGGCAAAGTTATAAAAAATAAAACAGACAAGCTTAATGTATCGTCACCTTTGTCAGATGAAATTTCAAAAGACTTGAAAAAACGGGGAATGAAATATGTTGGTACAGTAATTATATACTCATATTTACAAGCAATAGGAGTTGTTAATGATCACGAAATTTCCTGTTTTTGTTATTAAAATCATTCTTTTGAAACGATAGTATTTCCGACTTTTTTACCTGCAAGTAGCCCTAAAATTCCGAGTCCAGCAATAAATGCTCCGGCTATTGGGCCATGAAATATTTCAAAAAATTGCCTATTTTGTAAAAAAATTACTAATCTGTTAATAAAAATGAGTTGAATCTCACCTAAGTCTCGTTTAATCGGCGCAACTGTTCCGGGGGGAGGGTAGCGAAAGGGGGTTATTATTCCAATCCGATAAATTTGTGTGTTTGCGGAATTATACGCACTTTAGAATAATGTTGTAAAAATTTATCCATAGTCCTGCTTATATAACTTGAAGAAACCGACAAATTTTTTCCGTTCATTTTGGGTTGTAAAATAAGTTCTATTCCGTATTTTTTACATAATTCTGATGAGATTTTAATTTCTTCATTCGATATATTTTCATCGAATACTATTTTTGCAAATAATATTTTTTCTTTTCCTATGCAAAAGAATTTGTCGTGCTTATCCCACAAAGGTTCCAGACCGGTAACGGACGGCAGCTTAATGTCAGCAGATATGTAGGTTATGTATTTAATAATTTCACTCAATTCGTTATGTAATGTGGCATTTGTTTCCAGATATACAGGAAGCGGACATTGGGGTAAAAATTCTTTTAAAAATGCTTTGTTTAATAATGGTTCACCTCCTGTTAAAGAAACGGAGTGACAGTCAGAATTTTTAGAACATATTTTTATAAGTTCATCTTTACTGTATTCTTTTGAATTTTGAGTACTAAAATCAGTATCACAGTACTTGCAGGATAAATTACATCCGCAGAATCTTATAAATAATTGTTTGTAGCCGATAAACGGCCCTTCTCCCTGAATGGATGTAAAAATTTCTTTAATATTTGCCAAAATATTCTCCTTAAGTAAATTATAATACAAAGAATAATAAAACTCTCCTTCTCCCTTGATGGGAGAAGGTGTCTGTGATGACGGTTGAGGGTACATTTCTGCCCTCTCCAACCGGAGAGGGAGAGTTGTCAAGCAGAGAACGAATGTTCGAAGCTTAGAAAACTCGGGTGAGGACTATTCTTTTCTTCGCCCTCGAGGGGAGAAGGTGTCCGAAGGACGGATGAGGGTGGTCTTAAAATAAAAAATGTGTTAGCATACCTTTATGAAAGATTTAACTAACCTTGTAAAAACTTTACGTAAAAACCAAACTTTACCGGAACAACTTATTTGGTCAGTTCTCAGAAATCGTTCGTTCTGTAACTGCAAATTTAGACGACAAGTGCAAATAGGTTGTTATATAGTTGATTTTGTATGCTACGAAAAAATGCTTGTCATAGAATTGGATGGCAGTGAACACCTAACGGATGATGCAATCAAATATGATAAAACAAGGACAGAAGAACTTAATAGCAGGGGATTTAATGTTATAAGATACTTTAATAATGATGTGTTGAATAAAACAAATTTAGTTTTAGAAGATTTGTATAGGATTTTGAATACATAATTTGAGCCCACCCTCACCCCTACCCCTCTCCCATCAAGGGCGATGGGTGATTGTTAAATTAAAACTTTCCCTTCGCCCTCGAGGGGAGAAGGTGGCCGTGAGGTCGGTTGAGGGTGGCGAAATCATTAAAAAAAGCGGTTTTGTTAACATTTCTTAATAATTCCTCAAAAATTGTTACAAAAATAAAAACCCTATAAAATCAACACTTTTAGCCTTTTTTGTAAATTTTTGTAACAAATTTGTACAAATTTTCCCTAAAATCCTAAAGTTTTTTGAAAAAATGCCGTTATACATGGTACAGAACTAAAAAATAAAGGAAAAGGAGACTCAATTATGGGTATGTCAGCATCACAAGCGAGATTAATCGCACTAACAGCAAGAATGAACGACATAGAGTATCAAGGACAACAAATTAACCAACAAAGAACTACTTTGTCTAACCAAATCAACGCACTGTATAGTTCTTTACTTGATATGAATGTTCCTACGCCACCAGCAAAAAGTGATTTTACAATTGTAGAATATGGTGGAAATATTGATGCAAGCAAATTTACATTAGGAGCTATAACACCTGCCGGCAAATATACAGATACTGATATTCAATTATATAATATTGATTTAAATTTCTCTACTACAGGACTATCTGTCGAAAAAGAAACAGGTAAAACACCACTTAAATTTACTGCTGGTACTCAGTATTACAGCAAAATCGATACAGATAAGCTTATTTCTATGCTTTTTAAAACAGAAAAAGTAATAGAACAAACTTCTGAAAACGCTAAAGTTGATTTTAACAATATTGACAATATTAATAATGACCAAGACATAATGCTTGAACTTGATGAATCAGAATTTAATAATGTTAAGAATCTAAATTCAGATGGCATATTTGTTAAAAATGAAGATGGAAGTTTTAGCAATATCGATAATAAACCAAATAGTGGTAGTAAAATTTATGTCAAAATTAATGCTGCAGATTTAAAAGATTATGATGCTACACCTGATATATTGAAAGATTTAATATGGGATACAGATACTGATAATAAGCACACATATAAAAACGGGCTGGTTGCATATAAAACTAACCCTGAAGAAGTATTACGCTATACTGCTTTAAAAAATGCAAACTATAGTAGTTTTTACATCGTGAAAGACGGAAATATCAAACAACTTACATATGATGACATCAAAGATATAAAGAATACTAGTGATTTAAATAATTTAGCAATATACAGTAAACCTTCTTTTACCGAACCAAGTGATGGAGAATATTTCACTGAAACTATAAATGGAGGAGAAAATGTAATTACTGTCGGGACTTCTGATCAAAGAGTATATGAAGCAACTGATACTTCTATTTTAAATAAATATGATAACATTGATGATTGCAGAACTGCTCTTAAAAACTCTTTCCCTAAATTAGCACAAAATTTAGCAGAAGGAGAAGATATACTAGACAAATTTTATGTATACTTTGAAGAAACAAAATCTAATAAACTTAAACCGCATTTTATTCTTAAAGAAGATATATCTACTCAACTTGGAAGCAACACATTATCAGCATACACATATGCTTTTGACGAAGACGGTACATACACTGATACTCAGGAAAAGAAAGGATGCCGCTTAGAATTTGACAGCAAAGGACGTATTATCCAAATTGGAATTCCTAACACAGATGCAAATGGAAATATAACAACATGGACATGGGTAAAAACGGCTATGACTGAAACAACAGATAACGACGCATATGACGATGCATTTAATGAATATGAATATAAAAAATATTTATATGACAAAGAACAACAAAAAATTAATGCTAAAACATCAATCATACAAGCTGAAGATAAAAACCTTGAACTTAAGTTAACAAGACTTGATAACGAAAGAAATGCAGTAAAAACTGAAATTGAGGCTGTTAATAAAGTCGTAGATGATAATATCGAAAAATCATTCAAAACGTTCTCAGGTTAAATGACATAAAAATATGCAAAGCGCCACGAATCGACTGATTCGTGGCGCTTGGTTTATCTCAATTTAATATTTTTCAACAATTTCATTTATACCCTTTTTTGCCAAACTAAAGAGCTCTAACATTCTTTCAAACTCATACGGTTCACCTTCTGAAGTAGTTTGAAAATCAACTATTTTACCGCTTTGTGTCAAAATCACATTTGAATCCACCTGAGCATGAGAATCCTCTTCATAATTCAAATCCAACTTAATCTCTCCGTCAACTATACCTATTGATATCGCCGCAATAGGTTCTACTATCGGATTTTCTATTATATCACCGGATTCAATTAATTTTTCTACCGCGTCTTTCAGCGCCAAATATCCGCCGCAAATACTTGCAGTTCTTGTTCCTCCGTCAGCTTGAATAACATCTGCATCAATTGTTATTGTCATGTTTGGCATTTTCTCTAAATCAACACAAGCCCTTAAACTTCTGCCGATTAGTCTTTGGATTTCATGCGTTCTTCCCGAAACTTTATCCCGTTCTCGTTTACATCTTGTATTTGTTGCGGAAGGTAACAAGGAATATTCAGCAGTTACCCATCCTCTGTTATCATCTTCACTCATCCATTTTGGTTTCTTTAAGTCCGCAGATGCGCATACAATTACTTTTGTATCACCAAATTCAACTAACACAGAACCCAATGCATGTTTTGTAAAATTATGGGTAAATTTTATTGGTCTAAGCTCGTCATTTTTCCTGCCGTCAATTCTCATATAAATCTCCTTTTGGTTTTATTCTATCATAATTTGAATGTTTAACAAACTCTGATTTTAAGACCACCCTCATCTGTCCTTTGGCCACCTTTTCCCATCAATGGAGAAGGAAAGAATAATCCTCACCCGAGTTTTCAAAGCTTCGAACATTCGTTCTCAGCTTGACAACTTTCCCTCTCCAACCGGAGAGGGCAGAAATTACCCTCATCTGTCCTTTGGCCACCTTTTCCCATAAAGTGCGAAGGAAAGCTGATAGGGTGCAATTTTTTGCACCCTACGAAAACCCTATGCAAATATAAAAAACAATAAAAATGCGCTTGGTGACTCTGCCGAAGAAAAGGTGACTAAATGTCACGTTTTCAGAGAGGTACGAACCCCTTATGCGTAAGCATAAGCGGGCACGACTCCCGACAAAAAATATAAAAAACAATAAAAATGCGCTTGGTGGGAGTCGAACCCACGGCAGACGCGGTTTAGGAAACCGCCGCTCTATCCTACTGAGCTACAAACGCATTACTATATTAAATTATATCTTAAACGGCTCCGCTTTACCAACCTGCTCGTCTTGTTCTCCAACAAGCCGACACCGTTGGTTACACTCCGTCGGGCATTCGCCCTCCTTGCCTCTGAGCTCGCCGCAGGGCACTGAGCTACAAACGCATTATCATATTTTTACTATAACACAATTTTTATAATTATTCTGCAAGTTTTTTTGCAGCTTCTTTGGCTCGTTTTTTTGCAGATGTTTTCTTTTTATTTTTTTTATTTATTGTTTTCTGTTGCTTCTGCGCTTTTTTTATTTCTTTTTTAGAAAGTGTTTTAGTTGTAACTTCTTCTTCTCTTGGAATAGGAGCATTTTTTACTTCAGGAATTTCATCAGTTTTTAAGTTTATTTCTTTAATGTTTTTTTCTTCCGGCTTTACAATCTCATTTTGCAAAGTCTCTTCTGTTTTATCAACTTTTTTTACATCTTCAACAATTTCTTCCGGCTCTGTTATGGAAGTATCTTTGTTTGTTTCTTCAATAATTTTTTCTTGAACCTGTTTAGTGTTATTATTTTCAATATTTTCTATATCTGTTTCTGCTTTAATTTCTTGATTAGGTTCAGAAACTTCTTCTTTATTTTGGATTTTATTTTCAGATTTCTCTTGAGATTCTTCCTCTTCTATTTCATTATCTTTTGTATTTTTAATTTCATTTTTGTCGAAAGCATTGTCTTCTGTCTGAGTTTTTTCTTGGATAATTTGTTCTGTAGATTTCTCTGTTGTTTCTGGAGTTTCATCCGGTTCACTTATGTCACCTTCTTTGAACTCACTTTCGTTCGTTGTTTTTTCAGTGCCTTCTATAAAATTAGTTTTAGTTTCTTCAATCTTTTCTTCAATTTCTTGAGTGTTGTTAACAGGAATTATTTCTTTTTCGTTATTAATATCTTCGACTTTACATTTGTCAATTTCTTTCAGTACTATATCAGGAATATTAAATTTTTGAACTTTTTTAAGCATTTTTTTTCTGCTATTTTCAAAGTCTTTTTTTGCACCTTCCATTTGAAAAGCCGTAGTTACAACATATCTTTTGGCATATTGCAATGCAACAGAACCGCAATCTTTTGATTTTGAGTATTTAAAAATATTAAATTCCAGTACAATTGGCAGTTGATGGTCATTTATCATTATAAAATCAATCATTGCAGTATTTTTTTTATCATCAAAAGTTAGTGCACTCGGACAATTCATTGTACCTAAATATTCCCTGAATGATTTTACTTGGTCAATAGGAGAATATGCATTGGGAAAATGATGTATTGCGACCATTTCGGACCAAATGTTATACGTTTCACGAGGTTTGTAATACTCGTTTAAAAAACCGCCAAAATCTTTATTCTTGGTGCTAAATAAAAGTTTGTATACTTCTCCGTTAAACTTTATCGAGTAGTTATCTTTCTCTTTTGCGGTTGCTGTACTTATACAAAGCATTAAAACAATCGCAAGACTTAATATCTTTTTCATAATATTTCTCCCGTATATCAAGAGAATACCATATCCAAAGTTATTTAACAATTAGCTCGCAAATGCTCTTGCAATGGGTTCTGCTGGTTCAGCTATTGCCGTAGTGTATGTCATAAAGTCGTTATCCGGAGCAAAATATTTGCGCAAAGCATTCCTGTTTGTTATCTTTTCGTAACAAATATATGAATCCACGTTGTCTTTGAGGTATCCTGCAAAAATCCTTTGCTTGTGGGTTAAATTATAATCCTTTAAATTTTTGACAATATACATACACTATAATTATAGCTCATTTCTGAGCATGTTTCTAACATAATACATAAAAATTTACATATGAATTTTATTTAATATAGTTTTTTAATTCACTTAGAAGAAATTGTATTTTAGCATTTATTGAAATTGCTTTTTCAATAGCACGTATTTCTCTGTCAGTTTTAGTTTCACAAATGGCTTTCTCTGTGTATAAAAATAATAAATTTTTTTGTTTTTCTATCATTTTTTTAATTGAATTTATTTTATTATTGCCGTGAAAACAAGTATTTGAAGATTGGAAAACTTTTGCGGGATATACTTTCATATTTTTAACTCCTTTATTATATAAATTTATTTATATAAAGTAGTGTAAAAAAATTTTTTGTTATCAAATTGAAACATTACCAATTATTATATGCATTTAAAGTTAAAAAAAAGCCGGTCCGAAGACCGGCTGTAAATATCAACCAACAATTTCTTTAACTTCTGCTTGAAGGTTCTTTGCATCAATCTTAATGCTTGGCCCCATCGTTGTTGTCAAATAAATTGACTTAACGTAAGTTCCCTTAGCTGCTGATGGCTTAGCCTTCAAAATAGCCTCAACGAATGTACCGTAGTTCTTGATAAGGTCTTCGTTTGAGAATTGAACTTTACCAATCGGGCAGTGTATCATACCTTGCTTATCTGCACGGAATTCAACTTTACCTGCCTTAGCATCTTTAACTGCTTTTGCGATATCTAAAGTAACAGTTCCTGTTTTAGGGTTTGGCATTAAACCTTTAGGACCTAAAACACGGCCTAATTTACCTAACATACCCATACAGTCAGGTGTTGCAATTAATGTATCAAATTCAAACCAACCGCCTTCGATTTTTTCGATAATATCTTCCGTTCCGTAAAAATCAGCGCCTGCATCTTTTGCTTCGTTTACCTTTGGCCCTTTTGCGATAACGCAAACACGAACTTCTTTACCAAGACCTGCGGGTAATACAACAGTTGATCTGATTTGTTGTTCTGCGTGTTTAACATCAATACCTAATCTCATGTGGCATTCAACAGTTTCATTGAATTTTGCTACTTCTTTAGAGATTTCTTGTAGTTTTGTTAATGCTTCTTTTCCGCTTGTAGGCTGTTCAAATCCTTCAAGCATTTCTTGAAGCTTTTTTTGTTTTTTAGTTAATTTTGACATTTTTAATTTCCTTTCATGGTGTTAGCGGATTCTTGGAAGTAATTTAATTACCGGCCAGATATCCTTCCATTGTTGTTCTACTTTCGTTTTGGCTGAGGTCTTTAAAAATTATCCCTCTTTTACAGTAACGCCCATAGCTCTGCAAGAACCTGCAATCATCTTAACTGCAGCATCCATAGAAGTTGCATTCAAATCGTTCATTTTTATTTTTGCAATTTCTTCTAATTGAGCTCTGGTAATTTCTGCAACCTTAGTTTTATTAGGAGTAGCAGAACCTTTTGGTATGTTCAATGCTTTCTTAATAAGAACCGGTGCCGGAGGTGATTTTGTTACAAAAGTAAAACTTCTGTCTTCGTATACGTCAATAACAACAGGGATAATGTAACCTGCTTGTGACTCAGTCTTAGCATTGAATTGTTTACAAAAATCCATGATGTTAACACCATGTTGACCTAAAGCAGGACCAACCGGAGGTGACGGATTTGCTTTTCCGGCTTCAATCTGAAGCTTAATTTTTCCTACTACTTTTTTTGCCATTTTGTGTTCTCCTTTCGTGGTTCTGACGGGGGGCGACCCCTTCCACGTTCTATCTATCACTCCCACTCTTGAAGAGAGGGTAGGGGCGAGGTGTAAACCAACACCCGATTTATAATTTTTGTATTTGTTTGTATTCTAATTCAACCGGAGTTTCACGACCGAATATAGAAACCATTGCACGAAGTTTTGCTTTATCAGGATAAACTTCCGTAATATCTCCGACAAATTCAGAGAACGGTCCGGAGATGATTCTGACTTTTTCACCAACCTTAATATCCATTTCAATTTTTTGAGTTTGAGTTGTAGAGCGGTGAATAATTTTTTTGATTTCACTATCCTTTGCAGGAATTGGTTTTTTAGCGGAGCCGACAAATTTTGTAACACCGGCAGTGTGTCTTACTACGTACCAGCTGTCTTCATCCATTATCATTTCAACAAGAACATATCCCGGAAATATTTTTTCCTCTTTTTCTTGCTTTCTTCCGCCTTTTATTTGAGTAACTGTTTTTTGAGGAACTTCTACACGGAAAATTTTATCACCCATATTCATATATTCAATACGTTTTTCAAGGTTGCTTTTTACCTTGTTTTCATATCCGGAATATGTGTGAACAATGTACCAACGTTTTTGGTCTTTTTTTTCGGAAGACTTTGATGAGTCAATATTTTCACTCATACTTTCGTTTAATTCTTCCGCTGTTAAATTTTCTTCTTTTTCACTCATTATTTTTTACCTTTTTTGTTCCATATTTAAATGGTCTAGTTTTCCTGCCAATCATTTTAGCATATTTTTAGTAATTAAATTTTTCCGAGGATAGCATTGAATATAACATCTACAAAGTAGATAAACATTGTAAATACTATAACAATTGCTAAAACAAAGAAAGTTTCAACTACAACCTGATGTTTTTCCGGCCAAGTAATCTTGCCCCACTCAGTCCTTACGCCTTTAAAATATGTAATAATACTTTGCTTTGTTTTTTCAAAAGAGTCGTTCATTTTAATTACCTTTTTGAATTGAGTAGAGTACAAACTCTACTTAGCTTATAAATCGCGCCCTGAAGGACTCGAACCCTCGACATCCGGTTTTGGAGACCGACGTTCTACCGACTGAACTAAGGACGCAAATTGTGATTCGTGAATCGTGAGTTGTGAATTAAAAAACCAAATCACGATTTACGATTCACGATTCACTTCTACTTAGTTTCCTTGTGAGTTGTGTGTTTTTTACAAGTCGGGCAGTATTTAGAAAGTTCTAATCTGTCCTTGATGTTCTTTTTATTTTTTACTGTTGTGTAGTTTCTTTCCTTGCAATCTTCGCAAGCCATTACTACCATTCTGTCGTTTTTACCTTTGATACCCATTGTTGTGTTTCCTTATCTTTTTTTTATGTGCGAATGCTGTTTGCACTATTGCTATTTAATATTCGGCGTAAACGCCTTATTGTGTTTTTGCCCCTTTTTAAAAGAGAATGTGAAAATCACATTCTTCTAAAATCGGCGTATGGATAAATACTAAAATAAACATAAATAAATTGCAAATTTATTGTGAAGATTTTTAAAGCAAATTTATAAATCTTCTGCCGTGGTATAATTATAAAAAAGGGAGAATGAACAATGTTTAAATCAATAATTCTGGCAGCAGGAAAAGGTACGAGGATGAAGTCTGAAACTCCAAAGGTATTGCATACAATATTTAATAAAACTTTGTTAGGTTATGTTTTGGATGCTGTAAATGATACAGGTTTAGCTGATGAAAATTTTGTTATAGTGGGTCATCAGGCTGAAAAAGTAGCGGAATTTGTAAAAGATAATTATGATAACGCTAAAACTATATTGCAAGAGCCCCAATTAGGAACAGGCCATGCGGTAAGTATGGCACTGCCTTTTTTGGAAAATTATGACGGTGAAATTGTTATTCTGTGCGGCGATACACCATTAATTCAATCAGAAACAATACGTGAATTTGTAGAATATCATAAAAATTCTCAATCTGATATAACTGTTATGAGTGCAATTTTTGATGAGCCGGCAAACTACGGGAGAATAATACGTTCGGCGAATGACAAGGTTCTTGCAATTATTGAAGAAAAAGATGCTACTCCTGAGCAAAAAGCAATAAAAGAAATTAATGCAGGTATATATTGTATAAATTGGTCGAAAGTAAAGCGTGCTTTTTCTGAGTTAAATACAAATAATGCGCAGGGAGAATATTATTTAACGGATATTATAAAGTGGGGGAACAATAACGGCCTTAGTGTTAACGGTTATGTGCTAAAAGATAACGAAGAAATTTTTGGTATAAATTCAAAATTAAATCTTGCACAAGCATCAAAGATGTTAAACAGAAAAGTTGTAAATAAGCATATGGCAAACGGTGTTACAATTGTAGATCCCGATACAACTTGGATAAGTCCTGAAACATCAATTGAAGCGGATACGATAATTTATCCTTCTTGCTACATTGAGGGTAAAAATACAATAGGAAGAAACTGTGCTATTGGCCCATTTGCTCATTTGCGTGGAGATGTTGTATTGGAAGATAATGTTAAAATAGGAAATTTTGTTGAAGTAAAGAAAACGAGAGTAAAATCACATACAAATGCTTGTCATCTTACTTATTTAGGTGATAGTGAAATTGGCTCAAACGTTAATATTGGAGCCGGTACAATTACGGCAAATTACAATCCTTTGTCGAAAGTAAAAAGTAAGACCGTCATTGAGGATAACGTTAAGATTGGTTCAAATTCCGTTTTAGTTGCACCTGTTGAAATTAAGGAGGGTGCAAATGTCGGCGCATTGAGTGTAATAACAAAAAATATTCCTTCCTGGGCACTTGCGATAACGAGAGCCCCAATCAGAATTGTAGAAGATTGGGTCAAACGCAAAATGTAAATAATCAACAAGGTAAAATTCTCATATATTCTTTGCCAAATTAAGAATTTTATTATATTATTATATTTAAGAGAGAGTTAAATGTTGATAATGACTTTAGAAAATTTTATTTATGATTCGGTTAAGGATATTCTGAGCGGTGGATTTGCAAATATCAAATCCGATATAGAAAAACACAAAGATATTTACAATGATGATACTGCAATTTGTTTTTGCCTTTTAGGTTTAGGCTCTTTTGTGGATAATGATTATGATGCATTTTGCCAATTTATGAACGATGCTTCTTTTCTTGTAAATAAGCAAAATAATCCGCTTTCCGAGATATTTCAAGAAATGGTCTTAGGTTACGTAAATTATGTTGAGAAAAATATTGAATTATATTCAATTAATTATAACAAGGCAAGAAAAATTTCGATAAAATTTCAGGAAACAGATTTTTTTGAACATTTAAACTCTATATTAAAGTGTCCGCCAATATCTCATTTTTCAGCATCGCACTCTCAAACAAATGATCCGTTGATTGCGCTGGTAAAAGTCGGTCAAGCTGTTGCAGCAGAAAAAAATATAGATTTGTTAATCAGAACAATTGCGGAAGAAACAAAGACCGCATTGAATGCTGACAGGTGTACGGTGTTTTTATATGATAAAGAAACCAATGAACTGTATTCAAAAGTAGCAACAGGTTTGGATGTTAAAGAATTAAGAATTCCTGCTGACAAAGGTCTTGCAGGACACGTTCTTAAGACAGGCGAGACAATTAACATAAAAGATGCATATAATGATAGTCGTTTTAATCCGAATGTCGATAAGTCAACAGGATACAGAACAAAGAATATGCTTTGTATGCCAATCAAGAATTTTAATCAGGAGATTATCGGTGTCTTTCAAGTTTTGAATAAATTTGATGAATATTTTACCCCTGATGATGAAGATATTTTGGTTGCAATTGCTTCAAGTGCCGGCATATCACTGGAGAATGCCCAATTATTTGACCGACAGCAAAAACTTTTAGAAGAACAAAAAGTAGTTTTGGACAGTTTTATTGAAACCCTTGCAACGTCTATAGATGCAAGAGACAAAATTACTTCAGGTCATTCAATACGTGTTAAATTGTATTCGTCTTTAATAGCTAAAGAATTCGGAATGGAAAAAAATGATTTGTATGTGTTAGAAAAAGCAGCAGCACTTCATGATATTGGTAAAATCGGTGTTAGAGATTCAGTTTTGCAAAAAGAAGGTAAACTTACACCTGAAGAATACAAACATATACAAGAGCATGTTGAAATTACTCATCATATTTTGGAAAAAATACATATGTCAAAAGATTTTCAACAGATAACAGAAATCGCATGCTCTCATCATGAAAAATACGACGGAACCGGATATTACAGACACTTAAAGGGCGAAGAAATTCCTTTTGGCGGAAGAATTTTGGCTGTGTCAGATGTATTTGATGCAATAACTTCAAAAAGACACTATCGTGACAAAATGCCTATTGATAAAGTTATTAATATAATAAAAGAAGGTTCCGGTTCTCATTTTGACCCTAAAGTAGTTGAAAAGTTTTTGGGTATAACTCTGGACAAAATTGTAGAAGTCTTCTGTACAGAATCAAAGAGAAAAGTTTTAGATGAAGATAAAGAAACATTACAAAAATATAACCTACTTGATTTATATTACTCAATAGTAAATAATTGTAGTAACAAATTATTAGAAGTGTTTAATAAATATTACGTAGGCGTGGATGTTGAACATGAATAAAATTACCAAAATATTGGCGTTAAGCATTGTATTTTCTTGTATTGCAGTTGCAAATGCAGAACAGGCAGATGTGCCTCTTAATGTGCGTACAGAAAAAAATGTTGCAAATATGGATATGGTTGTAAAAGATAATTTTATTAAGGCCAAATATGCATCTGCAGAAAATCGTTTCATGCAAGGGAATGTAAAAACTTCTCATGATGATTTTAATGATTTGGTTCAAAAGGCAGTGCACGATGACTATGTATTTTTGCTCTATGGAATAAAGATGGCAGAGTATGGTTTTTTTGATTTGTCGGATGATTTGATAGACAGATTAGATATAAATCATTTTACTGCAGCATACGTACGTGATATGAAACGTTTTTATTATCCTTCCGGCATGGTGAATGAAAATGATACAATATATCTTGCGGATGCATATTCTAATATAATTTATAATAACATGGCGCTTGAAACAACATCAGAATTGTTGAATTCAGCAATAGCAGAAGAGAGTGATTATAAGAATTATTTGATATCATTAGGATATTATAAATCTAATAACCTTCCGAAAGCTTTAAAATATATAAATAATGCAATAAAAGAAAACTCAACAAATGTAAATTATTTGGGCTTAAAAGCAAAAATACTGGCAGATTCAGATAAAGCCGGACAAGCATTAAAAGTAGTTGAGCAAATAAAAAAAGAGCCGTTCTTAACAAAGGATTTCCAACAAAAAGTAAGAGCGATAGAAGAATATGTTTTGTATAAAAATGCGAAGCCCGGAGCATTGAAGGACTATCATTTAGCATATTATTATCATTTACAGAATAAAAGTTTGCTTGCAACAAAAGTATTGCAGTCTGCAATATTAACATCAAAACAATATAGTCCGCTGATATTTTCACTTTTAGGGCGTATATATTATGAAAATGACGAACCTTTAAAAGCTGAAGAATTTGCCACAAGAGCGTATAAAGAAGACAAAAAAAATTATTTAGCTGTAATGACGCTTGCAGACTTAAGTTTTGAAAATAGACATTTTGAAGATTCTCTGATGTATTACAAAAAAGCAAAGAAGCTTACAAAAGATTCATTGCCGGAAGTCGGGATTGCAAAATCTTATCTTGCGTTGGAGCAAACAGAAAAGTCTAAAAAAATGTATGAAAAAATGTTGAAGAAAGAAAAATTTAATGAAGAACTTCTTGTCGAATCTTTAAAAATAATACCTCATAGAGTAGACTATTATTTACCGAGAGTAGCATCTATTGACCTTTCTAATAATGATATTTGGCTTGGCTTAGCAAATCAAGCTATTAAAGACGGTAATTTCACAATGGCAACAACTTATTTGAATAATTCTTATTATATTGACGAAAATAACTTTAGATATTATTATTATTTAAGTCTTGTGTTAAGAGCAAAGGGGGATGTTGAACTTGCAAATCAATCGCTCCTCAGATGTTCAAGTATTAACTCAGACTATGCATCTGTTGTAAATCCGGGAAATTATGTGTATGAAAAGTAATATTTTAATTATTGAAGATCATGAATTAACAAGGTTTGGATTAAAAACAGCGTTTGAGTCTGCAGACTTTGTCGGTGAAATATATGAAGCGGATTCTGCGGAAAAAGGCTTAGAGGTGTTGTCAAATTCAGAAGTTGCTCTTATAGTAATGGATTTGGGTCTCCCGGGAATGAACGGTATTGAGGCAACAAAAAAAGTAAAAGAGCTCAATAAGGATATAAAAATAGTAGTGCTAACTTCTCACAATGATGAGCAAGAAGTTCTAAACAGCTTAAAAGCCGGAGCAAATGCCTATTGTTCAAAAGAAATAAACCCTAAACGTTTGGTTCAGGTTGTTCAGTCGGTTTTAGACGGAGCTGCTTGGTTTGATCCTTCTATTTCGCATATTGTACTTAATGCTGCGACAAGGGTGCAGGAAACGGAAAATGTAAAACCGGAAAAGAATTACGGATTAACATCCAGAGAGACTCAAATTCTTAAATTGATAACAGAAGGATATAGTAATATAGAGATTGCTGATGAACTTTTTGTAAGTATAAATACAACAAAGGCTCATGTTGCAAGTATATTGCAAAAATTGGAAGTGGATGACCGTCTGCAGGCGGCGCTAAAGGCTTTAAAGGAGAAATTGGTATAGATGTCAGAAGGAATTGCTTCATTATTAGTAGTTGATGATAATCCAAAATTTTTAAAAGATGCTCTTCCAATGTATGGTTATGATGTGACTGTTGCTTTGGATGGTATTGAGGCATTAAAAATTCTGTCGAACGAAAAGAAACTTTTTGATTTAATATTGCTGGATGTAATGATGCCGAATATGGACGGTTGGGACACTCTTAAAGCAATAAGAAAAAATTCTGCAACAAAATATATTCCTGTAATAATGATTACTGCCTTAAGCGAAGATCAAAAGATGGTGTCAGGTCTTAAAATAGGTGCAGATGATTATGTTGTTAAACCGTTTATTCTTCCGAATTTATTGGCAAGGATAGAGGCGGTGCTGAGAAGAAGTAAGTGGCAGGATGAACGATCAGGTTCGAAAGAAAAGAAAATTAATAAAGATGTAAACATAGAAGCACTTACTCCAAAAGAAAAAGAAGTCTTATCGCTTGTAGGAAAAGGAGCAAGTAATCAAGAGATTGCAGATAAACTTTGTGTACAGGATGTTACGGTTAAAACGCACCTGAACAGCATATTTAAAAAATTAAAAGTTTCAAACAGAACGCAAGCTGTTTTGTTGGCAATGGAAATAAATTTGATTAATTAGGAGAAAAAATAATTATGTTATCAAAAGAGGAATGGATAAATATATTAAATGATGATATAGAAAAATTTAATTCTGAAATGAAGTCAGCTTCAGGTAGTATAGATTTAAGTGAAACTGATTTTTCTAATATTAATTTAGAGGGTGCAGTATTTGATAATGTTGATTTAACCTCTTCATCATTTGCGGATTCTCATTTGACCGAAGTGAAATTTGAAGGATGTGATTTGACTTCTGTTGATTTCACAAGAGCAAACTTGGTTGAGTGTTCGTTTACCGAATCAGTATTGAATGGTACAGACTTTAGTTATACAAGAGTAGATTATGGTAATTTCTCTGATGCAGATATGGCCGGGGCAGTATTTCAAGGAGCAGATTTAACAAATTCTGATTTTTCAATGTCGGAAAATTTAAGTGCTTGCAGATTTGATGAAGAAACAGTGTGGCCGGATAATGAATATTTACCGGAAGATTTTGATACGAACTATTCTTCTGATTTATCGTCTTTAAAGGATGATGACGATTATGAACAGAGTGATTATTAAGCTAATGTTAAGCAGGTCTTAACAAAACTCTTGTCAAAAAAAATCGTTTAGGTTAGACTTAGATTACACTAGAATAGAAAGAAGGAATAGAATTATGGCAAAAACTTGTGAAATATGCGGAAAAGGCACTTTAAAAGCTGCTAAGTTAACATTCTCTCATAAGCAAATAGTAAAAAGACAATCACCGAATCTTCAAGAAATCAGAGTTCTTGATAATAATGGTCACGCAGTAAAGAAAACTGTTTGTACATCTTGCTTAAGAGCAGGTAAAGTTCAAAAAGCAATATAATTTAAATGATTAGCAAATTTTAGATTAGCAAAATAACAAAAAGAGAGGCGTTTTTATAAGACGTCTCTCTTTTTGTTGCAAAATAAAATGCAGTAATAATTGAGCTTTGGACTTGTATTGTAAATTTTTGTAACGATTTATCAAAAAATCCTAAAGTTTTAAAAAAAAATGCCGATATATATAGAGTAAAGAAAAGTAAATCAAAAAGGAGTAGAAAAATGACAGACGGAATCGGTAGAATATTTGGCGGTAACAATTATGGTGTTGGCGGGTATGTGCCTCAAAGAAAAGGTGAGGAAATGCCTGAAACAGAGAACCAACAACAATTAGTAAATAATTTTGAAGAAACACAAGTGGATCCGAATAAGGTAATGGATTTCTTGGCTCAAAACAATATGTTTGTAAATTTAACAAATGCACCGGCTCGTATTCCCGGCGTTGAGACAGACCCAACTGTAGCAGACAGAGTCGCAGGATATATGGAAAATTTTGAAGCAATGTATGCAGTTGTTGAAAACGAGTTTGGTGCTGAACTTGCACCTGCCGTGATGGATTTGGTAATGGATAAATTAATGGCTATGGCTTAATAAGACTAAAATAATTTCTCGTATACTATAATTTTTCTACACTTTATTTAAGGCTGAATGATTCAGCCTTTTTATTTTGATAATTTAAGAATTATCTTAGAAAAAGGCAATTTTTTTCAAGCAAAATACTTTATATATATAGGAATTTAAGAGGAATAAATGATAAAGTTTAGGGAAATAACAAATATTTTTAGTTTAATTTGGCAGCAAAAACCATATTTTAGCGGCTTCTCAACCTATGCGTTTCAATATCCTGCATTTAATTACTTCCCAATATTAAATTTTTCAGTCCCTCTAAATTTTGGGTTTGATGTGTTTAAAAGAACATCCGGAGTTGCTAAAACTATTGCTTCGTCAGCATCAAACGCAGTAAGAACTGTTGGACAAACAGTAGGAGCTTGTAAATCTGTGGCTTCAATAGCAGCTGGATGTGTAGGTAAATATGCAGCTGCAACTGCAAAAAGAATGTTTTCGGCACAAGGAAATCATGGCGGAGGATGGTGTATAGATTTTGCGACATATTGTGCAAAAAAAGGTTTAAAAAACTATCCTAAATCTATGGTGACGGCAAGTCCTGCTCATTTGATTAAAGAAGCGAATAAGTATAAATGTTACAAGACAGCACCATCTACAGGCAAAAGTTCATGGGCAGTTCAAAATATAAAACCGGGTGATATTGTTATAACCGGCGGAAACGGAGCAAGTGGTAAACATGCCATTGTAGTAAAAGAAATTGTTAATAAAAGCGGTCAGACCTACGTAAGAGCGTATAGCGGAAATGATGGCGGAGGAGTATGTCTTACAGATTGGCCTGTAGAAAAAGGTAGATATTCAAAGAAAAAAGGCGGATGGAATATGCCGATTTATGGTGTTATTAATCTTTCGCAATTTGCTTAAAATTATCCTTGTTTCAGTGTGGAGAATTGGGAATTGTGTATAAAAGTGAAAATAAGAAATATTCTAATTAAGTTAATCAATTTCTTTATTATTAACTTTTGTAAAAATAAAACAAATCTTTTAAAAAAAAGATGTTGACAAAGAAAATTGATGTAATATGATATTTCTTGTCGGTGAGGAAACCGCCGGTGCAGATAAGCGCCAAGGGTGCAGAAGGATAAAGCTAAAATATAGATAGCAATAAGTGTTATTTGTATACTTATATACCGAGGTCCCCAAAAATTAGAGCGCATCTCAAGGAAGTATGAAAGTATTTGAGAGTCAGCACGAATTAAAACCCGAAATTTTAAAACTTTGATAAATAGCAAACAAATCAAGTTTAGAAAATTTAAAAGTGATATTCACGTCGAACCTTGACAATAGAATAGTGAAGCATTCCGAGAGGAATGCACGACAGAAATACTTGTTAATTCAAAAGAAGAATGAACGGACAAACGATAATGAGTCAAAGCTCTATAGTGATATAGAGAAAAGATAAACTTTTCTGACAATGGAGAGTTTGATCCTGGCTCAGGACGAACGCTGGCGGCGTGCTTCATACATGCAAGTCGAACGAGAATCTCTAGCTTGCTAGAGAGGAAAGTGGCGGACGGGTGAGTAAAATGTAGAGAATCTGCCCT
>JAFVAR010000033.1 GCA_017480425.1 bacterium | reverse complement strand
TCGTTTGTAATTTTGTTAGTTGTGAATAGCATTTTTGTTTCTCTCTCTATATTAAATATCTCTTACATATATATAAAGTATTTAAGTTTTAAAAAATTGCCTTTTTTGACTTATATTATTAAGAAATGTAAAGTTGAATTTAAAAAAATCGAAAATTCTTAATAAAAATCAATATTTCAGTAAAAATGATATTTTGTTGTATTTTCACTTTGTTATATAATTATTAAGGAGGGTGCGACATGGCTAAGGAAATTGCTCTTAATGCAGCTAAAAAAATAAAAATGCTTGTATTTGACGTCGATGGAGTTATGACTGACGGAAGTATTACCTATGACGAAAACGGAATAGAGTACAAGACATTTAATGCAAAAGACGGACACGGAATTGTCAGAATGAACAAATCCGGATTTATAACCGCAATAATTACAGCCAGAAATAACGGAACTGTTACGCATAGAGCAAAAAATCTTAATTTTACAGAGTTATATCAGGGGTACAAATTTAAGTTGCCTGCACTTGAAGAATTATTAAAAAAATATAACATTGGATATGAAAACGTATCATACATGGGGGATGACCTACCTGATATTTGCATACTTGAAAAAGTCGGACTTGCTTGTTGCCCGAATGATGCAGTAAAAGAAGTTCAAGAAATTTGCAACTTCAAATCTTCTTATGGAGGCGGAAAAGGAGCAGTAAGAGAACTTTGCGACTTTATTCTCGAATCACAAGGTATTGAAAAAGAATACCTTGTTTGTGAAGGACAAAACAGATAAATAAAGACGAGCCTTTGGTTTTTACCCAAAGGCTCGTCTTATAATTACATATACTATCCTATTATATCTCCATATTCTTCAGGATTATTTAACAAGTCATAATTAATCTCATTTTCGTTATCCGCAATTGCAGCCGCTACAACTGCATCTGATGTTACATTCAATAATGTCCTCATCATATCTGTTATTCTTTCTATCGTAAATAGGAATGCAAAACCGGCAACCAGTTGTTCCGGACTTAATCCCATTCCGTTAAGAACAAGAGCAATAGTGATTAAACCTGCCCCAGGAATTCCTGCGCAAGTTGATGATGCTATTATTGCAAGTAATGCAATTTGTACCACTAAAAACGGAGTAAGCGCCACGCCATAAGCTTGTGTAAGGAATATTACCGCTATAACTTGCAGCATAGCAGTACCGTCCATATTAAGCGTTGCACCGAGCGGTAGCACGAAACTTGAAACTTTATGAGAGATTCCTCGCTTTTCACAGCAAGCAATTGTTAGAGGCAGCGTAGCAGACGAGCTGGCCGTTCCGAATGCTACCATCATAGCTTCTGCCATTGCAGCATACAGCATCAATACCGGAACTTTTGAAAATACTTTTAAAAATATCGGGTAAACCACGCAGAACTGAATTGCAAAACCTAAAGCTAAAACTCCGAGATATTTTGAAATACTTGCAAATATATCTACACCAAAAGAGGATACTGCAACTGCCGTTAGAGCAAACACTCCCGGTGCGGCAAAGCACATTATCCAATCTGTTATTTTCATTGTCGCCGCAAATATTGACTCGAAAAAGCTTACAAAAGGTCTGTTGATTTCGCCGACTTTTGCAAGAGCAATTGAAAACATTAAAGCAAATACAATAATCGGTACCATATCTCCGCTTGCAATTGATGCCAATGGGTTTCTCGGAATAAAACCTAGTATTATGTTTAAAAGATTACCCCTCTGAGCTTCAATTGATGCAGCAACTTGCGCTTGGATATCGCCTGCAATATCAGCATTAATATAATGAGCAGCACCAAGGCCGGGTTGGAAGAATAATGCTAAAGCCGCACCGATTGACACTGCTGCTATTGTAATTATCCCATAATACACAACCATTTTTGTGCCCAATTTACCTATTTGTTTACTGTCACCTACTGATGTAATCCCAATTACTATCGCCGAAATTACAAGAGGAATTACTACCATTTGAATCAGCCTTATAAAAACTTGTCCGATAAATGTAAGAGTAGTCATCAAAGTTGAATTTGGTTCATTGTGCAACCAGATTCCTACAATTACACCTAATACCAAACCGGCAAAAATATGCCAATTTCTTTTTAAACCTAAGCCAAGTGCAATTAACACTTGCATATAAAATTTCATATAATACCTCTCTTTAATACCTATATAACCAGTTCATTTTACTATTTTTTAGGGTAAATGTAAAGATACATTATCAGTATGATTTATTGATAAGCGCATTATGAGCTGTATCTTCAATTAAATCATCAAGTTTAGAAAGTTTTTCTCCCGTCGCAAGTTCAAGCAAATAGTCTGCAAAGCGTGGATTTTTTGGCAAAAACGAGCCGTGCATATATGTTCCAAATACATTTTTATACCTTGCACCCTCTGTTTTATCCTTCCCATTATTACCGTTTCCTGTAATAACCTCTCCCAATGGGACAGTTTCTCCTTGCAAATATGTAAGTCCGCTATGGTTTTCAAATCCTACAAGGGTTTCAGGTGTTACAAACTTTGTTTTTACTGTAACATTACCTATAAATCGATTATTTCCTGCAACAGTATACGCATCCAAGAGACTTATACCGGGAAGTTTATCACCTTCATGAGGCTTATAGTAATGTCCCATTAATTGATACCCTCCGCAAATTCCCAAAAACACAGACATTCTATCACGTTCTTGCCGCAAAAAATCTTTATGTTTTTGAAGTTCATAAGCCACTTCAATTTGCTGAGTATCCTGACCGCCTCCTATGAAATATATATCGTGTTCGCCTATTTTATCTCCGACATTTATTTCATCTAAAATATACGAAATACCACGCCACTCACATCTGCGAATAAGCGTCAAAATATTTCCCCCATCTCCATATATATTCAACAATTTAGGATATAAATGAGCAATCTTTAATATTTTCAATACTATAACTCCACATCTATACTTTTACAAGCTCTTTTAATAATTTAACAGATTTTTGTCTTTTATTTGTGTGTATTTTTATATAATCATCTAAAAGATCAAAACAAACCTGACAAACTTTTTCTGTTGCTTTTTTGTCATAGTCGCTTTCATAATTAAAATCAAATTGAAGCATAGCCTGCAAAAAGTCTCTGATTTTATAATTCATTTTCAATCTCACACCCAAAGCATTATTACATTCTTTACAAATAGCACCACCCATTGTTGTTGAAAAATACATATCCTCATTTAGAATTCTTTCTCCGCAACACAGACAAGTATCCAATTCAACGCAAAAGCCCATAATTAACAGAATTTTCAACTGGAATTTTATGGCTGCTATAAGCATACCCTTTTTATCATTTGAATCAGATATTCTGCTTAACGCTTTATAAAGTAATTCATATATCTCTTTAGATGCAGATTCTGAACCTTCACCAAAATTCATAACCACTTCCGAGACATACGAAGATATCATCAATTTATCCATATTTTCTCTTGTTTTTCTGAAATGGTTAATTGTTTGTGCTTGAAGAATCGTATCCATTGAACGACCTTTTAAAAGCTGCAAGGTATTTGCAACCAACAAATCCATTCTGGCACCAAGCTTGCTCTTTGGCTTTTTTATTCCTTTTGCAACACCCTTAATTAAGCCGTTATCTTTAGAATACATCACTACTATTTTATCGGCATCATTAAGTGAATAAGATTTTAAATTAATAGCTTCTGTTACATAATTATTCATATAACGCTTTTGTTCCCAAATATACTCCCCTAAATACTTTTTCCAATTCGGAAACATCGTTTGATTGTTCTAAAGCTTCTTCTTCGGATATAAATCCTTTATCTGTTAACAGAGCTAAAGAAGTATTCAAAGATACCATATTATCAATGTTATTTTCCCTTAAAAGATTATATATTTCATCATTATTATCTTTATTAATGTAATCTTTGATTGTAGGAGTTACAACCATAATTTCGCATGCCGGGAATCTCTTGTCTAATTCTTTTGAATAAATCAATTTTTGAGCTATTGTTGCCCTTAGAGTTTCAGCAAGCTGTTTCCTTACAATGGCACGATTTGACTCTTCGAACATATTAACAATCCTATTAATTGTTTGCACCGCATCATTTGTATGCAAAGTTGAAAACACTAAATGCCCTGTTTCTGACGCTTTTAAAGCAGCTTCCATTGTTTCCTTATCTCTTATTTCGCCAATAAATATAACATCCGGATCCTGACGCAGTGCATATTTTATACCATCTGCGTATGAAGCTGTGTCCACTCCTATCTGACGCTGAGAAACGATGCTTTTTTTACTGTTAAACACATACTCTATAGGGTCTTCAATCGTTATAATATGTTTTGAATGAGTTCTGTTTATTTTATCAATCAATGATGCAAGCGTAGTAGATTTACCGCTACCGGTAGGCCCCGTTACAAGGACAATACCATTTTGATATTCCACAATCGAATGTAATATATCCGGCAGCTCCAATTCTTTTAAATCCGGTATTCTATAAGGAACATTTCTTATTACAAGAGCCGGATTCCCCATTTGCCTGTTATAATTGACTCTGAATCTGGATACTCCGGTAATTTCATACATAAAATCCAAGTCTAACTTGTTAAGTATTTCATCCCTTAACAAAGGAGGAACAATATCCAATATAGAATTATCTAACATTTCTTTTGTCAATTTAGGCAAATTGGTTTGCTTTATAAAACCATTTTTTCTGACAAACGGTGAATATCCTACTTTCAAATGTTCATCTGACGCCCCCGATGCAACAGCACCCTTTAAAAATTGTATAATATCAAATCTATCTTCCATATTTAGCCCCCCACATAGAAATCCTAACATTTATAAAAAAATTTGACAATAAGTTTACAAAAAAAAAGCCGGTTAAATAAACCGGACTGTATTATTAATTAAGTTGATTAGCAAGAATAGCTGCATCCTCCGCCGGAGAAAGAACCTCCAGATGAGAATGATGATGCGATTGAACCGCAAGATTCGCCGCCGCTTGAAAATGCTATTGAACCACAAGATTCACTATCTGCAAATGCAATCGAACCACAAGATTCTGCACTTTCACCGAATGCTATAATTGTTGCATCCGAAGGACCGGAATAAAAACTACACTCATCTAAACCACCGTTTGCTAAAGCCGTTGAAATTAGATTTGTATTTGTTGATATTAAATTTGTATTGCTCGAAATCAAACCGCCTTCATGACTAGGAGTCGCTGTGCCCAATAGCTTTGCACAATTTGAATTTTCTTCATTTGTTTTACAGAATGCTGCTAACATATTTCATCCTTATCACTGACTGCTTACACTTATATAAAGTAAAAAAATTTTTCTTAATTTCACTATATATAATTTTCGTTACAAAAGTTTACATTAAATTCTTTTGTAACATTTTTAACATCGAACTAACCATCCGTTTCATGGTGGTGAATATAATCATACGTTCCCGGGAATACATTTAAACCGGTTGTTTTTCTTGTAACATAATATTGAAACTTTGGAATTAGCGTAGAAAGGAATAACGCTGCCACACCAAAACCCACAGCAAAATTTATGCCATTATACATAATATTTTTATTTTTTGCTTGTTCTATAAGTTTTTTATCTACTTTTCCGCCTTTTGCCAATTTGCATATAGATTCAACGTATTGTTCCATTTCGGCTTTTAGTTTGTATAGTTTTTTATTTGAAACAAAACGATATTCGTCATTAAATGCTCCGCCTACAAACTCTGTTTGAGAAAGGATGGGCTTCCCTTTTGCATTTTTACCGATTTCTTTACCTTTGCCTCCGGTATATTCAGCAAAAACATTTGCTAAAAGCTTAGGATTATTAATTTCTGATTTGTTATAAGCATCTACCAATTGCTGTTTCGTGATAACTGCCTCACCACACCTTTCAGATTGCAATTTAGCCATTTCTCGAACACGATTAAGTATTTCATTATCTTTTTCAAGCAATTCAACATCACTTACTTTTGCCACTTCTAACGGTTTTTTATTCATCCATTTCGCAATTACAGATTGTTTCTGGGCTTCAAACTTTAATCCTTCCGGCAATTTAATTTCCGAAACCGGCTTTCCAAGAACGGCATTTCTAAATTCTTCTACCGACAAGTCCTTTCCGACATTATCCATATAATCATTCAAATACTTATCCAAAATATTTGTAGTCGTCGGATTCAACCTTGCAGCTTTACCTGATTCAATTAAGTTCATCAGATTACCAACATGTCCTATTGCCCACATGTAAAAATAAATTGAACCTATATCACGAATCGCGACTTCACGTCTTTCTTCCTTGCGTCTTGCATTATACATCCTACCGCCGGTGGTACCGACATCACCGGATAATAACTTTCCTGTATTAGTATTTTCTATTATATTTGTAAATGCGTTTATGGCCCTCATTCCGCCTTTAAAAGGAGTATTCTGTGATAAATCCTTAACAGTTTGTGTGTTTTCTGCTTTATGAAGCTGCTTTTCTCTTCTGTCATGCTTCAATTTTCTTGTTAGAGCCTGATTAAGAGGGGGTACAATAAAACCGATAAATAAGTTTGCAAGTAAAACACTTGTCATAACTTTACCGAATTTCATCGCAGCAATTTGTCCCTGAGTATATTTTTTTGATTTTAATGACTTTATAAAATTTTCAAACGGAGTTCTCAATACTTTATCAGTACCGACATCAAAACCCCTTCCGTTAAGTTTTAGTATCTTGTCAAGAATTTTATCACCAAGCATATTTAAGCTCAATACACCGCCAAGCCAAGTTATTGAACCCATAGTTTCTTCTATAAAACGTTCTCTTGCTTCGTCCCATTTACCTCTTTTATAAGCATGATAAGTTCTGCCTGCAACAACGGTTGCTTCCAATGCAATAACCGGTGCCATTGCATCAGATTTAGTCATTTTTGTAATAAAATTCGCAACTTTATTTGGAGCAGCCTTAAATGACTTATTATTGCTATTTATTGGAGATATTGAATTCAAAATATTAACCTTCCATTTTTCTTCGGCTGGTTACAATAAAACACATCAAGATTTATTTTTGTTAAAAAAAACAAAAATTGTTACAAATCGCAATATTTAAACAAATCAGTACTTGTAATTAAATTTTGTTTTATTTAAGATAAGAGTAAATTTGTACAGTAGTCAAGATATAAGGAATAGCAAAATGAATCCGATTATTAAAAACTTAGAATCCGAATACACAACAAGAGAAATCCCTGATATGAATCCTGGTGATACAGTTAGGGTATCAGTTAAAATTGTTGAAGGTAACAAAGAAAGAATACAGGCATACGAAGGCACTATTATTGCTGAACACGGTTCAGGCATTAATAAAACCATCACTGTAAGAAAAGTATTCCAAGGAGTTGGTGTTGAACGTGTATTTTTAGTACACTCTCCACGTATTGACAAAATCACCGTTCAAAGGAAAGGTGACGTTAAACGTGCGAAATTATATTATTTAAGAGAACGTTCAGGTAAAGCAACTCGTATTAAGGAAAAAATTGAAAAAAGATAAGCTGCATATTCACTGGTACCCGGGTCATATTGCAAAAGCGGAACGTCAGCTTAAGGAAAAATTATCTTTGGTTGATGTGATTATTGAGGTACGTGACAGCAGAATACCTTTATCAAGCAGTTATACAGACATAGAGAAGCTCTTGGGAGATAAACCAAGGCTTCTTTTGTTGAATAAAGCAGACCTTGTCAACAAAAGTGAACTTTCCGACTGGGTTTTATACTTGGAAAAAGCCACTCAATGCAAAGTCATTATCGGAGAAGCAAAGGGAAATAACGACTTAAATCAGGTAATTAAAACAGCAATTGAGCTTGCAGAGCCTAAAATTCAAGCTCTAATGCAAAAAGGTCTTCTAAGACGTGCTGCAAGAGCAATGGTAGTAGGGATGCCCAATGTAGGAAAATCCAGTGTTATCAATAAACTTACAAAATCATCTAAAACAAAAATCGGAGCAAAAGCAGGCGTTACACGTCAGCAGCAATGGGTCAGAATCAATCCGAAATTAGAATTACTTGATACTCCCGGTATAATTCCTACCAGACAAGATAATCAGGAGCAAGCAACAAAACTTGCATTTGTAAGTTCTGTTTCAGAAAATGCGTACTCCCCTGAACCTGTTGCTAAAGCTCTTTTAGAAATGCTTTTGTATTCCAAGCACTCTGATTTTGTCAAGGAATACTATAAAACAGAAACTCTTACTCTTGAAGATATTGCATTAAAAAGAAATTGGATTTTAAAAGGAGAAAGTCCGGATACTGAAAGAACAGCTATTTATGTTCTAAAAGACTTTAGAGAAGGACGATTAGGCAAAATTATACTTGATAACTTACCGCAATAATCTAATAAATTACTGGACAAAAGATTTTGTGTGTTATAGAATTTAAATAACAATTGATACAGAACTTAGAGGTTAAAATGGATCAAATTATAAAAGTGGCATGGGAATTAAACGAAAGTACTGATAACAGATACAAGCTTGTTTATGAAATTGCTGAGCTTGCTAAGAAGTTAGTTGATGAGACTCAAATGAAGAAAGCCCGAGACGAGTTCGGTTTTGAAGAAGCTGCGGTAAATGAAAATCCTTATAAAAAGGAAAACCCTGTAGAACACGCAATAATGGTAAAAGCTTCTGAAAGTGACGATACGGAACTTGTCGGATAGATTTTATTAAAACAGGACTTAAAAAACTCTCGCAGCTCTTGCGAGAGTTTTTTTAAGTTAAATTTTGTAAATTTTTCTTATTTATAAGGCAATTATTAAAATTTACTAAACTTATAGGACTAGCATTATATTAGTATGTGGTATAAATAGCATGATAAATGTAGGGAAAATATATTCAACTCTTGGAAATTCCAATTCTCTTGTACCTTTGGCGGTAAAAGATTTTTCCGCAACGGGAGGAATGACTGCAGGTTCATTTGTTACAGGAAAAGAGGAAGGACAAGACAGATTCATAGATGAAATTGGCACAGAATTTATTTGGTTATTTGGAATTCCGGGTTTTAAGTGGCTTTATGATAAAACTGTTTTTAAAGCCCTCAAACTCGATTCCAAATTCGATGTAAGAAATCTGGAAAATAAAAAGATTTTTGAAAAAATTCAAAAATATGCACCTAATGAAAGTGTAAAAAAGAATCTTGAAAAAATCGCAAAAAATCCTAAAAACTTTAAAAATGCTGCTTTCGGTAAATTTATAGTTTCAACGACACTTACAGTCGGAACATATATTGGACTCACAAAAATTAAACAAAAATACACTGAAAATAAAATAAGAAAAAATCTTATAAACGAATATAATGCGAAAAAGCAGGAAGACGCAAAAAGTAAATCTTCAAACACATCTTTTAAAGGTGTCGGAGATACAGTAAAATCAATTGCTTTCAGTCCTGTAAAAAACATGTGGATACTTGATGGATGTATAACCGGCGAACGGCTGAAAGATTCAAGAAGTACTCAGGAATTTATAGGGTACGCAATCAAAGAAGCGTCAACTTTGTGCTTTATGTATTATGCCGGAGGGAAGATTCAGGAATGGCTTGAGAAAAGGGCAAATAAAAAATATCAAAAGTGTATCGGACTTGACGCAAGGGTGCTTGAAGACGGTTCTGCAAAGGAAGCATTTGATAACAAATCAATAATAAAGAGCCTTGAAAATTTCAAAGCCTCTTCAAAAACAGATGAAGAATTGTATGAATTTTTACATAAAAATCCTGATAATGAAATAATCAAAATTGCAAAAAAATCTGATGTTATACAAATGTATAAAAAACCTAAAAAGTGGCATGAAATATTCAAAAAACAACAAGTTACAGATAAAATTGATACTCGCAAATTTATTGATTTAAAAGAATTAAGAAATATAGGAAATAATGTGGAAACTCTTTTAAATCAATATAGCAATGCACTGAAAGAAGGTAAAAGTTCTGAGGAATTCTTCAAGGGCGTAAAAAAACTTAAAAGAAATTCTATCAATATGAATATCGGAACTTGCATTTTTGCACTCGGGGTTGTAACTCCTGCAATTATGCTCGCAAAAAGATTCTTAGCTAAATCTGATGTAGAATTTAAAACAAAATCGGAGGTAAGAGAACAACTAATTAAAGAAGGGATAATTGAAGCATAACGTTGTTATTTTGTGCTAAAATCTTGGTATGGAATATAAATGGCTAAACAAAAAAGAAAACTCAAAGTTAATTCTATTTTTTAACGGTTGGGGAATGGATGAAGGAATTGTGGAGCATTTGGAATTTTCTGATTTTGATGTTTTAATGTTTTACGATTACAATAATTTATCAACGAATTTTGATTTTAAAGAATTAAACAAATATTGTTCAAAGTACCTTGTTGCTTGGTCTATGGGAGTTATGACAGCAACATTATTTAGCCTTGAATATAAAAGTGCCACCGCTATAAACGGAACTCTTAAACCTATTGATAATCATTTTGGTATCCCCGAAAGAATTTACGACTTAACTGCTAAAAATTTCAGTCCGAAAGGCAAAGATATTTTTATAAAAAACATGTTCGATAACATTCCTGCTAAATTTAATATAAAAAGAAGTTTTGAAAGCCAAAAAAGTGAATTAAAAGCACTTAAAAATTATAAAGCCGATTTAAACTTCCTTTATGACAAAATATTTATTTCGGATAATGATAATATTATTCCTACAAAAAATCAAAAGGCGTATTGGGGAATCGAACCTAATATCAAAGGTGGACACGCACCATTTTTTCTTTTTAAAGGCTGGGAGGATTTTGTATGAATAAAAGCCTGATTTGCCAAAGGTTTAGAAAAAATTTAAAAACGTATAACGAAAACGCTCACATACAGAAACAAATGGCAGAAAAACTAATTTCACTTTTACCTTCAAAAAGCTTTAACAAAATATTAGAAATTGGCTGCGGGACCGGAGTTCTTACAAAAATTGCGTCTGATAAATTAATATATAAAGAGTACAGGGCAAATGACATAGTTCCGGAATGTGAGTATTATATAGACAGCATTAATAGTAAAATTCAATTTTTTCAGGCAGATATAGAAGAGTACTTAAATAAAGCCGACGAACATTATGATTTAATAATTTCTAATGCAGCATTTCAATGGATAGAAAATCTGGAAGAATTTATTAATAATCTTATGCAATTACTTAATCCAAACGGAATACTTCTTTTTTCGACATTCGGAGTAGAAAATTACAGAGAGATATACCACGTCCTTGGTAAATCTTTGCAATATTACACACTTAATGAAATTAAAAACATATTTGGCGATTACAATTTATACGCTGAAGAAGAAATTCGTATAAGTGCATTCAGAACTCCTCTTGACGTACTCAGACACATCAAATACACCGGCGTAAATGCTTTGCACAGTGAAACTTGGACTAAAAAAAATTTAGCTGATTTTGAAAAAGGGTATAATAATTTTTGTTCCAACCATCCTACTCTTACATATAATCCAATATACATAAAGATACAAAAATAAAATTATAGCTAGTTGGTTAATTTATTCAATATAGAAATTGTTATAGCATTTAATAAGAAATTAACTAACAGTATAAAGAGATACTAATGTCAAATTCGGCAAAATTAAAAGTTAATGAGTCATATAACCTTCAAAAACAGCGTGAAACCTTTGTTGCATCCATAAGCCACGACTTAAAGAATCCTACAATTGCGCAAATACGAGCTCTTGAATTATTTTTAAAGGGAAGTTTCGGGAAACTACAACCACACCAACGTGAAATCTTGGAAATGGTTTTAGACTCCTGTAAATACATGAATGCAATGCTGGGCTCTCTCCTTTTAACATACAGAAATGAACAAGGAACAGTAAAGTTAGCATCGGAAAAAGTATCAATATCTGAACTTGCCAATGAATGCATTGATGAAATGATATACATAGCAAAAGATAAAGAGGTAAAAATTGAATTTATAAATTCCGCCAATATTGATATTGTTTATGGGGATAAAATACAGATAAAGAGAGTCATTATGAATTTGCTTTCAAACGGCATAAAATATGCTTTCAAAAACACTAAGCTGAAAATAAAAATTTATAACGAAAAAAATATGACCTGTTTTGAGTTTAAAAATTCAAGCCCATATATTTCTCCTGATAAACAAGAAAATATTTTTGCAAGATACGTTTCTTTTGCGCAGGCCCACAAGGAGTTAGGCATCGGACTGGGACTGTATGCTTCAAAAAAAATTGTAGAAGCTCATAACGGCACAATTTATGTACACAGTTTTAAAGACAACAAAAACATTTTTGGATTTAAAATTCCAAACAACGAGTTCTATAAAGATATTGAAAGAAGCGTAACATTTTAAACAGAAGCTGTAGAAACTTGTTTTATAATTTCAAGCAATCTGTTAACCATTAATTCTTCATACTTTTGCGCATTTTCTTTATTGTCTGCTTCAAATCTCAAAGTAAATACAGGTTCTGTGTTGCTTTGCCTTATCAAAGCAAACCCTTTATTAAAAACAATTCTCATACCATCCAGCGTTATAATATCTTTAATCTCCGTTCCAAAAAAGTTTGGTTCTTGCTCTATAATTTTTTTAAATTCTTCTAAAGTAATCTTCTTTAGAGAATTCGGGCAAGGAAGCCTCACTTCCGAAGAACAATACATTGCTTTAAAAGGCTCCAACATATCAGATATTTTGAAATTCGGATTTTGTTTTTTTCTGTTTGCAATAATTTCTATAATTCTACATCCGGCATATACTGCATCATCAAATCCATAATATTTATCCTTGAAGAAAGTATGCCCGCTCATCTCACCTGCAAGAACAGCTCCTGTCTCTCTCATTTTTGCTTTTATATAACCGTGCCCTGTTTTACACATCACTGCAACACCGCCCAAACTGTTTATTGTATCATATAGAACTTGTGAACATTTAACTTCAGATACAATAAAAGGTTTAATACCTTTTGCGTTATATTCTTTTATAATATCTTCCGCATAAATAAGTAACAGCTTATCACCGGTCATCGAATGTCCTTCTGAATCGATTACTCCAATTCTGTCACTGTCACCGTCAAAAGCTATACCGATATCTGCTTTATTTGCAACAACTGCTTTTTTTATATCCGACAGAGTTTTTTCATCACTTGGATTCGGATGATGATGAGGAAATCTTCCGTCAGGAGTTGAATAAAGTTCTATTACTTCACATCCCAGTGCTCTGTATAACCGTGGCGCTACTACCCCTCCTGTACCGTTTGCACTGTCTACTACGACTTTTATACCTTCACCAATTAATCCGAACCTCTTTTTCATATCATTTATATAATCAGGAATTAAATCATATTCCGTAAGTATCCCCAGAGGTACCGGAGGAATATTTAATTTATACTCTTCTTCTGTTAATTCCTTAACTTCTTTTATCTGTTCTTCCCCGAGTGTTTGTTTTTCGTAGGTCATTTTTAGTCCGTTATATTGACTGGGATTATGACTTGCAGTTACTATCATTGCGCCTGTAACAGGTAAGTATTTTGTTAAAAATACCGGCATGCCGGCAGCTTCTGAGTAATACCCTATCGGCGTCGGAGCAAGCCCCATATCTACAACATTTGCTCCGCAAGAACGGATTCCTTCTATCAATGACTTTGCTAAGGAAGGAGAATGCAACCTTGCATCTCTGCACACTGTTATCCATATTTCAGAGGGTTTTCTTTTTGATTCTCTTGATAAATATTGTACATACCCTCTGCCGGTATAATAAAATAACTCTTCTGTTATATCTTCACCATAAATTCCACGTATATCATTTTTACCAAACGCCGATAAATTTAACATTATTAATCCCTCTAAATATATTTTATGATTACAGCTGCTTCTATTTAAATACAACTATAGTATAATATTACCATGGACAAAGAGAAAAACGGATTATTGTTTGTTTTACCTGCTATTATAGGAACGTTTATATTTATAATAATTCCGATTTTTTGTTCTTTTGCTCTCAGTTTTACTGAATGGGATCTATTAAATAACATAAAATTTGTCGGGTTTGAAAACTACATAACAGTTTTATCTCACAAAGAATTTATACAAATTATAATTAATACTGTCGTATATGCAATTTCTACTACTGTATTTGCCGTAATTATTCCGCTTATTATTGCATCCGTACTAAATACTAAAATCAGAGGATGTGAAGTTTTTAAAGTAATATACTTCTTGCCGTTCATTACCCCTGCAGTTGTAATTGCTATTGTTTGGGGATGGATTTTTGACCCAAATTTAGGATTAATCAATTCTGTTTTTAAAACTAATTTAACCTGGCTATTTGACACAAATCTTGCAATGCCTGTACTAATTTTTGTCTCTGTATGGAAGCTTATCGGGTATAACGTTGTACTCTTTCTTACCGGATTCACTGCTATCGACAATTCAGTTTATGAAGCTGCAAAAATTGACGGTGCAAGCAACTGGAAAATTTTTAAAGACATAACAATACCGTTAATGAAACCGACTACTTATTTTGTAACTATAGTTACCGCAATTTCCTCATTTCAAGTATTTGACTTAATTTACGTTATGACTTCTGGCGGTCCGAATGATGCGACCAATGTACTTGTCTATTCTATATATAAATATGCTTTTGAATATTTTGATATAGGAAAGTCTTGCGCACTTGCATATATACTGTTCGGAATAATTTTTCTGTTAACAATTCTGCAAAAAAGATTATCATCTGAAAAAGAAGATTTTTAGACATATAATAAATCGTCATTATTAAAATAAGTATGAAAAAACTTATTTTATTTCTATTAATTGTGACATTTTATACTTCCGCCGAAGCGCAAATTCTTACCGGTGAAATCAAATATGACTGCCAACAAGCAAAGGAAGAAGTTTTTAGAGAACCACCAAAACAAATAGATTTTGATTTTATTAAAATCCATTTCATTGATAAAAACAGAAATGAAAATATTAATGCCTTACAAAGCGGAATTGATAAGCTTATTAACCGTAAATTAGCAAAATTCTCAGATGGGAGTTATGGAGTTGAATATTTTGATGACCCGGAATACTCTTGGTACTATGATTCTATGGGTAGACTTATCAACTTTACTCACAAATCCGCCCTTACATATCCTTGCAAAACAACAAAATACAAACCTGACGGAAGTATTACAAATACAGGATTAAAAGTTTCTGAAAAAGAAAGCTTCTTATTTAATAAAGATGGAAAACTTATAGCACATTGGCTCGGAGACTATTGTTATGATGCCCAAAATAACATAATTATGACACGCAAAAATATACAATAAAAATTTTACACATACAAAAAGGTTTCAGCCGATTGACTGAAACCTCTTTTAAATGGTTGCGGGAGCTGGATTTGAACCAACGACCTTCGGGTTATGAGCCCGACGAGCTACCAGACTGCTCCATCCCGCGATATTTAATTTTCAAAAGCGTTCAACTCTTTGAGCAGTCTTCCAGACTTACCTCTCATAAAACCTGACATTTAGTAAGCTTTTATTCGGCAGAGTATCCCGCGATATTTAATTTTCAAAAGCGTTCAACTC
>JAFVAR010000032.1 GCA_017480425.1 bacterium | reverse complement strand
ATGCTGCAGAAAATGCCAAAATATAACATAAACAGACTATGGATTTTGAGCCATTTTGACTGGATTTTTGCTAATCGGAGCAAATTGAAGACCAGACCGTGTGCAAATTTCATCGTTACCGGATTTGTTATCAATTCCTTCGGTTGTCCTTATTACGGCTATGCGATTGATAAAATTACGCTCGGAAATTTGATAGACTTATGGGATAAAGGCTTTATTTATAAGGGGTTTCCGCTGATTCACTACCGAATTTCGCACGGTGACTGTTCCACCCACATCGCTTACATTTACCGTGGCAAAGTCTTCAGCCACAGATTTTTATGGAATGATGAAAAAAAATACATCGCAAATGAAGATGTAAAATTAATTTTTCGCAAATTACGAAATTCAAAACTATAAAATTTTTGCGCTGATTTAAAGGCTATCACTCTTGCGAATAGATGATTATTTACCTAAATAGAGATTATGCTAATCAATAATAAAGGTAAAGATATGTCTGATGATTTTGATTATACCCCTAAATACGATGATAATAAAAAAGAAAAAACTATCTACGTAACTAAAAGGCAGGAATACAAAGATACCTTCAGCCCTCGTGTATCAAGAGTTAGATATGCTGATGAGGTTCTTCCAAATAATACGATGTGTGGTTATTTAAAGGAAAAAGATGGTTTTACTCTACGTGTATGCGAAAGCGGAAAGCAAAAAATAAAGGTAAAAATATTTGAAACAATAGATGGACCAAAATTGGCTGTTTTACATATATATAGAGTCAATGAAAACACGGGTAATCCATTTCAGAATTGGCAAGCGTGTTTTTGGGCAGATGAGATTGACGAGTTATATAACTTTTTAACCAATGTAAAAAGGATAGATTATTCAAATCCAGAAAAATTTAAGGTTTCAAACGAAAATATTATACCAGAACCTTCTAAAGATAAAATCAGAATAATATTAGATACTATCCCTGATGGAGAGTTATCTGATAGTATAATTGACCTATATAGCAAACTTCCGAGCCATCATGACAAATTGAATTTAATAGAAAAATTTAAACTTGATATCCCCGATTTATATGATTCTTACAACCTAAAACAAAGAAAATCAGTATTGGATGATTTTAAGGATAGACTTAATCATATGGAGAACTATAAGGAAGATAAGGGAGAAAATAGCTGGCAAACATGGTTTAAGGATAAAAAATGGATATTTGGCAGTGATGTAGTTCAAATATTGGATAAAAGACAAACAGATTATAATAACATATATGATTACATAATAAAATCTTATGATGGTTTTGTTGATTTAATTGAGATTAAAGACCCTAAGGTTAGTTTTTGGTCATCATCAAAAGACCATGATAATTATGTTCCTTCGGTTGAATTAACTAAAGCAATTACACAATGCGCAAATTACATACATTGCCTAGAAAAGAGAACAAATGATAAAGATGTTGCAATGGAAGTTGGCAACATCTTAAAACCTAGATGCACATTAGTAATAGGAAGGTCAAACACTTGGAATTTAGAACAATTTGAAGCATTTAGAATACTTAATTCAATGTATCACAGTATAAACATTATCACTTATGATATGCTATTAAATAGAGCACAAAAACTGTGTAGCCTAGATAATCACGAAAATATAACAGAAAAAGAGAATGATGTTTTTGATGAAGATTGTCCTTTTTAACACATCAAATATCTTTACTATACAGGACTTCTTAAAATGTTAAACAATGTCGCCAATCAGCACAAAGTTTAACATTTTTTTGTTCGAGGTATTTTAGCCGTTTTCAAAACTATAGTATTTTCGGGCTTTTCCGAGAAAATGTTAAAGAAGACAGATTCTTTAACATTTTTATTTTTTGTACTTTTCTTCCATTTCTTTGGCAAGTTCATTTACTCGTTTGAAGTCTCGGTCTTTGTAGGCTTGAACTAAAGGTGCATAGTATCTTGTGCTTTTGCCTTCACCAACATAAGGAATACGGATAATCCCAGAGGCTTTGTCTTCTTTACGCATTGCCAACAATGTGGCATAGGAAATTCCCAGAACAGTAGCGGTTTGCTGCATATTAAGCCATTTTGTCTGTATAGCAATTTCAAGGTCAGTCTTGCTTTTCGTTGTATCCATATGTTTAAGATAAAGATTTTCCAACTCTTGAGCATAATCATCAATCTTATTGGTCTTTAAGACCTTTATAAAGCTGCTGATAGATTTACTGGCTGATTTTATAATTTTTGCTCCAAAGAGTATTTGGCTGATTTTTGCTTTAGGCGTGAGCACAACCTTATTGTTTCTAAAGTCTGTTAAAAAGAACAGGTTATGCCAATTTACGGAAGTAAAATGCACATTTTCAAAGAAAACTTTACCTTCAAAAATATTATTTTCAAAAACTGTTTTGATAAATGAAATGTTTGACAAGCGAAGATTGGAATTCTTTGCAAATCTACAATCTTTCAAGATTAAGGCATTGCTCATACCTTCTTTCATATCATCAAGCGTAACATCTGAATTGAAGATACAATTTTCAAACATTAATACACTGGCAACAGATTGATATAATTTGTTTGGCTTGGCATTGTAGTTGAAAACATCATTAACAGTGCAATTCTTAAAGAAAAGGGATTTTGAATTCTCATAGAACCAGAAGTTAAATGTGCAATTTTCAAACTCTAGTGTTCTGACATAAGTAAAGTTTAAGAATAAATCGGTAATTGTTTGAAATGAGCTTTCTGCGTAAAAGTCAATATCTTTGAAATGAACTTTAAGATTATTGAAGCTCTCTGCCGTAACACTAACATTAGCAGAATATATAAAATCCTTTTGAACATTAGGCGTTTCAAAAGAATATTCGCTCTCAAACATATCAAACCATTCATTAAATCTTTTCTTATCGGTATTGATGATTTCTTCACGAAATCCGCTGAATGCTTTTGGTTTCGGTTGCTTTATATCTGCATTAAATATAGTGGTAAGAACAGACAATAAGAACTTTAAGGCATTTGCATAATAAGGAGCATACTGGTCAAGATACTTGCTTTTAATGCAGATATTAGTCGGAAGCCTTAAAAGGAAGTCTTCAATAGCCTCAAACTCTTTCTTATCAGCATTATCGCAGCATTTAATCAGTTCTTTTATTGAATTACCGACATTTTTAGTATTGGGCTTATCGGCTAATTCATAGACATCGGAATATGCTTTAACAAAGTCTTTTGCAAAAGCAAAGACATCCGCCATATTATTGCAGTAGATAAACTTATTGCCTTCTATCATTAAAGCAAGGTTCTTAGCATATTCTCTCTTCAAGAGAGCACAAATATGTTTCTCAAGGTTTTTGGCCGTTTCACCTTTATAAAGAAAAGAATGTAAGGGGGAAATCTCATATTTAAGCGATTGATTGCCTATCGTTGAGACTTCATCTTTAAGATAAGTATCGTCATTGAATTGCTGAACCTTGAAATTATTCCATTCTCTCATAGCATTTCTCGCCAAATAACACATTTGGCAATAGCATACCGTGTAAAAAGTTTAATTTTATTTAATAAGGTAAAACGAATCTCTAAAAATGAGAAAATTGCCGATTCTGAAGCCAATTTTAAGAAAATGAAGCACTTTTAAGCAAATTGTTCAAAAGTTTTTACCCCGACATATATATCAATATCCATTTAAATATATTTAAATTGGCAATCAGATAAAATCACGCAAAAACAAACGCTTGACTTTGCTTTCGGAATGTTTCCATAATGAGCTTGTAAGGTGAATAACCTATCAATTTAACCATTAACGAAAGGAAGACTAAAATGATAAAACTTTACAACAAAATATGTCTTCAATGGAAATTATTCCGCTTAAAGCAGCAAGTTTCCAAAATGGAGCAACATATTTGGATGGCACGCTTGGCGCACTAATCGCTAACCGTTCCGATTAACCCCTAACAATAACCGATTTAACCATTGGTTTGGCAGATGATATCTGCAATTCCGATAACAGAATTATTGTGCCTTTTACTTTAACAAACCAAACTTAACCTATTGAAAGGAAATAAAATGTATGAAAACAAAAAACCTCCATTGTTGTATTATCCTTATTGGAAAGACAACAATATGTGCTACACCCAGTGTGTTGAAGAAAAACAAAAGATTATGAAGCAGGCTTATGAGGGCCACGATAGTAAGAAAACTTATATCATTGACCCGATGATGGTGAAAACCGAAGACGAAGGTTATGCCGTGCCTCGTTTTAACATCAATTCGCTGGATGGTATATTGCACGATTATGATGCCGATATAGAGCCAGAGTTATTAAACAGACTGTATATCGTGCTTGCTAAATGCTGCATCAATCTGGTTTTGAAGCCAATTTGTATTCTGACTGATATAAAACCCATCAGATTTCTGTGCTTCAGTGATAAGCAAACCGACATTATCAATAATACCTTTGCTGATTATGCAGGATTTGATGCTCAAAAACCAATTTTACTCAACTAACATTTAATTTGAAAGGAAACTAAAATGAAAAACTTTTTAACAAAATATAATGCAAGCAAGATTGAAACCTCAAAAGATGAGGGAATGTTGACTTTGGATAAAGCCAGAGAAAGAATTTTACAACTTTTGACCGAGAATATGCGTAATTTCAAGGACAATGCTTGGGATATCGGTAATCGTATGAATAAGTTGATTACCGATACGGAAAAGAACTCCATTTTCAACCTTCGTTTGGGTGGTAAGCGCATCGCTCGTTATTCGCTTGATTTGCTGACAATCGAGCAAAAACTCAACTTTTTGGCTGATTTCTATACCAGTGTTGCCAATAATGAATTTGATGACGATATTTTAGATTTCTTGGCCAAAGAGGTGGATAATGCTGCTGTTCGCAAGAAGGCAGCCAACGAAAGACGCCGCTTGAAGAAAAAGGCTCAAAAGGAGCAGAAAGCCAAAGAAGAAGCTGCTAAAAAGGCTGAAGAAAGCCAAAATACGGCAACAGCCAGAACAATTGCTGCAGCAGCACCGCTTTTGCAAGAAGTTGGTATAACCAATCCCAACGTTATATTGCAAAATTAAGGCGGAACCTATCAGGGGGCTATAATTTTAGCCCCTTGATAAAAAACATGCAAAAACAATGAATTAATTGCTTGGATTTTGTAAAAGGATGTAATAAGATGATGACAGGATTAAAAGAAGCATTACAGAAAATTTCTTCAAAGCCGTTATCTGACGATGAATTGGAACAAGGTGCTCGGCATTTAATCGGTTTTGCGAAATGTTTATTAGAAATGCGACAGGAAATATCAGACAATGAAAGCGATAATATTAACCAGAGTATCAACAAAAATGCAGGAAGAAGGTTTGAGTCTGCTTGCGCAGAGCAACCGACTTCATGAATATGCGGAAAGAAAAGGTTTGGAAGTAATCAGAACTTTTGAAATTGTTGAGAGTTCAACTCGTGGCGAGCGTAAGCAATTTATGGAAATGATAAACTTCTGTAAGAAACAGAATGAAACCGTTGCTATTGTGGCCGATACGGTTGATAGAGTGCAGCGTAGCTTTAAGGAAAGTGTTTTGCTTGATGATTTGATGCGGCAAAACAAAATAGAACTGCATTTTTATCGTGAAGGAATGGTCTTGAATGGCAATTCTACATCAGTTGATATTATGAGGTGGGACTTCTCGGTGATGGGTGCAAAGGCCTACGTCTTGCAACTCTCCGAGAATGTCAGACGTTCCAATGAACAAAAGAACAAAAATGGCGAAATCACAGGATTGGCACCGCTTGGCTACGAAAATTATACCGATGAACGGGGAAAACATTTTGTGCGGCAAAAAGAACCAGATGCTTCAATCATTCGCAAATGTTATGAAATATATTCTTTAGGACACGCCAGCGTTGCGGAGATTATGTATTATGCCAATATGATGGGCTTAAGAACTCGTAAAGGAGGCAAAATAGCCATCAACACAATGCATTTTATCTTGGAAAACCCGTTCTATTATGGCGAAATGAAGACCAAACGAGGACTTATGCCGCATGTGTATAAGCCTTTGGTTAGCAAAGAACTCTGGGATATGTGTCAAGAACAGAAGGCCATAAGGGCAGGCCAATTTTTAAGAACGACCGATAAGAATATGCTGTATCGTGGCTTGGTGATTTGTGGCGTAACCAACAGACAATGCCCGTGTGAATTAAAGAAGGGAACTTTTAGCTATGTGGCTTGCTGGCGGAAGGATAATACGAGAATTTATATCCGTGAGGAAGAATTTACAAAACGCATCAGTTCAATTTTGAACCGTATAAAATTACCCGATTGTATCGTAATCGAACTCCAAAAGGAACTGAAAGTAGCCAAAGCAGCTGAAAGAAAGTTCTGCACAGAGGAAGTCGCAAGACTTAAAAACGAGCAAACCAAACTGAAACAAAAGATGGATGCTTTGTTTGATATGCGTCTGGACGGGGAACTTGATAGGGAAACTTTTGACCTTAAAAGAAATGAAATACAGGTGAAGATAACACGCTTGAACAATAGAATTGTGGCCCATGAAAAGGCTGATAGCAGTTTTGATAATACGATTCTTGGTTTGTTGGATATTGCAACACAGGCAGGATATGTCTTTGAAAAGTCATCAAATGTTGATTTGAAACGTTTGCTGCTAAAATTTGTCTTTGAGAACATAACTTTAACCGAGGGCGAAATCAGTTACAAATTAAGATTTCCGTTTGATGAGTTTGTGAATATCAACACACCGAGAGGAAATAAAGTATTACCGTACGAACCGATGCAAAACCTTGCTACACAAGGCGTTCAGGAAATTGCAAACGAAAATATACAATCTGGGTATATGAATTTTTGCGAACCGAAAATTATGCAGAAAAAACAAGAAGTTGCATTAAAAAATGCAACTTCTCTCCAATCTGGCTGGGGCGGCTGGAAGCGCTTTTCCCAGTTATTTAAATCGTTGTTTTTACAAAATTATTTTTTCATGGGAGACGGCAAAATAAGACAAACTGTCTCACTTGACTGTCTCACCCTTAAATAACTTAAATT
>JAFVAR010000031.1 GCA_017480425.1 bacterium | reverse complement strand
TGATTTTATAAAATTACTTGATTCTTTTGCAACATCAGCGTCCTGCAATGTAGAACGGGAAGAAGTTAAATTCTCAATATTTACGCTGATACTTTCAAGATTGCTCATCAAGCGATTCTCGATTGCGCCAAGTTTTGTCTGCATATTATTAACTTTATTCATAAACCTATCAATACGCTCTAAAGAACCGTATGACTCCATTCCCATCTCGCTTATATATTTTATATCCAAACCTGAAAAGAATGTATTAAATGACAATTGCGAATCGTCTGAACCGCTTATACCGACTTGAATTACTCGGTTATATGATGCTGAAATATCCGTACAATCATTAATATTCACATTACCATCCATTCCTACAGCATTAATTCCGGCGCTTGACCCGTTGTAAATACAAGTATTTATCCGCACCGTTTTTCCGCCTAAATATGAGCCTACAAAAGAGCCAACCACTCCGTCCGAAAGAGTTGATGAAACGTCACCTAAAAAATATGAATATTCTATACTGGCATTCCTTATACTAATATCACTACATCCTATTAAACCACCGACATTTGTAACTCCGGATATGTTGCCTGTTGAATAAACATTACCAATGCTACCCCTTGAAAGTAAGCCGCATATACCACCTACACAATCGCCATCAGATTTGACATTTCCTACAGAATAACAATTTTCAATTTTAACGTCACAAACACCTGTTAATCCGCCTATGTTATCTCCGCTTGCAATAACATCCGCCGTTGAAAAACAATTTTCCATTCTTTTACATTGACCTGACAGACCTCCGATATTGTTTGCTCCTTCGACTTTGCCTTTTGAATATGAGTTTGTGATTTCAGAACAGTCACCGCCAGCAATCATTCCGGCATAATCACCGTTTGCCTTGACTTCTCCGGTAACAGCTACATTCTCTATTTTAACGTTACGATCACATACAGCACCAACATATGAATCCCCTGTTATATTCACGTTTTCAAGCCGTAAATTTTTTATCGTACCTGACTCTCCTTCATTTACTGCACTACGGAACAACCCAACATTATCTTCATCGGGTCTGTTTATATACAGATTTGATATAGTGTGACCGTTTCCGTCAAAAGTACCTTTAAAGTTTATAGGTGCAAAACCTTCACCATCGGAATATTCTGATAAATCTATATCATTTGTTAATACAAACTTGTGATGATCATTATTACATAAATGACCGTTGTTCATCATATATGAAAATTTTTTAAAATCTTCTGCCGAAGAAATAATAAATGTTGCACCAACACTATTAAGATTAATATTTTCATCTACATTTGATATTTTTAGTACAAATCCATTATTTGGATCGACAAATTCTTCTACCTCATTAATTAGCCCGTTTGATTTGATTGATATGTCTTCATACTCATCCAGTCCGATAGTCTCACCATATGAGTCCTTAAATGTATCCTGCATTGTTGAGCCCATCAAGTCAATTCCGTTATATTCCGTATTTCCCGTAATACGGCAAATCTCGTCCACTATTGCTCCCGCTTCCTGATTGATTGCCTGTAAGGATTGCGCTCCGTATGTGCCGTTGTGAGCCTGTTCTGCTAACGCTCGCAGTCTTGTTGTAAGGTTCTGGATTGTATCCAAGGTCGATGATTGCGTCTGTATTAGGTCTAAACCCATACTTGTATTCTCTTCCGCCTGTAAGTATGATGACAACTGCGACGACATATTCCTTGTTATTGAATAGTTCGCTGCGTTATCTGATGCATGGTTGATTTTATAACCCGTTGTTAATCTCTCTATCGCCTTATCCAAAGCATTGGTTGATTTCGTAAGGTTTTTCTGCACTATTAATGATTGGAGGTTTGTATTAATACTTACCATATGTTACCTCCGAATCCTTTTTGTAAGAATGTTCTAGGGTTACCCTCCCCGAAAAGCATGGCTAACACTGCATTAGAACTCATTTCTAATACAGGCAAAAACGTATTTATGCTCTGCTCTATTATTTGTGACATGTCAAATTAACCTTATGCATCCTTACATGTGACATGTGCCACAAAAAATTAATTCTATAACACTTAAAAAATTTTTTGTAACAAAACTTTACATAGGGGGCAATTCTGTAAAGAAAAAAAACTTTATATATATAAGGTTAGTTTAATAAAAAGGTTAGGTTAATTTTATGGGTTTACCTGCAATAAATTCACTGGCAAATATGGAGTTTATGCTCTACGGCGGAACGTCAGGGCTAAACGGAACTTGTCCGAGTTATCTTAACGGATACAGAGGAACAAGTGCCATGAATAATGTTATGAACCCGTATCTGACACAAGGAATGTTCCCTTATCAATACGGAGGAGGTTTTAATCCCACTTTCCAAGGAAATTCTATTTATGACAGTTTTAATCCAAGCTACGGCCAACAACCGATACAGACAAAAGCATCACAGCAAAGCACAACAGCCTTTCAAGGTGTAACTCAAGAGGACATGGATAAGCTTGCAGATTATTATGCAAAAAATAATGTTCTTGAAGAAGGATTTGCAGGTGCTGCAATGGGAGGCTTATCTTGGTTAGCATTTGAGCATTTACAATCCGTATTCCACCCTAAAAATGCATGGAAAGGAGCAAAGGAAGCTGAAGCAATATTCAAAAATGTTCCGAAAGAATTTGCAAAAACAAATTCTGCCCTCCTTCAGGAAGCACAAATTGCAGTTCAACAAGCTGTCAGAGATACCGGCAAAAAAGGATGGTGGTCTAAATGGTTAAGAAGACCGCTTGATAAAGCCGCAATTGAACCGCTTGTAGAAGAAATGAAAGCAGCACTTCGCAGTGGCAATGTTGAACAAATTGCAAAAGCTACAGAACGTTTGCAAGCTGCAAGAGGTATGGACGGTAGAATTGCAGGAACTCTTACAGGAAGAAAGACAGTTGCAGAAAGACTTGCAAGTAAAACTGAACACATTGAAAATGGCGCTAAAAGACTTGTCCAAATGAACGAAAGCGTCATTAAAAATAAATTTGGCGGACTTGTTAAAAGTGCATTCAAAAAAGATTTCTTCGGATTCTTAGCATTTGAAACATTGTTCAATATAGGCAAGATAACTACCGCATTCCAAAAAGATTCAACTACAGGTATGAAGCAGACAGGTCAATCTATAGGGAAATCGGCACTCGGAACAGCAGGTTGGTGCGTTGGACGTGCAGCAGGAACCTGGTTGGGGGCGAAAGCAGGTGCCGCAATAGGAACAGCCATTTGCCCGGGAGCGGGCACTGCAATAGGCGCATTAATCGGTTTCACAGTAGGTTCAATCGGTATGTGGGCAGGACATGAACTAGGCGAAAAGATATTTGGCACTGACGTTGCAGATAAAGTTGAAGCTAAAAACATGACAAAAACAGAAGAAGGTCAAACTCAATTACTCGAATTTGCGCTTCAAAAGGCTCAAGAAGGAAAAACAGATAAGCAAACAAACGCAGTCTTAAATAAAGTAATTAATACTTATGCGTAAATAAAAATCATAAATACCTTATTAATTAACCTTCCTTTCGTGCTAAAATATGTACGAAGGGATTTATTTTTATGAGAAGTGACAATATTAAAAAAGGTATTTCAAAAACACCGCACAGAAGTCTTTTGATGGCAACAGGTGTTTCAAGAAAAAATATGGATTCTCCGTTTATCGGTATTGCAAGCTCTTTTTCAGATCTGGTTCCGGGGCATATCGGACTGAGGGATTTGGAAAGGCAAATTGAAAAAGGAATTCATACAGGCGGAGGACAAGCTTTTATATTCGGAGTTCCCGCAGTTTGTGACGGGATTGCAATGGGCCATTCAGGAATGAGGTATTCTCTTCCTTCAAGAGATTTGATTGCCGATTGCATTGAAACTGTGGCCGAAGCACACCAATTGGATGGTCTTGTATTACTTTCCAACTGCGATAAGATTACACCGGGAATGCTTATTGCCTCAGCAAGAATTAATATCCCGACTATAATTGTCACAGCAGGTCCGATGCTTGACGGAGAAAGCAGATGCGAAAAATTAACAATGATAAAGGGCGCTTTTGAAGCTATCGGCAAATATCGCAATGGTGAAATTACAGAAGAAAGACTTTTGGAATTAGAAGAAGCTTCCTGCCCTTCAGCAGGAGCTTGTCAGGGATTATACACCGCAAATACAATGGCTTGTCTGACGGAAGTAATGGGCATGAGCCTTCCGCATTGCGCAACCGCAGCAGCAGTATCCTCAGAAAAGCGCAGAATAGCATTTGACAGCGGAATGCAAATAGTTGAGCTGGTACGAAAAAACAAATGTCCAAGGGACATAATAAATAGAGATTCTTTACGAAACGCAATCATTGCAGACCTTGCAATGGGCGGCTCTACAAATTCATTTTTGCATATTTTAGCAATATCAAACGCATTGAACACTGCTCCTAGCACCTTAAAAAATAGTAGTGAAGTGACATTAGATGACTTTGATGAACTTTCAGCAAAAATTCATCAATTTGTAAAATTAGAACCTTCAAATAACATTACTATGACAGAATTTCACAAAGCCGGCGGCGTTAATGCAGTTTTAAAAGAACTGCTTAAAAGCGTTCCTGATTTTAAAGATTTAGAAGGAGTTAGTCTGTCAAAAACAAGCAAAATCGTTAAAAATGCATATTCCGATAAATCGATAATCCATGATTATTCCGAACCGTTTACGACAAAACCGGGGCTTGGAATTTTGAGGGGCAATATTGCTCCGAACGGATCTGTTATCAAAATATCGGCAGTAGACAAAAGTTGTTATGAGTTTGAAGGAATTGCAAAGACGTTTAATTCAGAAGAAGAAGCTATGCAAGCACTTGAATCTGACAAAATTAAAGAAGGTGATGTTATTGTAATTCGTTACGAAGGACCGAAAGGCGGGCCGGGAATGAGAGAGATGCTTGCTCCGACATCACTTCTTGTCGGAAAAGGACTCGGAACAAAAGCTGCGTTGATTACAGACGGAAGATTCTCGGGAGGCACAAGAGGAATCTGTGTAGGGCATATCTGTCCGGAAGCTGCAGATGGCGGAGTTATCGCATTAATAGAAGACGGTGACAGGATAAGAATTGATATTAACAAACGAACTCTTGATTTATTAGTCGATGAAAAAACTTTAACGGAACGAAGAAAAAACCTTAAGCCGTTTGAAATCAAATCTAAAGGCTTTTTGGGAAAATACGCAAGAACCGTTTCTGATGCTTCACATGGAGCTATTGTGTAATGAGTAAGGAAGCTATACGAAAACAGGCAAAAGCCATACGCAGCAGGCTCGATATGAATAAAATAAGTTCGGAACTTATTATAAAAGTTAAAAATACATCAGAATATAAAAACTCTAAAAATATTATGATTTTTTACCCGCTAAAGGATGAAGTCAACCTCTTAGATTTACTCAATGATAACTCAAAAAATTTTTATCTGCCTAAAATTAATGGCAAAAATTTGTTATGCTGTCCTTATAAATCAGGTGACAGAACTTGTCTATCCTGCTTTAAAACTTGCGAACCATTGAGCGAACCCTGCTCCAAAAACCAAATTAATATGGTTATTGCACCGGCTCTTGCCTGCGATAAAAACAACTTTCGCCTCGGATACGGAGGGGGATTTTATGACAGATTTTTGAGGGATTTTAACGGAACAAAAATCACATGCATTCCAAAAGAATTAATGTTTGAAACAATATATCCGGAAAAACACGATATAGCGCTTGATTCAGTCATAACACAATAGCCATGCCCTGAATTATCAAGATTATATAAAGACACCCAAATTGTATGGTAAACTTGAATTAGGGGAAATAGACCCGAGAGTAGAATAATTAGGAGGGAAATATGATTCCAATTTTTGATTCAAAAAGACAATATCAACAAATCGGCAGCGAAATCGAAAAAGCTGTATTAGAGGTATTACGTTCAGGTTCTTACATTCTAGGACCGAATGTAAAAGCATTAGAAATGGAACTTGCAAAATATATCGGATGCAATTATACAGTTGCACTAAACTCCGGAACTGATGCTCTTCATATTGCACTAAGAGCTTTAGATATAGGAGCAGGTGACGAAGTTATCACAACTGCATTTACATTTGTTGCAACAACAGAGTCTATCGAAATCGTCGGAGCAACACCTGTATTCTGTGACATAGATCCGGATACATTCAATATTGATGCAAATAAAATTGAAGAACTTATAACACCACGTACGAAGGCAATCATGCCTGTTCACTTGTACGGACAGCCATGCGATATGGACAAAATTATGGATATCGCAAAACGCCACAATTTATATGTAATTGAAGATTGCTGTCAGGCAATCGGCGCTGAATACAAAGGAAAGAGAGTCGGTACTTTCGGTGATATCGGATGCTATAGTTTCTACCCGACCAAGAACCTTGGTACAATGGGTGACGGCGGCTTAATTACAGTAAATAGCGAAAACCTTAAAAACAGAATAGTTGCTTTACGTAACCATGGCGGCGCTGTTCGTTACCATCATGATGAAATAGGTGTTAATTCACGTTTAGATGAAATTCAGGCAGCAATTTTGAGAGTAAAATTAAATTACATTGATGAATGGAATAAGCTAAGAAGAGCACACGCAGCAACATATACAGAATTATTCTCAGGATGTCCTGACATTCAAACACCAAAAGAATTAGCTGATACATATTGCGTATACCACCAATACACAGTAAAAATTCCTAACAGAGATGAAATTCATAAAATGCTTCAAGACTCAGGTATCGGAGCTATGTTATATTATCCGATTCCTCTTCACATGCAAAAAGTTCACGCTCACTTAGGTTACAAAATGGGTGATTTACCAATTACTGAAAAGAATACAGAATGCGTAATCTCTCTTCCTATGTTCCCTGAACTTACATTAGAAGAACAAAAAACAATCGCATCTACACTTATCAGCTGCGTAGAAAAATCAAAAGCATTAGTATAACAAACAACAAAACACATGGAAAAAGCACAGATTATCTTATCTGTGCTTTTTTGCTTGAATATAATTTTCAAATTCTAACAAAAACTCTGACGGAGTTTGTTTAAAACCGGCAGCAATTTTAATTAATACTCCCAATTTTATATCTTGCTTTATGTTTTCAATACGTGACAATATTGCAGGCTCAATATCGTTTTGAATAGCAAAACTATTTAATGTATATCCTGCATCCAAGCGTCTATTTTTTATAAACAATCCGAGATTTTTATATTGCATTTTCTCAATTATCTTGTATAATAATTTCTAAGTCATTGAGAAATATCAATAGGCTCAATATAAGCCGTTTTGCTGATTTATTTATATTTTCAAATTCTTTATAATTAAAAAGGGAGAATGTAATGCGCTTTTTTCATAAATTCGGAAGCTTGAATTATGATTATATAGGACTTGTTAACGGTATTTTATTGAGCAAAAAAAAGAAACAATATACAAATACTTTTGAATACTTGAAAAAATATACATCTGCGCTTAAAAAAGAAGCGTCTGTCCAACCAGCTGAAAGCTCTAATGGCAGAATCTGGCAATGCTGGCTGCAAGGTAAAAATTGCATGCCGCAAATAGTAAAAGTATGCACGGATTCCGTAAAAAAATATCACCCTGATAAAACTATTTTACTTGACAATAAAACAATATATGAATATATTACAATTCCTGATTATATTTTAGAAAAATATAAAAAAAGAATCATTTCCGATGCACATTTTTCAGATATATGCAGATTAATGCTTCTTGCAAAATATGGAGGTTGTTGGGTTGATGCAACAATATATTTAACCGGAGAGATTCCTGATGAAATAATTAATGCTGAATTTTTTACATTTAGAAGTTATGAAAGTAATATCTTTAAAAATATATCGTCAGAAAAAGAATTCCAAATTTACAACAATTATTTTAATAAAGCAATCTCTCCGGAATCTTCATTCTTTATATCCGCCCAAAAAGGAAATAAAATTATTAATAATATTTTAAACATGATTTTGGAGTATTGGAAGTATGAAGACAGGGTAATTAATTATTTGTTCTTCGATCAGTGCTTTGCTTGGACACTGTTTAGCAATCCGGAGTTAAAAAAACAATTTTTAGACATGCCTGAATACTACATACCTAACATTATGCTGCTTCAAAACACATTATTTGAACCCTATGATGAACAACTCTTTAAAAACATTTGTAAACAGAGTAACATACACAAACTTACTCACAAAAATTTGCACCGTAATCCATACAAGAATTCATTTTACAAACATATAATAAATCTTTAATTTCAAACTAATATTGAGTTTTATTAAGAAATTTGATATAATCTACTTGTATTATATGGTGATTTATGAATATCATCAAAGAACTGCTTAATAAAACATAAGCAGAGAGAGTTTTAAGAGGAAAGTCATGAACAATATTGTTATTTATTCCAAAAAGCCTATGGAAGATTTGCAAGCCAAATTAGCTGAACTTGATGACACGGATATAAGAGCGATTGCTATTGAGCAACTAAATGAATACAAGGTTCTCAATCCGTCATTAATTATTATCGAAAACATTGAAGATGCAGTTGATGCACTTATGACAAATAAGTTTTCTTGTCCCATTCTTTTTATAGGACCGGCAAGGAGAGATATTACCGTAAGAGCTGAAGGCTTTGATTTTATACAAGATATTAATAATACAGATGAATTAATAGTCCGTGTTAATGCTTTGTTAAAAATCAAATCAAACAAAGATAAATTGGAAACAGTTTCTACAACTGACGACTTAACAGGTTTACACAACAGAAAATATCTTCAGGAGCGTCTGGAAGAAGAGATTTCACGTTCCAGAAGATACGGAACGAAGTTGTCTTGCATATTATTTGACCTTGACTTTTTCAAAGTTGTTAACGACATGTACGGATACGAATGGGGAGATATTCTTCTTAAGAACATCGCAAATAAATTAAACGCAATGGTTCGTAAAGAAGATATTTTAACACGTTACGGAGATGAAGAATTTTTGCTGGTTCTTCCGAATACATCAGAAGAAAATGCATTCCTATTTGGAGAAAGATTCCGCAGAGAAGTTGAAAAAATGGAATTTATTCCTGCTGGAGAAGAAGAAGCACACAAAGTTACAATTTCAGGCGGTATTTCTACATATCCTTGTATGCAAGATGTTGAAGAAGACGCTAATACAGTTATTAGATACGCTGAGCATGCTCTATACAACGCAAAGCACAGAGGTAAAAATAAAATAGTTCAATTCTCTCAAATGAATCTTGAGATGTAAGTATAAAAGTTAAACAGTATAAACAGGAGTTGCGCAAAACTGAAATTTTGCGCAACTCCTGTTTTAAGGCAATTTTTTTAAATAAAAATACTTTATATAAATAGGATATTAAATAAAGGGACATATATGACAGGAGAATTTTCACCCAATATATGCGTTGCTTCTTCAAATTATTTGTCATCTGACGGAGTATTGCAGAATTTGAATACTGTAAGAGTATCCGCAAATGTCGTTAAAGGAGGAACACTCAGTGCTGATTTTGGGATTAATACAAACATAAATTTATCAAATGGTACAAGCTCTCAACCGTCACCTGCATTTGAAACAAAATATAAACAAAATTTCGGAAACAATTTTAGAGCATATGCCAGATATAGACATTATGACAGGGATGTAGACCAACTCAGAATTGCAGCAGGTGCAAGCATACCTATCAATGATAAATTATCATTTTATGCTGACGGACACTACACTACCAAATTTGAAGAAGGTAAGGATTCCTTTGGTTTTTGGGTTGGCGCAGATTATAAAATTAATAAACATCTTTCTGTGTGGGCAGAACCGTTTCAAAAAAACTTCAGCACTCAAAATGTCACGATGAATGACTGGGATAACGGTAGATATTCAGGTAATATCGGAATTACTTATAAGTTTTAAATTAAAAAGCCTGAAATAAATTCAGGCTTTTTTAATTATTCTCATTATAAATCAGATGTACAGTTAGGACATTTATGAGCATTAATCGGAATCATTGTACAGCAATGAGGACACTGTTTTTCAGTTGCTGCTGCTTCAGCTTCTTCTTCTTTGCAGGCTTTGTCTTTAATTGTATTAACAGCTTTTACAATTGCAAAAATCGCACAAGCTACAATTAAGAAACTTATCACAGTATTAATAAATAAGCCGTAATTAATAGTTACTGCACCGGCAGCGCTTGCCGCATCCAAAGAATCATATTTTTCACCAAGCGGATACAATGTGAAGTATAAGTTTGAAAAATCTACTTTTCCCAAAACAAAACCGATTGGCGGCATAATGATATCTTTTACCAAAGAATCAACTATTTTACCAAATGCAGCACCGATAATAATACCGACAGCCATGTCCATTACGTTTCCACGTAAAATGAAATCTCTTAGTTCTTTTCCTAAATTCTTAAACATACATACTCCTTTTCTTAATGTGCTTATACTATCAAAAACACGTCAGTTATGCAAATTCAAATACAATCTTACCGACTTCTTTTCCTGATAATGTCCTTATTTTGTCATCATATTCAATTTCAGCCCAACTCAATTTTTTAAGAATTTCAAATATCGCTATACGCCTTGCATCCATTGAACAGTCATCAATTTTAAGTGCAAAAGCTTTTTTTTCACAAATATTTAATACAACACAAAGCCCTCCGGCTCCTACTTTTGCAATAAGCTTATCTGATTTTTGAATAATCTCCGTATCAGTTCTGTTTTCACCGCCAAATATATACGGATTATTCTTTATTGCACTTACTATTTGCGGATATTTCAGCAAATTAACAAACCCTTGTGCCATATTATATAATGGCATGCTTAATATTGGAACTCCGCATCCGTCAGTAGTCATCGGATAATTTGACTCAATTTTACACATTGAATTTATCTTATTTTTTACGGCAATTTGAAGCGGATGAGACGGGGAATCATAACTTTGCATGTCCCATCCCATTTTTTTGCAGATTGCAAGAAAACCTATATGCTTTCCTGAACAATTGTTGTGAATTTGTGCAGGCTTTTCACCGTTTAAAAGCATTTTATCCTGCATAGTTCTTGAAAGCGGAGCATGAACACCGCATTTTAAGTTTGTTTCACTAATACCTAATTTATTCAGCAGATTTTTTGCAATCCTGATGTGACATTCTTCTCCCGCATGTGAGCCGCAGCATAATGCTAATTCCTCATCAGTCAAATCAATTCCATAATCAATCAAAAGCGTCGCCTGCAGTGGTTTTGCACATGATCTCAGATAATAAGGCGTTTTAGAGCATTCCGTATCATTAAAACTAAAAACACCCTGATGGGATTCTTCGACTAATCCGTCACGAACATAATTGATTTTCCATTTTCCGCTTTCAATTTTCAATTGAAATTATGCCTCTTTATGTTCTTTGATATAAGTTAAAATATTTTCAAGTTTTTGCTTTAAAATCTCGTTTTCTTCCTTTAAACGAGTGTTTTCAACCCTTATATCATAACTTTCTTTTTCAAGAGCAACATTCGGCAAATCATCCGGATTCAGAGAGAAATGTTTGCCGGCCTCTTCTTTCATAAAGATAATACTTTTAACGTCCGACTCTTTTACAAATCCCATTTGTACCATAAGCTCCGCAATGAAAACGTGTTTACCTGATGCATTAATTTCCTGCTGCTTATCCAAAACTTCATCCAACTGTTCAATAGTCATTTTGCCGGCACGAATAAAATATTCACCGGTTCTATAGTTTCCGGCAATAAATCCGGCTATGGCGCTTATAAGGTTCGGAACTTCGTTAGAAAAAAACTTTGACGTTTTACAAAATGTAAACGCTTTTGCAACTTCTTCCATTGTAAAACTGTTTTCTATAGCTATTTCTATTAGTGACATGCCCTTTGCACAGCAATTCATAAAAGAATAAATACTTTCATCAAAATTAGACTCTTTTGTCATTAATTCATTTTGCCCCAAATCGGAAAGAGCCGGCTTATATATATGGAATAATTCACTTTCTTTAACATCTAAGAATTCATTACTTAAATAATTAGTCAAATCATTTGACAGATTTAAAAATATTGTCTGCTTTATCCAAAGAGGAAAACCAAGCATTTTTTCCATATAGTCAACAAAGACGCTCTTACTCATAAAAATAACCCTTCTTTTATATGATTGCCAATATGTAAATTATATCATAAGATATTAAAAGTTAGAATATGTAAAGGAAGCTTCATACACTCATGGGAATGGATGGCATATCAATTGCCAATACAGGCATCATAAAAGAGCAGACATCTGCAGAAATCACAAATAGAGCTGAACAAGCAATCAACAGTGACCCTGCAAATTCTTCCCGGCAAGTTCAGGGAACAAGTACAAACCAAAGAGTACGGGAAAAAGAAGAAGACGAAGAAAACAAGGAAGGAAGAAAAGGCAGAGGACAAAATTTAGAAGATACTTTTGAAGACGGACTTGTTGAAGAAGAAAATGATTCTGAAGACGAAAATGACATTGAAGAAATTGATGCAGAAGACATTGAAAACTCAGATAAAGAATTTTATGTTAAACTTAATGTAAAAGATGATATAATAGAATTATATGATAGTACAAATGAAAGGTTAATCGAAACAATCTCAGGAGACGAACTTGGTGAATTAGTACAAAAACTCAACATGGCGTCAGGGATTTTCGTAAACAAGAAGGTATAATAAATGCCACCAGTAAATCCATACAACAAATACATTAAACAATATCAGGCAAACAATGTTAATACTGCAACTCCTGAAAAATTGATGATTTTATTATTTGACGGAGCTATTCAGTTCTTACAGAAGGCAAAAACCTGTATTAATGAAAATAATTATCAAGAACGCTCTCAGAATATTGAAGGAGCAAGAAAAATCATTCGTGAGCTTATGCGCACTATTGATTTAGAAAACGGAAATGACGTTTCTAAGCGTCTTTTCAGGCTATACAACCGCATGGCAATGAACCTGATTAAGGCGAACGTCCAAAGAAGTACTGAAAAAGTAGATGAAGTTATTACAGACTTAACTAACATAAGATGGGGATTCCAAAAGGCTATTGAGATACAGAGCGGTATTACTACGGTAGAAGAGGTTATGAAAGAGCAAATGGCATCTGAACCTGAGTCCGTAAATCCTGTTTTAAACCAAACTATATCTCAAGAGGAGAGCCAGAATGCAGGATGAGAAGCAGTATGAACAACTAATTCTGCAATACACTCAACTTAAAAACGGCGCAGAAGATATAGCAAGAATGATTGAATCTGAAGATTATGACAGTGCAATTACCATGCTAAAATCCCGTGAACCGATTTTTACAAATTGCAAAAACATGCGCAGATATCTTGAACTTACACCTGTTCAGCAGAAAGAAGTTGATTCTCTGGTTGAAGAAATAAAAGACCTTGAAATGCAAAATATAATAAAATTAGAAAAAGGTCTGGATGAAGTAAAAACAGAACTTGTTAAGGCTCAAAAGAATCAAAAGATTCAACAAGCCTATGACGTAGATATTGATGCCCCTGGAAGTATTATTAACATAGAAGAATAGAAAATTTAATTTGATATTAATTTTATATTTTCTAAAATTGTTTCTAATACGTTATAACAATATTCCAACTCTTTTTCCGAAGTACTGTTAATTAATTTTATAAACTTTTCTTGTATTCTGCTGAGTTTTTGTTTGTGCGAAAGACCAAATTCTGATATATCAAGTTCCAGAGCAGATATCAATTTGAAAAAAGTTGGCAAAGACGGCATATATTCGCCGGTTTCTATTCTTGAAAGCTGTTTTGAAGTGATTCCTGCAAGTTCTGCCAATTTTTCCTGTGTAAAAATACGTTCTCTACGAGCAACACGAATTTTATTGCCGATATAAACTCTATCCTCAAAAATCATATTTACCCCTGTATACTTGTAACACCTTTTTTAAAAATACAATGCGTACATTGATATATTAACCCCACATGTGTACTTATTTATTAATTTTCTGTGCTTGCGTTGACAAATATAATTAGCCGAACTATTATTAAAAAGAGACATATACAAGATAAATTAGAAAGTTTATAGTGAGTAATTTTATATTTTCAAAAACATATAACGTCAAAACCAAACACATAACATACAAATTTTTAGGTTTTAAAATATCCAAAAAAGATAAAATCGGGATTCTTAAGGACGAAATAAATTACCTCAATAAAATTGTAAATTATTTTGGCGCAAAAAATATTCCTCCGGCAGAAGGTGAATTTCGGCAATGGCAAATGGAATGCCTCGATATATTTAAAATTGTTGACAAAATATGCAGAGAAAACGGAATTAAATACTGGGTAGACTTTGGAACACTTCTTGGTACTTTTCGTCATAAGGGCTTTATTCCTTGGGATGATGATATTGATGTAAGCATGCTTCAAAAAGATATAGAAAAACTTTTGCCCATACTAAAAACTGAATTTGAAAACAGTAACTTTACAGTAAGAGAACACGCTATCACGTGTAATAATTATCAAATAAGAATTCGACACAAAAACTATAATGCCGGTTTTGATATTTTCCCTATGCATATAAGTAATGACTCCGGTTACACTCAGCAGGAAGCAGAACGCATAGCTAAAAATATAAAAAAAGACAGAGCGGATTTTAATAAAAAACATAAAAAATTAAATTTTAAAAAAGCACAAAATGAGATAATAAAATGGAATAAACAAAATACAAAATACAGTTTAGATGAGAATTCTATACTGATAAGAGGTATTGAATTTCCATATGAAGAAAATTATATTGTAATGCCGTATGATGAAATTTTCCCGTTGAAAGAAACTTTTTTTGAAGATTTAAAAGTATACATTCCGAATAAATCAGAAGAATATTTATCACACCTTTGGAAAGATTGGGAAAAAGTTCCGACAGGAATCGGTCAAATCAGACATTATTATAAGGATTACCGAAATAATCTGCATATATATTCAGAGGATGATTAATGAAACATTTTATAGTAGGACCTGTCGAAATGTACCCAAGTACAAAAAATGTACTGGAGAAGGGATATACATATTTTAGAACTCAAGAATACGGAGACATGGCAAAAGAATGCTTAACAAAAGTTGCCGAAATGATGGGAGCAGAGCATTCTACTACAATATATTTAGCTGCTTCAGGTACAGGGGCAATGGATGCGGTAGTTGATAATTGCATGGGGGGGATAAATAAAGGAGGCAATGATAAAGCGTTAGTAATAAATGGTGGAAGCTTCGGGCATAGGTTTTGTGAACTGTTAAAATGGTATAATGTTCCGTACGATTCAATTGATTTAGATTGGAATGAAGTAGTTACCGCAAAAGATTTAGAGCCTTATGAGAATAAAGGATATACAGCTTTATTTGTAAATCTTGATGAAACGTCTTCCGGCAAATTATATGATATACATTTGCTTAGTGATTTTTGCAAAAGAAATAATATGTATCTAATAGTTGATGCTATTTCAACATTTTTAGCTGATGACTATGATATGGAAAAGTGGGGGATTGATGTAACTATTATTAGTTCACAAAAAGGTCTTTGCTTATCACCCGGGATGTCAATTATTTCTTTTAGTCGGAGAATGGTTGATAAGATTAATAGAAAAGGAAAGCCAAATTCATATTATTTCGATTTTAAACCATATTTTAAGAATATTGAAAGAGGACAAACTCCATTTACTACAACTGTTTCAATAATGTACGAATTAAAAGATATGCTTGAACTTATTGAAAAATCGGGCGGAAAAGATGCTTGGATAAAAATTGTTCAAGAAAAAGCAAATTATTTCAGAAAAAAAGCTGCAGAATATGGATTAACAATTCCTGATTATCCAAAATCTTACACAGTGACTCCGGTTCTGTTGGAAGAAGGAGTTAACGCCAATGAAGTTGTGAAATATCTGCGAGAAAATTATAAAATATGCGTAAATCCTTGCGGGGGAAAACTTGGAAACAGAATGTTCAGGGTAGCGCATATAGGTAACACAAGCTTGACTGATTTTGATGAATTAATTGAAAAAATTCAGTTATCAATAAAAGAGGTAAGAGAAAGAAATTGTGTAAATGTTATTTAAGAAAAAACAAACTATGGCAAATATAAGCGAGATGTAGAAGAAGGAACATACAGAGGTGTAATAATGATTGGAAATAAAACGGTAGTATATACATCAGGAACATTCGACATGCTCCATATCAATCATTTAAAAATGATAGAATATGCAAGAGCATTGGGAGACATATTAATTGTCGGAGTTAATACAGATGAACTCGTTGCAACATACAAATCCACTCCTATTATTCCTTTTGAAGAAAGACTCGCTCTGTTAAAAGCTATAAAAGGACCTGATATTGTTATTCCACAGCGTTCTTTAGACCATACTGAAAAAGTTAAAAATTTGAATTTTGATATTTTCGTAGTAGGTGATGATTGGGCAGGAAAATACGATTACTTAAAAGATTTAGGCGTTCAGGTTATTTATTTTCCGTATGGAGAAGGAATAAGCTCTTCAAGTCTTAAAAAGAAAATTTACAACAATTACAAAAAATTACAAGAGAAAGTAGACAATCACTTGCCTAGCGATATTGTAGTAAAAGAATGTTAAAAAATATGTCTAAAAATTTAATACAGATAAAATTAGTTGATGATTTTGAAAAGTTTGAAAAAATAAAAAATGTAAAGCCAAATATTATATATAATAGATTTGACATTAAGTTTGGCAACGATTTTCAGCTTTTAGAAATTAACTTTAATAATAAAACCAATTATATTGCATTTTTTATTTGTGATAATACCTGCTTTCTTGGCGTATACATGATGGAAATAGCTCAAGAAGTTTTCAATGCAGCTATAAATTATATAAAAAAAAATTATAACGTAAACCAAATACATATAACACAATCAATAAACAGTTACAGGGGATTAAAAACAGGAATTCACTGGTTTTTGAAGCTACCTGACACATTTGAAAAATATAATAATCTTTTTTCATCAAAAACAAGATATAACAGGAACTATTACAAAAAAAATCTTGAAAAACAATACAAATGCGAATGGACACACATAAAAAAAGAGGAACTTACAGAAGCACTGATTGAAGAATTTATTAAATTAAAAACTGAAAAAATGAAATCCTATTACGAAAATGTTGATTTAAAAAATTTTTTGACAAATTACTTCTGCATTACAGATACATATACACTAAGAGCAAATAATAAACTTATTGCAATAATATTTTACAGCATTATTGATAAATCAACAGGATATTGCGAAAATATGGCATATGACACAAGTTTTTCAAAATTGAATGTAGGTAATTTATTGTATTATTATTCACTGGAAAAACTTATTGCAAGAGGTATCAACAACATTTATCTTGGAGGCGGGAAATATAAATACAAACAAAATTCTAAAGCAATATGTTCACAAACATATTCAGGAGACATTACATATTTTAATTTTTGGGATAAACTATTTTCAATTAAAAAGTTTTGTAGCGGATACACAAGGAACTACCAACACTATATAATCCATTTTCTTGGAATAAAGATAAAAATCAGAAAAACAGAATCTTTTTACAAATATCTTAAATAATATTAAGCTCTGTTAAAAAGCTGATTTTCATTATTATTAAAGAATTTGCGCACAACGAGCTCTCTACAAACTCGGCAAAGAGTCTTATATTATGTGCTTTCACTCGCAAACAAAGACTACGATTGTTTAAAAATAGGTATTACACGGCAAAACTATTGAGACATCAACGTTTTCAAGAAAAAAGTACTTGCATTCTTTTGTGGAGTTTGTATAATAGTTCTTGTAGACTTAAGAAAGGAGTTTTATAATGAACAAAGAAGAATTAGTAGCAGAAATTTCAAAAAAATCAAAAGTTACTCAAAAAGAAGCTAACGAAGTATTGTCAGCTTTAATTGAAACAGTTCAAAAAACAGTTTCTAAGGGTAAAAAAGTAACTTTAGTCGGTTTTGGTACTTGGGAACCTCGTAAGAGAGCTGCTAGAAACGGCAGAAACCCTCAAACAGGTAAAGCTATTAAGATTCCTGCAAAGACAGTTCCTGTATTCTCAGCTGGTAAGAAATTCAAAGAAGTTGTTAACGGCAAGTAATCAGAAACCTGAAATAGATTTCGGAAGGGCAGAATGTAGTTCTGCCCTTCTTTTTGTATCCTGAATATTACTGATGACATGGCAATATTTATTTGATATAATTGAGGAGATAGAATATTGCGGAGAGTACTTAATGAATAAATTAAAAATAGGTATAATAGGGCTTGGTACAGTAGGGACAGGGGTTGTCAAAACATTAAAAAATGTTGATTCTGTTGAAATTGTTAAAATAGCGGTTAAAAACATTAACAAACCTCGCGGGGTTGAACTTTCGCAAGGGATTTTAACTGATAATCCTTACGATATCATTAATAACCCTGATATTGATGTCGTTGTTGAATTGATAGGAGGAGTTGAACCGGCATGGGAATATATTTCCGCATCAATAAAAAACGGCAAACACATAGTAACCGCAAATAAAGAACTTCTCGCAAAAAAAGGCGAAGAATTATTTAATCTTGCTGAAGAACATAACAGAGTTTGCCTGTATGAAGCTGCTATCGCAGGTGGCATTCCTATCATCATGCCTATTAAAACAATTCTTGCAGGAAATAAAATAAACAAAATACAAGCCATTTTAAACGGCACAACAAATTACATCCTTACAAAAATGGATGCTAACGGTGCTTCATACGAAGATGTGCTTAAAGAAGCGCAAGAGCTAGGATACGCTGAAACTGATCCTACAGGCGACGTTGAAGGATATGATGCAGCTTATAAAATTACAACTCTCGCAACAATTGCATTTAAGCAAAGGATTAAAATTGAAAACGTATACAGGGAAGGAATTTCAAAAGTTCGCAAAGAAGACATGAAAGAAGCAAGCGAATTGGGATATAAAATTAAATTAATTGCAAATGCCTCAATAGATGATAACGGAAATGCAGATGTTAGAGTACATCCCATGCTTGTTTCTCAAAAGACAATGCTCGCTCATATAGATTATGTTACAAATGCAGTTGCAATGAGCGGACATCCGATTGGAAACATTGTACTTTCAGGCCCGGGAGCCGGAGAATTCCCTACAGCAAGTTCTGTGGTTGGAGACATATTAGCTATTCAAGCAGAATTCGGAAAAACTGATTATATGCTTCCAATGATGAGATGCCACCATAGCGCAAAAGCTAATCCTGTAAACATTGATGATACATTTAACAAATACTATATTTCAATAACAGCGCCAAACGCTATAGGTGTTATAGCAAAAATAGGCACCATTTGTGCTAACAAAAACATTAGTCTTGCAAGCATAATGCAAAAAGAAGTTTTAGAGAATAATACCGCAAATATTACAGTTATTACGGAAAAATGTCAGGAAAGACTAATAAAAGAAGTTGTTAATGAACTTGATAACTGTACAGTTAACAGTTTAATAAGAGTAGCAGAAGGGTAAAATGGTAGAGGAGTCATAATGCATTACCAAGGATTGATAAATAAATACAGAAAATACCTGCCGGTTAACGATAATACGCCGATTGTTACCTTAAATGAAGGTAACACACCGCTTATTAAAGCAGATAATTTGGCTAAAAAAATAGGAATTGATGCAAATATATATTTAAAGTTTGAAGGATGCAATCCGACAGGAAGCTTTAAAGACAGAGGAATGACAATGGCTGTCACTAAAGCAAAAGAAGAAGGCGCAGGAGCTATAATTTGTGCATCAACAGGTAACACTTCCGCATCAGCTGCTGCATACGGAGCAAAAGCAGGTATTAAAACTTTTGTACTTATTCCTGACGGATATATTGCACTTGGCAAACTTTCTCAAGCAATGATGTACGGTGCGGAAATTATTGCAATTCAAGGCAATTTTGACCAAGCTCTTGAATGTGTCAGAGAAATTTCTTCAACTCACCCTATCACGCTTGTTAACTCCGTAAATCCGTATAGAATTGAAGGACAAAAAACAGGAGCATTTGAAATATGTGATGCTCTTGGCAAAGCCCCTGATTACCATTTTATTCCTGTGGGAAATGCAGGCAACATAACCGCATACTGGAAAGGATACAAAGAATATAACCAAAACGGAATTATAAAAAATTTACCTAAAATGATGGGTTTTGAGGCTGAAGGAGCTGCTGCAATTGTCAGAGGAGAAAGAATTTACAATCCTGAAACTTTGGCTACCGCTATAAGAATAGGGAATCCTGCAAGCTGGAAACAAGCAGAAGCAGCAAGAGACGAAAGCAACGGCAAAATCGGATGCGTAACGGACGAAAAAATTGTTGAAGCATATAAACTTTTAGCTTCATCAGAAGGAATACTGTGTGAGCCTGCAAGTGCAGCATCAGTTGCCGGTTTAATTCAATCCAAAGAATTAGGTATAATAAAAGAAGGGAGCGATATTGTTTGCATTTTGACAGGGAACGGTTTAAAAGACCCTGATAATGCAATAAAATATTCAAATGCAAATGTTAAGAAAACATCTTCCGACTTAAATGACGTATTAAAAGCAATGGGGATATAAAATGCAAAGAGCGGAATTTATAAATGCAAAACGAGTTGTAATAAAACTCGGAACAAATATTATAAGAAATGAAAACGGTGAAGTTGCACTTTCAAGAATATACTCTTTTATAGAAGATATTTCTAAACTTGTTAAGCAAGGCAAAGAAGTAATCCTTGTAACATCAGGCGCAGTAGGATTAGGGAAAAAGAAATTAAATCTTGATTCAACTGCGGATGAAGGTGTAAAACAGGCTTGCGCAGCAATAGGACAATCGAAATTAATGTCCTTTTATGAAAGCGGTTTTGGTGTGTATGACATTCCCATCGCTCAAATACTTTTGACTGAAGATGACTTTTCACTAAGGCACAAATATTTGAGCTTAAGAACAACCATGAATAAAATTCTTGAGTTTGGAGTTGTTCCTATTATTAATCAAAATGATACCGTAACCCCAATATTGTCAAGCGGTGTAAATGCCGGAATGAAAGTAAATTTTTCAGATAACGATAAGCTTTCAGCACTTGTAGCAAGTGAATTAGATGCTGATTTATTGATATTATTATCTGATATTAACGGACTTTACACGTCAAATCCAAAAGAAAATCCTGATGCTGAACTTATCAAAGAAGTTGAAACGGTAACAGAAGATATTATGAAGCTGGGGACAGACCCGTCTGAGGGCGGGAGAGGCGGCATGCGCACAAAGCTTGAAGCTGCAAAATTAGTAACACGTTTTGGCGGTAAAGTTCTAATTGCAAACGGTAAAATTCCTTATGTAATTTCTAAAATATTTAATCAGGAAGAAATAGGCACAATGTTTTTACCTTCTACAGAAAATCTTGCCGATAAAAAACGCTGGATAGGCTACGCTACTAATATTTTCGGCGGACTTGTCGTCAATGACGGTGCAAAAAAAGCAATCCTCGAACAGTTTTCAAGTCTTCTTCCAATCGGTATTGTTAGCGTAATAAATGAATTTAAACAAGGTGAAGTTGTTTCTATAATGGATGAAAACAACGTTGAATTTGCAAGAGGTATGGCAAACTACAGTTCTGCCGAATGCCGCAAAATAGTAGGGTCTCACTCCAACGACATTGAAAATATTCTCGGTTATAAAAACTATGATGCAGTTATTACAAGGGATAATATTACAGAACTCATATAAAATCTTTCCTTCAAATATAGTATGTAAAATTTTTCAAAAACATATATAATTACTGTTATGAGAATTGTAACTAATAGCGAATTAAGTAATTATAAAGTTTTACCGTTTGATTTGTACACGGAAAATAATAGCAAAATCCTCGAGGCAGGCGAAGTTCTGACTCCGGGGAAGCTTATTATGCTAAAAAACTATGTAAAAATATATACTGAAGATTTTCGTAATGAAAAAGGAACGTTTGAGCCTATTAACAAAGACGGAGCACAAAATTCAGAACTTCAAATGGCAAATTTTTCATACGAAACACTTGATACGTCTGATTTTGATACTGTTGTAAATCGAGATGCTTGCCTAAAGATGGATGCGCAAGTTAAAATAAAATACTTCTACAAAAAAATACTCGATTTATTCTTGAAGAAGCATTATACCGAGGGTATCATTAAGATTCAAACCCTTGTAAACATATTAAAAAATGAAGTGTACAAACAAATTCATAAGTCAGACAAAGGTTCACAAATCCGCTTTATGGGAGAGTATGAACTTTGTCATCCGCTTAATGTTGCAGTTGTATCCGGTCTTATTGCACGAAAACTGGAATATCCCCCAAGAAATGTTGATGAAATCCTGTTTGCAGCACTTCTGCATGACATAGGTAAATTGGAAATTTCATTGCCGGGAGAATCAACATTATTAACTCTTAATGAAGACGAAATAAAAGACCATACCGTCCTCGGATACAAACTTATTAAAGAAAAATTTGGCTTGTCAGATGAGATTGCAAAAGTTGCACTTGAACACCACGAAAATAACGACGGTTCCGGATATCCGCAAGGACTTTCAAATGATTTTATATCAGAATACGGTCAAATTGTAAATGTAGCTAACTATTATGATAATTTAGCATTCAACAGAACTCATATCCTTGTTACAAACAATAAAGAAGCTTTAAGAGCTATGTTAGAAGTCGGAACTAAAAGATTTTCCGCAAAAATGCTTTACACATTTATCCACATGTTTAATTATGACGACCTAAAAGAATTCAACGATATGATGGTTTAATCAAACTATCTTAACATCTTATTGAAATCTTATTTTGATTCTGTTAGACTCGACTATAGAAGAGAAGATAAGGAGTATATTTTATGGTCTGTTTAACAACAAAAAATGATACTAAACTTGTATCAGAAGCACTTAAAGTTCTTGGGAAAGAGAATTTGGCACTTATAATACACGGTAGCAGTTTCCCTTCAACAATCGGAGAAGATACAGGCTTTGGAACATTTAATTCAGAAGCAGGACATGAGCTTATTGATTATGCTTCAGGAATATTCAATGCAATACAGCTTGGACCTGCAGGAAAAACTAAATGCAAAGATTCATCTCCGTATACAGGGACAATTTTTTCAGGAAATCCTTTGTTTATAGACCTAAAACAACTAACCGAAAAAAAATGGGACTGCATTCTTTCTGATGAAACATTTAATAACATTGTTATTTCTAACCCAAAACAAAATCAAGGAAGAACGGCTTATTCATACATAATTAATGCCCAGAACGAGGCATTAAAAGAGGCTTGGGGGAACTTTAAAAAGAAAGAAAAAGGCGGAATCCTAGGTTCTCATTTAATGAAAGAATTTGAACACTTCAAGAAAGAAAACTCTTTCTGGTTAGAAAACGATTCGCTATATGAAGCTCTATCTATAGAAAATGGCGGTGACTACTGGTATAGCTGGAAAAACGACACAGACAAACGACTTTTAAACCCTAAAAATGATGAAGAAAAGAAAATATTTGCATCAAGAATAGAGGATATAAAGAAAAAATACGAAGATGAAATAGAGTTTTATAAATTCTGTCAGTTCGTACTTGAAAAACAAAACGAAGAAACAAAGAAATTTGCACTGTCAAAAGGAATCAAAATGATAGCAGACCGTCAAGTTGCATTCTCAGACAGAGATGCATGGGCATATCAATCACTATTCTTGGACGGATGGTACTTGGGATGTCCTCCTGATTACTTCTCTAAAGACGGACAAGCATGGGGATTTCCTGTAATGGATCCGGAAAAAATGTTCAATGCTGACGGCACACTGGGCGAAGGCGGTATATTAATGAAACATCTGTATAAAAAGATGTTCCAAGAAAACCCCGGCGGTGTAAGAATTGACCATATCGTCGGCTTAATTGACCCTTGGGTATACAAAGCAGGCAAAAAGCCTATGTGTGAAGAAGGTGCAGGAAGATTATATTCTTCTCCTGAGCATCCGGAACTTTCCAAATACGCAATTGCTCGTAAAGAAGATTTAGATTGGACATTGGAGGCTGATAAAGAAAAAAGAGTTAAATCTTTATCTGATGAACAAATTACTCTGTACGGCAGATTAATTGAAAAAATCGTTATAGCTGCGGCAAAAGAATGCGGTTTGGATAAAAATGCGATTGTTTGCGAAGATTTGGGTACTCTTACAAATCCTGTGGATGCAGTTATGAAAAAATACGGACTTCAGGGTATGAGATTAACTCAATTTGTTGTTCCGGAAAAACCTGAACACCCATACAGATGTAAAAATATTACGGAAAATGTATGGAACATGGTTGGAACTCATGATAATAACCCGATTGCGAAATGGGCAGAGAGCATGATTAATACCCATGAAGGATATTTACACGCAAAAAATTTGGTTGAGGACTTGTTTGCTGAAGCTGATAACAAAGACGATATAATCGTAAGATTAACTAATGATAAAGAATATTTAACATTCGTTAAGTTAACGGAAATTTTTGCTTCTAAAGCAAAGAACGTTCAAATATTCTTTACCGATTTCTTCCAAATTAAAGAAACATACAATACTCCCGGAACTTCAGGAGATCAAAATTGGTCGCTAAGACTTCCGAACAATTATCAAGATGCTCTTGAACCGATTGATTTGCAAGCAATACTAAAAGCTGCAATAATCGCAAGAGGTTCTGAATTTGCAAGTAAACACAAAAGCTTGCTGGAAAAATTAGGATAATCTAAAACAAAAAAGCGGATGGCAAATTGCCATCCGCTTTTTTGATATATTTTTTAATAATTCTGTTTATTTTGATAAGTTTTTCAATTTTAGATATAATAGAAGTATGAAGAGATTTATTTTATTTTTAATTTGTTTTTTGTTTACATCAGCTGTTTTTGCCGATGAAAACGGACTTTCGAGACAGGCAACGGCTTTTTATAGCGACAACAACCACACACGCACGATGGATTTAATTCTGCAAATCAATGAAAATGACCGTACTGCGCAAGACTGGGTCCTTTTAGGAAATGTCCTTGCAGATAAAGGTGAAATTGATAACGCAGTATATATGTACCAGAAAGCTATTGAAAATGACCCAAAAGCGTATAAAGCGTACTACAATTTAGGGAACTACTATGTTTCAAGAGGACAATTTGATTTAGCAATCGGGCACTACAAAAAAGCCATAAAAATTAAATCAGATAATCCTTATATATACTATAATTTAGCAACTACATATATAAAAACAAACAATCTGGGTCAAGCAAAAGCGAACTTAAATAAGGCTATTATGTATAAGTCCACTGTTCCGGAATTTCACTACAATTTAGCTTATGTATACAAAAAGTTGGGCAAGGATAAACTCGCCCAAACTTATTTGGATAACTATAATAAATTAATCAGTTCGTATTAAAATCGCATTAGATTAATGACAGTGAGTACATTCTTGTGTTTCGCATGAAGTTTGATTGCCTTTTTCATCATATGTTTTTATAGTTCTGATGCTTATGTATTCATTATTTGGGTCCCAAGCACTTGTACTCGTTTTTTTAACTTTACCGTTTGGATAATATTCAATTAATTTTCCTGCGCCATCATAATACGGATCCCCGTAGATTTCTTTTATCAAGTGACCATCTTCGTCATAATATTTCATTTCACAGATATCATTTATAACCACCTTACCATCACCATCTTTATACCCTTTTTCCTCTGATTTTTTTCTTCCGTTAGGATAATATTCTGTTACCAAAACTTTATCATTACCTAAATCTTTGGTAGTCTTAAATAATCGCCCATCTGCATAATCCGTACAAACACCATTTTCTTCTATAAGTCTAAGTTTATTATTTATATATGTTTCTGTTCTGTAACGTTCATCATTTTTAAAAAATTCTTTTACTGTTTCCTCACTGTACACATGAGTTGTAATAGTAGTCGCATCCGAACTTCTGTATTCTGTCGATGTATACGGATATCCGTCCCCATAGTATTTTGTACTTTTGTAAATTCTGTCATTACCGTTCCCTTCAAATGTTTCAGTTTCCGCAAATGCATATTTTCCTGAATTATTATCTCTGAAATAAACATTTGCAATTGTCGGGATATTCGGGTTAATGATATTGTCTATATTTTTAAGTAACTTTACAACCGGCAGTTTGCGCCAATTTGCAACAAGTGATTCATCCAATTTATATTTAAACGAGTCTGCATCTTTTCGTAATACGGTTGATTCTTTTGTTGTTCCGTCTTTTAGTGCGGTATGTAATATTAATTCATCTTCATTGTTTGGATTTTCAATAATTCTTGTTGAATTGAAAACATTTGCTTCACTTCTTTCAAATACTCCGTTATTATTTACGTCAAACATTTGTACAAGGTTTTGACGAAGAGTATCTCCGATATTTGTACTTTTTTTAATATCATCAACGGTTACACCGGTTGTTACATAAAAACTGTACTCATCTGCTTTTTTAAATGCATCTGCATTCATTTGCTCAATCCGAGCAGCATCTTCAGCACTTTTTTTCTTTTCACATTGATATAGCCCAAAAGCTGATGCAGCGAGCAAAGTGCCGCCAATTAAAGCTGTTCGCATATTTATTCTCATAATAAATTCCCCTTATCAATCTTAGTATCTATATCTATAAAGTAAATAAAAAATAAAAATTTGCCAATAAACTTAGAGATTTTGGCGCTTTGTTACAAAAATTTACATAATTAATAATTTAAACAAGAGTAAATCTGTTTTCACTTGAAAAATGTTCCGCTCTTAATTCGTTTAATCTGTTACGAGCGAAAACCGCATCATCAGAGAATTTTTTCAAAGACAAAAACTTTTTATAATAACGAATAGCATCTTTATATTTTGCCATTTTATCAAAGCTCATTGCGATTCCGAAATAAGCCTTATAATAATCAGGATTGCGCTTTATTAATTGGAAAAATGTCCTTGAAGCTTCCATATAATCGCCCATTCCCATAAGCATTGCAGCTTTATTATAATAAGCCTTCAGAAAATCAGGATTTGTCTCAATAATTTTGTTATAAATCATCAGCGACAAATCTGTTTCCTCAACAAGCTCATGTGCAATTGCAAGCTGAATTTGAGCTTCCAAATTTTCTTTATTAATAATAATTGACTTTATTAAACATTTAATTGCTTCTTCCGGTTGTCCGTCAGACAAATAGCAAACCCCTAGTTCAAAATAGCACTCATCATTATTTTCATCTGTCAACGCAAGTTTAAGAAGAGTATTTATAGCTTTTTTGTATTCTTTCAAATACTTATATGCAGAAGCAAGACCAAAATACGCTTTAATTTCATTTCTATCCAACATTAATGCCTGTAAATAAGTCTGTACTGCCTCTCTGTACATTTTAGAGAATCTTAAAGCATCCGCCTTAACACACAAATTATATGAGCGTGAATTATTCGGCTTTGTTACTGTGTTTGATACCTGAACAAGATTCTTGCTTCCCTTTACATTAATTTGCATAATCCTCTCCCTGTATCATATAGTACCTAATTTAAAAATTTGTGATAACATCCATTTGATGTATATTTTTAGCCAATAGACTAATTTTTTATTAGCAAAAAAATTTTTTTTCGGTTATTATACTGATTAGTAAATATCAAGTGTAGACTAAACACATAAATCTGTTTAAAGGGAAATAAGAATTGGAAAAAAATACAAAAAAACAAATTCAAAAAGAAACAAATGAAAAAATAAAAGCCCCTATTGTAGAAGCTTTACAGACAGCATATGAAAATCCTACATATCAATTTCATATTCCCGGACATACAAAAGGCAAAGCTATTTTTAAAGATTTTAAAACTCTTATAGGAAGCAAAGTATTAAATATAGATACTACTGATGAATTTGACAACTTAGGGACATTGCACCCTGCAACAGGCCCTATTAAAGAAGCTCAAGAGCTTGCTGCGGAAGCTTTCGGGGCAAAGAAAACATTTTTCCTTTTAAACGGCTCAACGGCAGGTAACCTTGCTGTAGCCATGGCTTATACAAAAAAGGGGCAAAAGGTAATTGTAAACAGGAATTGCCATCGTTCTATTTTAACCGGCTTAATCATATCAGGTGCAGAACCGGTTTGGGTTTGCCCGAACAGGATTGATGATTGGTCTATATGGGGAAACATTGAAGCTTCTAAAATTGAAGAAATGCTCAAAAAAGATAAAGATATTTCTCTGGTTTGGATTACAAACCCGACTTATGAAGGAGTTGTATCTGACATAAAATCAATTAGTGCAGTTTGTAAAAAATATGGTGTTCCGCTTATAGTTGATGAAGCACACGGATGCCTTTGGAACTTTAACAAACATCTTCCTGAAACCGCACTAAAACTTGGCGCTGATGCAGTTGTTCATTCTCTACATAAAACCGGCGGAAGTATGAGCCAAACTTCTATGCTGCATATTTCAAAAGACTCTTGTCTTGATGAAGTATCTGTGGAAAAAGCTTTAAAATTACTGCACTCTACAAGCCCGTCATTATTGTTGCTTGCGAGTTTGGATGCAGCAAGAGCCAATCTTCAATCCCAAGCAGGAAAAAAACTCTTACAAAGTGCAATTAATAACGCAAAATATTTAAGAAAAAGATTAGACAACATACCAAATCTTCACCAAATAAAAGCCGATTTCGGTTATAAAACTGATGTTACAAAAGTTTTTATTAAAATAGACGGACTTTCCGGTAAACGATTAGAATCAATTCTGGAAATTGACTTTAAGATAGAAGTGGAATCTGCTTCTGATATAGGGGTTTTGATTCTCTGCAATCTTGGTAATAAGCGTTCTGACTTTGTATATCTGGCCGATGCATTAGAAAAAATCGCATCAACCCACTATCACGATGTATATTATTTAGAAAAACGCAAACATATGCCAATGTTAGAACCGCAAATTAAGATGAGCTTAAGAGATGCATTTTATGCCGATAAAGAACGAATAAAAAAAGAAGATGCCGTCGGAAGAATCTCCGCTGAAGTTGTTGCGGAATGTCCTCCGGGAATTTCTATTTTACTCCCCGGAGAGCTTATAACAAAAGAGCATTTACCATACCTTAATGATTATGAAACATTAGAAGTTGTAAGTAAAAAAGAAATCGCTTAATTAAAGCGATTTCTTTTTTTATTAAAATTTACTCACCGTATTTTTTCTTATTATTCTTTACACACTGACTGAAAACATCGCTTACCCTCACACCAAAATATTTTTGGGGCAAAACAGGACAATTGCCTTCTAAATTTGGATTACGCACCAATTTGGAAAATTCTGCTGACTTAATTCCCATTGTTTTTTCGTATTTTGACCAAACGCTGTGCTCTATACAACCATCACGCAAACCATCCTGCGCATCAAGATTATCCAGCCACTGCCGCAATTTTTGCCTGTTTTTCGACTGTGTTTCAGTACAATTTAAAAAATGTGTATTTGGATGATTAAACATTCTGTTATCTTTTGAATTTACTTGTACCATACTACTTTCTCCTTATTAAATACCTGATGTATATATAAAGTATTTAAATAGAGTATACTTGCTATTTTTTGTTTTTTTGTTTACAAAAATTTACATAACGCTAAAATTTAAATCATATTTTTATTGTTATAAAATAAAATTATGAGAAAGAGACAAAATTTCGGGAAAAACAGAGTTTTGCACTTTGTTATAACATTAATTTTAATGGCATCGGGAATTTATTATCTCGGTCTTAATTATGTTCCGCAAAAATGGTATGAAACTCAAACAATGATGCCGAATCAAGTTGAATCATACTATGTAGACCAGTGGTGTACTCCGGATTTTGGAAGAAAAGAAGCTATCCTTTGGGATATGACCAGAGTTGACTGCCTTTCAAAAGATTACGCAATTGAATTTGATTTTGCGAAAAAATGGGCTGAAAGTATTGGACAGGCTCTGTATTACTCAAAATTAACAGGTAAAAATCCTGCTGTAGTTTTGATTTTGACTTCACCTGCCGATTACAGGTACGTTAAAAGGATAGAACGTCTTGAAAGCGAAATTAAATTATTCTTAGTAAAAGCTTTTTAAGTTATTTTCTAAGCCCGTTTGCCCAATCCTTTGCAAGCATTTCAGCCTTACCTTCAGGTTTTACTTTTATTAAACGAAGAATTCCGGAGCCGGTTTTTACGTCTATACCGAATTTTGAAAATTTTACAAATTCACCTATATTTCCTCCTTCTAAGGATTCATTTAACGGCTCTGTTTCCATTACTTTTACTATTTTATCCTGATACTTAAAGAAAGCCCCCGGACATTTATACACTCCACGCACAAGATTATGAATTTCCTGAGCAGATTTTGTCCAATCGATTTCACACTCTTCTTTTTTAAGTTTATCTGCAAAACAGAGCCCTTCTTCACACTGTTTTACAGGTACTAATGTACCGTCTTTAATTCCTACTAGAGTTTTATCCAGTAATTCAGGCGAACGAGAAGCACATATTTCAAAAAGCTCAACACAATTCATATTCGGAGTTATATCGATAGGGGCTGTCATACAAATATCACCGCAGTCCAAACCTAATTCCGTTATCATCGTGCAAATACCCGTTTTTGTGTCTCCATTTATTATTGCTCTTTGGATAGGATTTGCTCCTCGATATTTTGGGAGCAGTGAAACGTGCAAATTTATTGTTTCATACTTCGGAATATCTAAAACTTCTTGTGATAAAATCTGCCCGAATGCAAAAGTAACAAAAAAATCCGGTTTTAAATTCTTCAATGCATTTATAATATCCGGCTCTTTTCTTATCGACTTTGGCTGAAAAACTTTAATATTATGTTCAAGTGCAAAGCTCTTTATTGGACTTGGAGTTAGCTTATTACCTCTCCCCGATGGTTTGTCAGGCTGTGTTACCACAGCTAAAACATTATATCTTTCGGAATTATAGAAATATTCCAACGACTTCAACCCGATATCAGGTGTACCAAAATATACAATACTTATTTCTTCAGTCAAAAGCTTTCTCCTATTCTATATCATCGTACTCTTTTCAGCTTTGATACACTGCATCACATACTGTCCTATATATGTTTTCGGGTCTTGTATTTTTGCAAAACCTTGAGAGCATTCATTAAAATGCTGCCTTATACGCTCTTTCATCATTAAAATTCCCTGTTGTCTTTTGGGAAGATTCAAGAATTCTCGTTTACCAATGTTAATCGCCGGAATTTTCAACTTTTGTTTCCTTTTCAACTTGTTGTTTTTTCAATTCATTGACCTGTTCCGTAAGTTCAGGTTCTTCCAATATTTTATCTACCTGAAGCGGAGGCAAATTATTTTTTTGAAGTTCCGCTTCTGCTTCAAAACGGTTAATTACATGATCAATAAAAAGAATTCCGTTCAAATGGTCGAATTCGTGCTGAATCGCCCTTGCAAGCAGGGTGCCGTCTTTAGCTTCCAAAACAAACGAGCGTCCGTTTCTGTCAAGTGCCTTTACCATAACATTTGAATATCTTTTTACATCCGTAAACGCTTCAGGAAAGCTTAAACATCCTTCATGGCTTATACAAGCTCCCGATTTTTTTATAATTTTCGGGTTTATAAATACCATCGGATTGAGGGGTTCATCATTTGTAGAAACATCTATAACAAATATTCTGTAATTTTCACCAATCTGAGGCGCTGCGAGTCCTACGCCGTTTTGAGCATACATTGTATCCAGCAGGTCATCTACAAGAACTTTAATTTTTTGTGATACCTTATGAACCTCTTTAGACTGTTCTCTTAATGACGGCGTTCCGTATTTCAAAACTTTTTTTATTGACATAATATCTTCCCCTATTCTAACAACATACTAGCATGAAAATGAACTTTGATGTTAAAATTGTCGTTAGATAGATAAGGGAAATCTTCAAACTATACGGAGTACTTGCGATGAAAAAAACTTTGCTTTTATTTTTAATATCTATATTCTCATCCGCATCTGTTTTTGCTTATGCTGTTAAAGTTTATGACGAAATGGGAAACAGAGTCGGTACATACAGAAAAGAAGGAGATAAGTTTGTTCTTTATGATTTTAATGATAAAAAAGTCGAAAATCCTGAAACATTAATACAGAATGCACCAAGTCAAAAAACACTTACGCAATACTCTCAATATCTTTATGATGAAAATATGAACCCTATAGGTTCTTTTACTACAGGATTTTACGGCAGCAACGGAAGATATTACCCAAGAGGGTTTTATTATCCCAAAAGTTGGAACCCGCACTCACACGGAGAATTTATTGTACGTCCCGCAACAGGCGCCGGATTTACAATAAAGAATTACTAAAAAAAGGCAGACTATTCCTATATGTATAAATTACTAAATTTTGACAGGGGAAGAAATTGCCTCAAACATCTGATTAAAGTATTCAAGGTTAAAGAGTTGTTCATTCCTTACTATCTCTGCGATGTAATCAGACATACTTTATTTGAAGAGAATTGCAAACCGGTATTTTATCATATTAATGACGATTTCATGCCGGCGTGTGATTTTCCCAAAAACAGTTTTATCCTATATCCAAATTATTTTGGCATATGCGAAAATAATGTTAAGATACTTGAGCGTATTTATCCAAAACTAATTGTCGATAATGCGCATGCATACTATAATCCTCCTCTCGGAATCGCTTGCTTTAATTCCGGAATAAAATTCGGATACGGAGAAAATGCTTACCTCTGGATAAAGAATACTGAAACAATGAATTCGGAATATTCAATTCCGGTAAACAGAGAATGGCAAAAAAAATGCCGGAATAAGTTTATAAAACTTGACAAAACTTATTCCGGCATGAATATATTAAAAATTAAAAGAAGAATAAATTATGAAAACTGTTTTCCGTTTTGCTACCCGCTACTTGCTGAAAACATACAAGAAGCGGATAGAATAGTAAAAGATTTAACCAAAAAAGGATACACTATATACCGATACTGGAACACTATGCCCGAAAGTTTTAATGAATACAAATTTTATTCAAGGCTTGTTCCGATTCCGATTGCTGAAGTTATATAAAACTTAACTCCTAAGTGCCCAATAGTATTCGACTAAATAACTTATTGCATCAAACGGATGCTCCAAAAATTTAAACTCTTTATTCGCCTTAATCTGAGTATGAGTAGGAACATCCACAATGCTTGTTCCCTCCTTGAAAGACAGATTATAAATATTATATAAAATCCACTTGCATTTCCTTGGGTCAATAAATAAATGGCGCTCACCTTTAGAATTTTTGACCCTTGCATTAAACGCAGAGATTCTGTTCATTATTGGAGGGTTGTAACTGCGTAATCTAAATTTAACATTCTCATATCCGTATAAATTTAGTGCATTTTTTATAATTGCATAATTTGTATACTCGCTCTGAGTACTTCTGTTATCTCCGGAAGCATCACCGTTAATAATTATCTCTGCCTTATGTTTAGGATATCTTCTTATAAACTCCTCGATACACTGCTGAGTTGATGTATTTTCAATAACTATTTCATCAATAAAATATACGTTTTCATCATCTTTGTGAGCAACTGCCCAGCACATAGGATCAACGTTAAAATCACAAGTTAAATAAAGCGGTAAATTTTCATTGTATCTGAGTTTTAATTTATTTTCTTCATTAAAACCTTTTACTACAAGCCCTGATGAATAATCACCAAATTCACCCAAAACATTTATCTTATAATACTCTTCATCAAAACTCTCTTTCATTGATTGAATAAAATGCGGAGGCAAATAAATATTGTTAGTGGTCGGAGCTATAATCAATCTGTAGTTTTCTTTTTTATGTTCCACAAATCTGTTCCAAATCCACCCCTTATCAGCTTGCGGGTTTGTATGTCCGAATAAACGATAACGAAAATCAACCCAATTTTTTCCCCTGTATGTATTTCTAAGCCGTCCTAACAACTGCTTAAATGACGAATCATTTATTTGAGAAGCTTCTTCTATTTCTGCCCAGTGCAAATTCAATGACTTGAATTTTTCAGGATCATCCAATGCGGAAAATAATATTTCTGAGCCGTTTGAAAATTTAATAACTTTATCAATTTTATTATATGTATAATCTTTTTCTTGCACATACCCAAAGTTTTCCAAATGCTCCAAATAGGAAACAAGTGTAGTTTTTCTTACAAGCTCATATTCTTTTGCTCCTACAAGCCCTTTACATCCGGGGTATTTTTTTGCAAGCAATATACCCAATAGCGAACCGCACCAAGTTTTTCCGCTTCCGAATCCGCCTTGATACATTGCTACATCCAGAGCGTTAGAATGCGGAATTTCTATGAATTCTTTTTGCTTATCAAGTAATTTATATTTTGTCAAACTAACCTCCTTATTTGTTATAAAGGGCTGCTTTTATAATGCAGCCCTTTTATATTTTTACCATTTACAAAAAATTGTCTGAAATAATCCTACGGAATTTTTCATACAAAAACGTTTTATCACTGAAACATTTGAGGATTTTAAAAGAGCATTAAAGATTCTGGTTGAAAAAGCTCTGTCATTATCTATATAAGAATGATTCTCACATAAAACATCATGAATAAGCGCAGGAATCAAAAAACGATTATCCGTATTTGCCCCGATTAAACGCCAAAATACTCTTGGTATAGAAGCGCCGTCATAGCAATAACCTTTCGGTATTACAAAAGTATAAGTTTTATTTTTCTTATAATCTGCCAACTTAACTTTCAATTCCTTTTTACAAACAAAAGGATATTTTTCAACAGAAATTCTTTCCTCTTTGGTCATAGAAGGAATACTATACCTTATACCTACAAACGGAATATTATCAAAGAAGATACCGACCTCCTTATCCAAATACCAGTTTTTCATACTATTCCGCCTCCACAATAGGTTTATTCGGCAATTCTTTGTGTTCAAAAAGATAATCCATATCCTGCGGTGTGTACCCTAATAGAGCACCCACCACATCAAACAACCTCATACCGTTAGCAATTGCGCCACGATAAAAGTCTTTTGCTCTGAATTCAATCGCTAAGCCTTTAAGGTCAACTGTCGGGATTTGTTCCGCAATCAATGCCTTCAAATCCTCGAAGTCCATACTCTTAGCTTTATAAAGTGCACGCTCGACATCGGCTGGTGTTAAGGTCAATGAATCCAACCGCTCACGCTCTTTTTCTTCTTGCTCTTCTTCATAATTTGGATTTAAAACAATATTTTCACCATCCCAAATATAGTGGTCAATTGTGTTAAACACTTCCTCTGAAATTTCAAAGTTTTCAACTCCTTGCGTCAGCTGCATACATTGTCCGACACCATTAATTTTGTTATTCTGTATAAATGCGTAATACATAAATTCCTCCTAACTATTTGTTCCTATACGTCTGTAACCTTTTAAGTATATATTTGTAGAATTCCAAGAAGAAGAAAATGTTCGGATATACAATTTCCTTGAAGAGTTTACAGGTATGTCATAAGTAATAGCAGTAACAACATTGGCAACTACTCCCCTAAAACTATATTCACCAACCAAGTCGGTGTGTATAAGTATATTTGCATTAGCTTGTGCTGGTTGCCCTTGCACGACAGTTGTAACGGTGTATGAATATCCGTCATTAGGCAAATAGGAAGACAAGTCAATTTCTGTTTCAGTTGTATCAACAGTGACACCTGATAAAGCAGTTATCCAGTCGTTTATCCATTGACCGTCAAATTTCTTAACAGAATTAACCATATTAGAACCGTCAACATCCGCTTTTCCGTTCAAATCTGTTGCAATTTCGTCTATATCAACCTGAATATCAGTTTTAACGCTTGTTGCAACTACTATATAGTAAAATACATCAACAGGAGCAGCTTCTGACAAATCAGCAATACCTTTTATATGAGATAAATTAGGATTAGGGTTTAATCCGACAGGTTGATTATCAGCAGGAATATTACCAATCGTACTGGTTGTACCAAGGGGTTTATCAGTCCAACCAGTACCCATAGTGACACGAGTACTACCAGTGTAAAATCCCATACCAAAGTCATTTGAACCATTAGCTTTAAGCCCTAAAGCATAACCATCACCAAAAATTGAAACAGGTGCAGTCGTAAGACTTGTACTATATAACTGATTGCCTAGTTTGGGCAATCTGACAGTATTATTTGTACTATCATAAACAAACTTACCGCATACACCATAATCCGCTACGGACTGTTGCCATACCTGTTCTGCTGTCTTTCCAGAGCCAACTACTGTGGCTGTTATTACTAATTCACCTAAACCTCCGTAGTTACCGCCCCCTGTCTTTTGAAAATAAATGGTATCAGTAACTATTCCTTCTTCAGGAATTCCTGACACTTCAACAGCATTCCAATTTATACCGGAAGCATTCGTATATGTATCACCAATAGGGGTTGTCATATCGGATGATGTATAAAATCTGCCTATTGTATTTGCGTTTGCAGGTGTTGTATCGTATCTTTGATAACCTTTTAAACCCGTTATTCTGATTTGATAAGGTAATTTCAACTGCCACCATTGGTTTGCGCTTGTGTTATTTATCCCCCATCCTGTAGTTGCGGTAGTACCACTATACACACCGTCCATTGCTTTCCAAGCATCATAATTAGAGTATGAACTACTTGAAGTGATTACCATATCCCCACCTGTTATAGCAGTGGTAGAACCTGTTGCGATAGGCTGAACCCAAGCTATCTCGCCTTGCGACTGTGCGAAGTAATTAGCTGTCGGGTCTGCATTATATAATTCCGCAATATAATCAACAAAATCCGCATAAATACCACTGCCCGATATCAACGCACCATCTAAAAGATGTAATCCTGCATCCGATAGAGGAAGGGTTGACGTTACTATTTCACCTATTTGTTTTGTCTGAGCATAGTTTACTATTCGATTAATCGCCTGATTTGTTATGTTTGATAAATCTTTATTAGCCAAATCAAAAGAAATTGCGGAAAGTTCACTTTGTATATCTACTATATCATTATACTTTTCATTTACTTCATCCAATATACCATCGCCTTCCTGCTGAAGTGCACTTATTGCAGCATTTTTGATATCATACATGTCATCAACATTTTGACTGCATATCAGTTCCAGCTCTGATTTTGAATCAGCTGCTTTTTGAGCAGTTTTTTCCATATAATATTTTGCGGAATATTCAGCTCCGTCAACAGTCGTTTGAAGCTTACAAGCCCACTCTTTTGCCAAATTGCTATAATACTTGACAGAATCACTATTAACAGTAACGGCAACTTGATTATTTTTTGAAGTTGCCGTCACTCTGTTTTTATTCACTGTAGGTTTTACTTTTACCATTTTATATACCCTCGACTTTCTTCGGATAAACTGTTATTGTATTTACATCACCAATCTCACTGTCGCCAAATATGAGTGTGTCCTCCAAAAGAGTAGTTCCCGAACAAACTTTTATACCATAGTAATAAATTGCAAAAGCTTCATTTTTATCAACTTTTAGTAAATCAGTATAATCTCCGGTCAACATGAAAACCACCGAACTTCTTCTGTTAGTATGTACACAAAGTTCTGTTCCGATAGGCTTTCTTGCTTTATCTTGAATTGCCATATAAACTTCATAATCACCATCAGTATTAATTCCGTCAATTACCAATTCACCGCTATCGCCCTGAATTAGTGTTATATTTCCGTAATTATCTACATTAAATGCCATAATAAACCTCCTTATTTATACCTTGTAACAACTCTTACTTTTATTGCAGGTGGTTGAACGGTTGAAGAATTACCGTAAATACTGCTTGAACGTGAAGCATCAAAACCCAAGTTAGGCAGATTAGAATTACTGCCGCCACCTTCCTTAGAACCGCCTAAGCCTGTATCATAGAAAGCACCTGTATAATTTCGACTTGTCCTCATATCAGTAAAATTCGCTGCTCCAGTAATATTAGGTAAGCCTGCAGCAATATAGCCAAAAGAGTTAGAGCCCCAAATAGCTCTGTCTCTAAAATCCGGTAAAATAAAGGTTGAAACACCGTCACCTGCACCATATAAGATTCCATAAATATGGAAAAGATCTGAATATGTTGTTCTTGAGACTTCATCTCCTTCCAATCTTACTTCGTCATCAAATAATGTATTATCTAACCTGAATAACGGCTGCCCGATTGGTCTTGCAGTATTATCTAACGTTTCTATTAAGTTGTTAATACTTGCAATATTTGAATAAACACCGGAATTATTTGTTATTATACTTTCTGCAACATCCGTTATTTTTTCCTCTAAATAATCAAAGTTATTATTCATAACTTCCGAAGAGGCTAAAGCCCCGTAATCAATTCTTATTAAAGCCATCTTGTTTCCTTTCGTTTATTAATGTGTCATAAATTTTATCAATTTTCTTATTAATATCAATAAGCTGCTCTTTCATATTTCCAAACTCTGATTTTGTAATATAAACCTGAGCAATTTCAGAGAGAATCTCTCTGTGCGTATGCTCCAATTTTTCAGGTGTTACAAAGAGGTTGTACTGAAACACAATTGCTATTCCGACAAGCAAAATCGGAGCATATTTATAAATTAAATCCTTGTCCATTGAGCGCCTCCGTTACTTGCGAAATGTTTCGGACAAAACAGATACCAATCTTGACAAATCTGACAGAGTGTCAGAAGATGTTTTTGTTGTATTTGTCCTTGTGGCATTACCGCTGCTTGTTTGCAATGATTGATTTTGTACATCATTCAAAGCTCCCAGACCTTGCATATACATTGTTAACAGATTAGACATCATCCTTGCGGTATTGTCTTGAGATTCAGACAACAGACTGCTAATATAACTATCCAAAGATGCATTATTTTGATTTGAAAGATTTTTATATAAATCCGCAGCCTGAGAAGATCGAAGCATATTACGATTAGAAAGAGGATTTATAATATTATTTTCCAAGTTTTGTCTTGTTGAACCGGCTAATGCATCATTAAACGTATTCAATTTTGCACGATTTGTAACAGAATTAAGAGTCGGATTCAAATATTCCTCCAACAAGTTTCCCATATCTCTGTTTACATTATTATAAATTGCCTCAAAAGCAGTCCCCGGTTGAAAATTTGCAACTGTGCCGTTGTTATTAGTCGTTGCCGTAACATAAGGATTTGTAGTTGTTGTATTTCCGTACACGGTTTTTGAAGTTGTTTTTTGTGATTTTTTACCCATAATATTTTTCCTTTCTTTTTTTAAATTGATTTAACCTTTATTTTTTCAAATTCGATGCTCTTTATACAAAAATCATCCCCGTCATTTTTTGTTAAAAATACCATTTGGAGAGCTTTGAAATAAGAAACAGGAATTCTTTTTGATAAATTAATATTTTTAAGAGGATAATAATGCTTATCCCAATGACCTATATCAAAATACAAATAATTTCCTTTTGTCTGAGATTTAATATAACGTTCTTTTTTAGTTGTATCATCATAATTTTTTGAATATTGAACATAAAAATGATTATTATAATACATATCTAATGTAATTTTAGGCTGGTAACCAAACGCTTTAATTGAGTTTTCTCTGCCTAAATTGAACGGAGTACAAATATAAAATGCCTCTATAAATTCCTCATCAAAAGTGCTACCCACATATTCTTCATATATTTTTTTACCTGCAGAATACAATTTACCGTCCACCATCGCAATACAACTGATTTTTTGAGATTTGCGTTTTACCCAAGCCCGCCTTAAATAGTCATAAATTAATATTGTCGAATAATTTGAATCCGGACTTGGAATTAAAAACCAAACTTCATTTCTGTCAGAAGTAACTATAGATAAGGTTTTAACATCTGATGCCATACTTGATGAAATATCCAAAAGTTCTTGTTGAATATCAACAGCAATATTTTCTCCGAGAGTTTTATCGCCGTTTACAACCTGCCTGAAACAGAAAATCCCTTTTTTGGTATCGTCATAAAAATATAATTCAGTACCATGAAAAACAAGTGCCCTTACACCGGAACAACCCCCGGGGAATTCCATTGTTTTAGAGAATGAATTGTCCGAATCATTGCGAGATATAATACAGGATGAATCTTTATGGAACACAGCAAGACATCCTAAATAAGGATATATCGCAGTTATATTTTTTAAAAATTCAATATAACCGGCTGACGTTGCTTCACTTGCAGATGATGTAGAAAAATCATATATATCCTCTTGCCTTGAATATCTTAAAACTTGTCCGTCAAATACCCACAATCTGCCTGCATAAACTACAAGCCCGAGTCCTTTTACAATTCTGCCTTCAGTATCAGTAAGCTCCATCATTTGTACTTCATCAAGATTACCTAATTCGTTATAATGGTCGAGTTCTATAGAAAGCATTTCAACAGAATTTGAAAATACCCACAAGTCTGACCACCCTTGCGAAACATCCGTTCCGCAAGATACACCTGTTACAGTAAGCCCGTTTACTTTTTCTGTAAGAGAATTTGTCTCTTTTAAATATTGATAAATCTTGCCCTCTGTTTCATTTTCCGTATGAACAAAAAAACAACTTTTACCTCGCTGAATACTTTCAAATATATTAATAACCTGTTCATCATTAGGAATTAAATCGCAAACTGACACATTACCCTTTGCTGTTCTTATACCAACACCGGAATTAACCTCTGTTGAGTATAATTCGACATTTTGGATATCTGATGCCGTTATTACGGAAGAGGAATAAACCGATGAACTTCTGTTTATTCCTGAAAAATTGTTACATATCAATGCCGTCTTTTGCATAACACTCCTTTCTTTTATTTTTTATTTTTGAATTTTATATAATAAGGATTCCTCCTATAATAGCCATTGAACCTTGCCCAAATCCTCGAGTCATAAGTTTTACCATACTAAACCTCGCTTTCTTTTTGTTTTATAATTTTATAAATGATAAAAAATATTTTTAATAAAATTTCTACAGTATATAGAATGTTTCGAAGCAGCAAAATTACACATTTTGCCATGTTTCTATATTTTTCTATTTATGTTAGCTTATATTCTTTCATCTCCGTTTGCAGCTCATAACACTGATGTAGCAATACAATTTAAACCATATTTTTTATGATGCTATTTATAAATGCAACCATTGCTGTCAATATATTTATAATTACAATAATTACAATATATATTCTTAAAATTAAATTTTATAATATAGATAGAACTCAAATAAATTTTTATTATATGACCCATTTTATACAATCTTTTGGTTTATATTTGGAATTATTGCTCCTATATGCTCATTTATAGTACTATTTATAAAGCTTAAAGGATAAAACCAAAAGCTGGTAGTTTGCGGCAAATTAAAAATTCACCGCAGAATCAAGGATATATCAAACACTATATTGATGTAGTAAATCTCACGATTTACTACATCAAAGGATTACAAACTTTTTATGTTCGGATAAATTCAGTTTCCGTGCTTAAAACACGTTCTTATATAACTATCGACCTTTGTACCATCTTCACGAGTATAGCCACTTACTGCATAACTGCCCAAGCATCCTGTCTTATTATCCTCGGAATAAACACCCGGCATATTAATAAATTTTCTGCCATATTTTTTATATTCTTGAAATTCCTTTTTTGAGCGCTCTCCTTTTTCATATTGTTGCTGCAAATACCATCCATATGTTTCTTCCCGTTCAAATAAACTTCCCATATTTTCAAGAAAATGATAAGTCGGTTGCCAAATATTTATAGATTTTACCTTATAACATTTCCCCAGAATATTTGAAGCTCTCATCTTAGTAATATAATCATTCTCATTACAATAGTTAATAATATTATTTTCGTTATAGTAAGGTAAATCTTTAGGCAACATGTCTTTTACACCAAAAGGATTAAAGGTCACCGCAGCAACATTACGGAAAGCACTAACTATTTGAGCAAGACTACCTCCCAAAGAGTGACCGAGAACTATTAATTTCATATTATTTTCCTTGCAAAAGTTATTTACCATATCATATACTTGTAACGCATTTTTTGATTGTTCGGGAAGAATGTGATTTAGCATTTGTTTATCGTTTCTAATGTCTTCTTTATCAAAAATTTGTGTACCTCTGTATACAATAATCATTTCGTCACCTTTTTGATAAATACAGGCAAAAAATCCGTTTTTATCGTCTATCGTGTCCCAGAGTTTGTAACCATCAGGAACAGTTTTTTGATATGGTTTATAACTTGCTATACAAAGTTGTTTGTACTCTTCGTGTTTTTTAATTTGTGAATAAGCTGTCATTTTGTACTCCTTTCTTTTATTTGTAATTAATCACATAATTTGTTAGTATATATATATGAATTTTGAAAACTTTTGGAACAAAGCAATAAACAAATATAGCAGCTATTTTTTTATATTGGCTGCTATGATTGTGTTAGCGATATTTACCATGCTATTAATATTAATAGTTGCACCAATACCTATGGATGATTATTACAGGTGGATGATATTAGGAATAATATTCAGTTATATGCCTTCTGTGGTAATACCTGTATTAATAATATTTTTTGCATATGTTTTCCACATTATACGGATTATTGAAAATAAAAATCCAACATTCAGAATTAGAAATAAAATTATACAAAATAAAGCATTTAAAACCTTATTTCAAGTCTTGAATGGAGTTTCAATGTTATTTTTAATATTGTGTATTTGTATTTGTATATTATTCTTGCTACTACCCTATACTAATATATCTAGATTCTATTTTACTCATATTTGCATTCCTATATTAACTTTAATAACTATAATTTTTTTGATTGTCAGAAAAAACTTTTGCAGAATTAAAGGAAACTAATTTTTGTTATAAATATGTTTTTCTATTAAAGTTTGTTCTATCACACCTTATTTAATTCGGCATTATAACTAATTTTCAGCCATAGAAAATTCAACTTTACATTTCTTAATAATATAAGTCAAAAAAGGCAATTTTTTAAAACTTAAATACTTTATATATATGTAAGAGATATTTAATATAGAGAGAGAAACAAAAATGCTATTCACAACTAACAAAATTACAAACGA
>JAFVAR010000030.1 GCA_017480425.1 bacterium | reverse complement strand
GACAAGTCTTTTTATCCTTCTTTGGAAAAATCCGATTTACTCGAAGGACAGTATATAATGTCAAAGTCCGGACATACAAGAGGCTCAACAGTTGATTTGACATTAATAAAAAAAGACGGCTCTTTTGTCGATATGGGCGGAACTTTTGATTTGTTCAGCGAAATTTCTCATCCTGATTATAAAAAATTAACACTTAAACAAAAACGTAACAGAAATATTTTGAGAAAAGCTATGTTAAAAGCAGGATTTGTCGGAATTGATTCTGAATGGTGGCATTTTACATATAAAAATGAACCTTATCCGGATACTTATTTTGATTTTGATATAAAATAAAAATTTTATAAGAAAAAGCTGATAAATACAGAACAACTAACCCATACAAAAATTGGTTAAGATAACAATAATTTTGATTAAATTAAAAAAAGCCCTTATTGGAGTTTAATTTTTATTTTGAACTACATTGGAATTTGCGGCTTGGCGGCAGAGGGCTGAAACGTCAACGTGCCCGTTTAATGCCGCCAAACAAGAAAACCATTTTGGAATGCCAAATTGGTATATTGAGAGAATATAAAATTTGAACATTAATAAAACACCTTTTATGGACTGTACCCTGAAAAGTGGACAATAGTATAGGTTGAGAGATTGGAACTCTCGACCTTGTTAAGAAGACTCGAACTTCTGACCTGATATTTCATAGTATTACACAATTTAACTCCGTATTTAAATAATATCAAGTGTTTTAATGCATAATGTGTTGTTTTTGTGTCTGTAAAACAAATTCGTTTTAAATCCGGTACTATTAAACATTACACACTCTTTTAATCGTACCAATATATTATATTCATTGAACTTTAGGTTTAGATGTAAATTTTTCTTAACAATCATAGGGTAAAATTTGAAAATGTGTATAATATAAATTATATTCACCTGAAAACAAAGTTTTGTGATAAAAGGTAAGTGTACATAAGCCAACTATTCCAATTATAACTGCGTAGGACAGGTCAAAATAATTATAAATTACTTTTAACAAAATTGTTAAAAGTATTAGTTAACATACGGATTGGAGGTAAATATGCTTAAAATTCCTATTTAGAATGAATATTGTAATAAATTAAATCATTTGGTGTAAATATTTTACTAATACTAATATACAAAACAACAACAATTAATGTTATAGCACAAAATAATGAAATGAATGCACACAAGTACCTAAAATATTTTATGTATTTATTATTTATAATAAAATCTCGCTTAATAAACAATTTTAGATCTTTTTCCAAAAGAAAAAAAATAAAAGCAATTAAAAGGCATATAGAAAAAAATATATTCCAAATTATATATATCATTACAGCTTTGCATTCAAAATTATCGCTAATATTAATAAATATATCCATTATTGATGGATAAAAAAGTGGTATTGAAAATAAAATGGTTGCAATAATGCAACTAAACGCAAATACATTGTAACTATATAAGTGATTTAATTTATCTGTTTTTTCAAAAAAGTTCATAAACATATATTAAAACAAAGAAAGGAAAATTCAATTATGACAAATTATTAGTTACATAATGATTGTAAAATATTATCAGAATATGTATATAAAGATAACAAACCTGATGTAATAAATGGTTGGGAATATTATCGTTCTGCACAAGGTATTAATGGATTTTATTCAGAAATTTATAAAAAGGGAAATAACATAATGATTGTCTTTAAAGGCACTGATACTGAAAGAGGTAAAAGAGAATTGGCAAAAGATGCCGATGACGATATTATAATGTCTACTGTTAAATTATTGCCAGGACAGTTAAAAAATGCAAGAAGTGTATACAATGATTACCGCAGGATGTATCCGAATGCAAATATAATTTTAACAGGTCATTCATTAGGTGGAAGCATTGCACAAGCACTGGGTGCGGAAACTGGTGCAGAAACAGTAACATTTTCTGCTTATGGAATCGGTAATACATATAGTCCAACGTTTAAATATCATGATAATATTACTAATTATGGTAATGCTCAAGACGGAATATTTGTGTCTAATATAGATCATCAAATAGGTAAAACTGTTATTTTGAATAGTAATGCTAGAGAAGGTGATAATTTTGAAACAGGAATTCATAAGTTTAACAGTTCTCCTCACTTATTACAAAATTTTGGAGATTTATCAAAAGGTGTAGAATACAAAAAAGAGATTTTTGAAGATGAAAAAGCACCTTTATTTAAGCTTGGCATCGAATACAATGACTATAATCCGGATGAAGTTTTTGATACAAAAAACAGAGTTTTATATCGTGGAGAAATAAATCCTGATAATTTGGAAGAAGGAACACCTTTATTTGATTTATATGTAGATAATATGATTGACAAAAATCCAATGCCGACTAAAAAAGAGGTTGATAAACGAACAAGAATCGGTGAATTGATTTATGTTGAAGAATATACTCGTTCGGATGGTACAAAAGTCTCAGGATATTATAGAGCATATCCTAGAAAATAAATTTTTAATTTTTTGAATACCCGATGCAGATATACTGCATCGGCTTCCGACTAAAATGTCAAACTCGCATTCTTTTATCTCAAAATCCCTGATACATGACACTAATAAAACACCTTTTATGGACTGTACCCTGAAAAGTGGACAATGGTATGTGTTGAGAGATTGGAACTCTCGACCTGATTATTTAATTGTCATACAAAATTTAACTCTGTGTTATAATAATTTCAAGTTATTCAACTTAATTTGTGTCATATTAACACAAATTAAGAAATAATAAAAATGTAGGAGAGTTTATGACACAAAAAATTATAGGACTAATCGGAATATTTGTTTTTCTGTTTATTGCATGGCTTTGCAGCAGTCACAAAAAGTCAATTAATTTTAGAACAATTCTAATAGCTTTTTTTCTGGAATTTATAGTAGGAACAACGATTTTCTTATTACCAAAAAGTAGAGATGTTTTATTAGCTTTCAGTCATTTTTTCTCAAAAATTATAGAAGCATCAAGAGAAGGTGTCGTATTTGTTTTTGGCTCTTTGGGTGCAGCAAATTCAGAACAGGGATTTATTTTAATATTCCAAAGTTTAACATTTATAATAATTTTTGCATCTCTTTGCAGCTTACTGTATTATTTAAGAGTCTTACCATTTATTATTGTAACCATAGCAAAATTTGTAAAGAAATTTTTTGGCATAAGTGCAATTGAAGCAATCTGTTCTGCAAGTAATATGTTTGTAGGTATAGAATCTTTTACAAGTATCAGACCATATTTTAAAACATTAACTCGCTCTCAATTATTCTTAATTTTTACGGTTTTTATGTCAACAATAGCTTCATCAATGTTAGCTTTGTATGTGTCACTGCTTAGTGATAAAATTCCTACAATAGCAGGACACTTGGTAGGCGCAACCGTATTATCAATTCCAAATGCAATTATGATAGCAAAGATTATGGAGCCTGAGATAGAAACTCCTGAAGAAAACGAAATGAAAATTGAAGTTCCCGAGTCTGCAAGAACTTTCACGGGAAGTATTGTCAATGGTGCAACGGATGGCGGTAAAATGGTTATGGGTATAACAGTATTACTTGTTGCGGTAATAGGCATATTAGGCATATTTAATCTATGCTTGAGTTATTTCACTGATATAACTATAGCTAAATGTTTAGGATTTATATTTAAACCGATTGCTTTGATAATGGGTGTTGCTCCGCAAGATACATCAATGGTCGGAGAATTTTTGGGAACAAGGCTTATTATGACCGAAGTACCGTCATACGTCGGATTAAGCGAAGCAATTAAATCAGGTGCTATATCCGCACATAGTGCAATCATTGCTTCGTATGCATTATGCGGATTTACCAGTATTGAATCTTTGAGTATAGCAGTTGGAGGAGCAGTTGCTCTTGTGCCTGAAAGAACAGAATTAATAACTTCCGTTTGTTACAAAAGTTTACTGGCTGCAACAATTGCAACTATGATAACAGGAACTGTCGCAGGATTGTTTTATATGGGATAGGGGTAAATATATTTATGGGTAAATGCTTTAATTTCAACAAAACTTTCGACTAAATATGTCAAAGGGGTAAATGTATTTGATTTTCGCTTTGACTTCCGACTAAATATGTCAAAGTCCCTGATATAGAACAATCTTTATTCCATAACTTTAGACAAAAAAAATAAGTCCGACAAGCGGACTTATTTTTTCGTAAATGGCGGGAACGACGAGCGGATTTGCGGACGGACGACACGAAGTTAGTCCGGATAGCGAGGAAACGAAGCGACTAAACCGAGAGGTTTAAAAGCGGAGTTTTCTGAGCGTGGAGCAAATCCAAGACAGGCGAGAAGAGCCGAGTCGTTCAACAAAAAAGACACCCTAAGGTGTCTTAAATGGCGGGAACGACGAGGCTCTTCTTGCTCGTTCGCGTTGAACGGCAATTACGAGTTTTGCCTTCGTGATTTCATCACTTGACAAAAGCTCTCCAGCCTCCGCTCACTCGCGCCGAACTCGGGCAGGTTTAAACAACCTGCAGCGAGTTCTCACCTCTTATGCGTTCGATAATATGACAATAAAAAAACAGACCTTGCGGTCTGCTTTTTATTGTAAATGGCGGGAACGACGAGGCTCGAACTCGCGACCTCATGCGTGACAGGCATGCGCTCTAACCAAACTGAGCTACGCTCCCACGTCAGATTACTTTACAAATATAACTCGCTAAAATTTTTTTGTAAAGAGGATATTTTGTTTTTATGGTATTATTTTTTTTGTAAGGAAATAAATAGCAATGTTTGAACACTGGCAAATACCATTATTAATGACATTTTTAGCAGGATTCGCAACTGTAATCGGCGGATTTGTTACATTTTTTGTAAACAAAAATAACATGAAGGTTTTATCCCTCGGGCTTGGTTTTTCTGCCGGTGTTATGATTTTTGTGTCACTTACAGAAATTCTTGATACTGCACAAGAGCTTTTACATCAGCATTATCCTGTTAAATATCACTGGCTTTTGTTCTGGGGATTTATTACAGGTGTGGTTATTGCTAAACTCATTGACGAATTTATTCCGGATCACGTTGAAGAAGAAGATTTCAAAGAAGATTGTACATTAGATGACGAACATTGCAAACGCAAGCACAAGATTAAAAGAGCGGGACTTCTTACTGCAATTGCTATTGCAATACACAATTTTCCCGAAGGTTTGGGAACCTTTCTTGTTTCATCACAGAATATTGCACTCGGAATCTCTATAGCACTTGCAATTGCGCTCCATAATATTCCGGAAGGTATTGCAGTTGCACTTCCGATTTACCACGCAACAGGCAAGAAACGTTTAGCTATATGGTACTCTTTCTGGACCGGTATTACAGAACCTCTCGGAGCAATTATCGGATTAGGATTATTAAATTGGTTCCTGCCAGAAGCTTTTGTCGGATTTCTACTAATTGCAGTTGTTGGTATTATGATATACATTTCTTTTGATACCCTTCTCCCGCTATCCCATGAGTACGGAGACTGGCACTACGCAATAACAGGAGTTATGTCAGGAATAATTATAATTTGGGCAAGTCTGCTTCTATTAAATTATTAATACAGAATTATCACCTTTATTATTATGTTTAGTGTATAATATAGTCAAACATAATAGGAAAGGGGAATTTTATGACTAATTTATCACCATTACAAATTGAAAGGCTAAAATATCAGCCAAAACTTCCATATTCATTGGCATCAGGTATCAATCACCTGAAATCAGTTGAAGGAAGTGCAACTCAATCAGTAGCTAATCAAGATGAGATTAAAGCTTTATTCAAAAACACATACGGAAAACCAACCGTAACATTCCAAACTTCAACAGAATCTTCTTCCAGCAGTTTGAGAAATGTCGGTGTTATATTATCAGGCGGTCAAGCTCCGGGCGGACATAATGTAATCGCAGGATTATATGATGCATTAAAACAAGCTAATCCTTCCAACAATCTTTACGGATTCCTTGGAGGACCAAGCGGTATTATAGAAGGAAAGTACGTTGAATTTAACGACGAATTCATCAATGACTACAGAAATACAGGCGGTTTTGATATAATTGGTTCAGGCAGAACAAAGCTTGAAACAGAAGAACAATTCCAATCTGCTTGGGAAGTATGCAAAAAACTTAACATTTCTGCAGTTGTTATAATCGGCGGTGATGATTCAAACACAAATGCAGCACTTCTTGCAGAATGGTTTGTTGCTCATAATGCAGGTATTCAAGTTATCGGCTGTCCAAAAACAATTGACGGCGACTTAAAAAACGAACAAATTGAAATCTCTTTCGGATTTGATACTGCAACAAAAACATATGCAGAGCTCATCGGTAACATTCAAAGAGATGCAAATTCGGCTAAAAAATACTGGCACTTTATAAAAATAATGGGAAGAAGCGCTTCTCACGTAGCTCTTGAAGCTGCGCTTCAAACTCAGCCGAATATTACTCTTATTTCTGAAGAAGTTGAACAAAAGAAAATGTCACTTTCTTCAATCATAGATTACATGTCAAATATCATTGTAAAACGTGCCGAAATGGGTAAAAACTTTGGTATTGCAGTTATTCCGGAAGGTTTAATTGAATTCATACCTGAACTTAAATCAATGATTTCAAATTTGAATGACATTATGTCTACACTTGAAAAAGATTCTAAGTATGCCAACGGTTCTGACACAGAAAAAATAGCAATTATTGAAAATACTCTTTCTAGTGAAAATTCTTCAGTATTCAAATCTCTGCCGTCACTTATAAAATCACAATTATTAATGGACAGAGATCCTCACGGCAACGTTCAGGTTTCTAAAATTGAAACTGAAAAATTGCTTATTTCTATGATTGAAGAAAAATTATCAAACTTAAAGAAAGAAGGTAAATATTCAGGCAAGTTCTCAACTCAATCACACTTCTTCGGATACGAAGGAAGATGTGCATTCCCTTCTAACTTTGATGCAGACTATTGTTACTCATTAGGTTTCAATGCATTTGCATTAATTAACTTCGGTTTAACAGGTTACTTATCTTCTGTAAGAAACTTAACTGAGCCGGCTAACGATTGGATTGCAGGCGGCGTTCCTCTTACAATGATGATGAATATGGAAAGACGTCACGGAGAAATGAAGCCTGTTATTAAGAAAGCTCTTGTAGAGCTTAACGGACCTGTATTCAAAAAATTGGAAGAAAACAGAGAAGACTGGGCTCTAAATGACAGATACTTATTTCCGGGAGCAATCCAATACTTTGGACCTTCATCAGTTTGTGACATTACAACCGTAACACTACAGTTGGAAAGTCAATCAAAATTGGCATCTGTTTAAAATTAAACAATATTAAAAAAGAAATCGGGTATATATTATATCCGATTTCTTTTTTGGTCTTCTAATATGTATGGTTGATGTGTTTGTAAAAAATTATGTTATAATTTTGGTGTGAGAGATTTAATTAAATTATTATTAGTTGGGGTGGTTATAGCTTTTGCGCCTTTAGCATTTTGCGAGGAGCAGTATAAAGTTGTCATACTTCCGGATAACATTGTAACAGATGGAGCTGCAATTGATTCATATATATACAATCAAACTGCAGAATTTTTTGCCGGAGAAGTTATTAACCTTCTAAATCAAACAGACAAGATTAAATGTCCTACAGTTGCAGATGAAAGAAAATTGCTTAAAAGTGATCCTGCAGCTATGATTCCTGCAAGAAATCTTACAAATAAATTTAAAACAACATATAACATCGATTATCCATTATTAAAAAAAGTTGCAAACAAAAGTCAATCAAAATATGTCTTAATGCTTACGTCTTCTATTGATTCGGAAAATTACGTATTAAGAAGAACTGTTTGGGACTTTTTAAATATTGCAGGTGCTACTGTTATTGACCCTGCATATAAAATTTCTACGTATGCAGCATTAGTAGATACAAGCAAAAATACAGTTTTGTGGTCAAATACATTCTATAAAACAATAAGCGTTGTCGAAGCAAGAATTATTCCTCAAGGACCTTCACCACAAACAGAACAATTACAGAAAATAAGAGACTATTCAAGAATGATTTGTCCTGAAATAGCAGAACATGTCCAATTAAGCATTTTACCTCCCGGAGTTTACGAAAAAGAAACCCATAAAATTTATTACGATATGGGAAACTTTGATAACGTATTTACAAAAAAATACAGACGTTGGGGTAAAGAAGGTAAAAAGGATTATGAAGCCTTCAAAAACAAAATTGATTCAAAGGCGACAAAAATTAAACAAAATAACCAACAGCGCCGTGAACAGAAACAAGTCAAAGCAGAACAATACGTTAATCCTAATGTTGAAATAAAAGACAGCCCGACAAAAATTATTCAACCGTTAGATTTTGAAGATCAGACTCTTTTTGATCCGGTATATATAAAACGTCATAAAAAGAATAACTTATACGGAGAATTTGACCCATCAAGACCTCCGCTAAGAGATTACGACAGACTTTGATATTAAATATCGGAAAGCATGGAAGATATTTCGGCAACAATTCTTGAAATATCAGAGCCGCCGAATATGGCCTCAAGAATCAATGATGAATTGATTATAGTTGTCTCTCTGTATTCCATAGTATCAATATCGATTATGTTAAATTCGACATAATCATCACCGACATATTTAATCTTTCCGTATTCTGCACCTGTTGCCCATCTCAAAAACACATATTGGTGTTCAAATGCTTTTAATTTATCTATAAGTCTCATCTAAATACCTTCTCTGCGTATATTTTCCGACTAACAATAAAATTTGTCAATTGCTAAACTATACTTATTAAATAATTTTTAAGAATTTCTTTGTCTATACTCTTCATCCCTACAAATTTAAAAGCACAAAGCTGTTTTTTATTGCCATATTCATCTTCACAAACAAGAGAACGTACATACTTTATTTCCGTAACTAACTGTCCGTCAGGGAAACTCATAATCAAATCCGGCGGCAATTGTAAAGTCAAAACTGCAGTTACTTTTTTATATATACTTGCAAGTTCTCCTTCATGATATATAGAAATACCCCCTAAAGAAATATCATAAGTATCTGAAGTTACTACAAAGCCATCATTATATTTTATAACTAACGGAAGCTGTTGTTTCTTACGTGTGCTTGCTCTCATTTGAATAAAGTCCCATTTTTTAGGCATAGAAACCACAAAATTAAATTCATTCTGAGTAACATTTGTATCCAACAACACAACCTTTGAATTGTACACTCCATCTTCTGTATATGCAACAAGCACCATTTTAGTTTTTCTCTTCGGAGAAACAAAATGTATATCTGCAGGAATCGCAAAATAGCATTCCTTTTGGTCCATGAAACGAAGTTTTACGTTAAATTTTCTTGTAAGACCACGATCACTGTACTCTAAAATTATTTTTGTAGTATTGCTATTTCTCAAAATATTATTCTGCATAATAAAACTCTCCTTATTTGATAAGATATCATATTTGTGTATTAATCACAATACATTAAATTTTTAACCAGTCATACAGACTGCGAATATCTCCATAATCAAAGTCTTTTAGAACGTTTGGAGTGTCCAAATTCTCACTTACCGGATTTATAAAAAACTCATTATTACGATAAACTTCCGCATAATTTTTTCCAATATTTGCACAATACGGTACTTTTACAATATTATTTGTTAAATAAGCCAGCCCGTGAACACGACAGACAATCGGACGGTATTCATATACAGAACATTTTTTATTTACAAGAAACGGACAAGCTTCACCTTTTTTCATAATTATAAAATTTGAATGCACAATTTGCTTAACTTCATCACTGAGAGTCAAAAACCCTTTCATAAGATAGTTAAGTTCCAATTCTGACAGGTGGTACTCACCTTTTTCGCAACAAAAAGAACAACCTAAAGAACAATTTATATACTGGCTGTACTCTTTATTGTATTCTTCTAACTTCTTATCAAACCCTTTCAGAAAATTTATATAATCCAAAAATTAACGACTCCAGAATTTATTCCAAAAGTGCTTTGAGGACTTACTCTCCAACAATTCAATTCTTTGAGAAAGTTCTTTATTGTGTTCCAAAAGGTCCTGAACTTGTTTTGCAAGAATCTCGTTATCTCGCTTGTAACCGCCAGCTTCTATTAATCTTGTAGCCATGTCTGAATTTGTAATATCATCACTGATTTTTTTTGCAACTGCTTCAGCCAGCATTTGAAGAGTTTGACTTGTTACATCAAGTGTAAAACTTTTTCCTTGAGAAATTGTATCCGATTGAGATGCAGAAACCAGTTGAGAATTACCTTCATCGATTTCTTCTCCGTTTGAATCCAAAATTACAGGCTGTGCAAGCGGAGACACAGGTTCCTGTTTTTCAACTTTTGCCTCTATGCGTGACAATTTTGTTATAATCTGCTCATCACTGTACCCTTGAGCTTTTAAAGAAATTCCCTTTTTAATCTTTTCCAGAGATAAATCATCATAGAATTCCAGTCCGTCTTCATCTTCATAAATAGATTCTATTTTCCAATCTTCTAAAAATAAATCAAGTGAATGCTTGTCTATATAATAATTTTCAGCATTTAAACTTTTTAAAATTGTTTCTCTGTCAAACATCCGCTACCCCTTTATATTTACCCCTTATATATACCCTTTATGACTACCTTTTCATCATACGTGCAATATCTCGTTCCTGAGTTTTTTTCGTTATAGATTCACGCTTATCATATATTTTTTTACCCTTCGCCAATCCTATTTCAAGTTTAGCAAAACCATGTGTTAAAAACAATTCTAAAGGCACAATTGTTACACCGTCTTTTTTTACCTTGTCTTGAATTTTTAAAATTTCACGTTTATTAAGTAAAAGTTTTCTTACTCTTTCAGGCTTGTGGTTAAAGCGATTTCCGTGGTCATAAGGTGATATGTGCATTCCGTAGAGGAATATTTCGTTATCTTCAATTTTTGCAAAAGAATCTTTAAGGTTTATTGTTCCTTTCCTGATTGACTTAATTTCAGTCCCCGTAAGAACAATACCTGCAATAAATTTATCAAAAATCAAAAAGTCATGATAGGCTTTTCTGTTTGTTGAAACGACTTTTTTATCCATAGAAATATTATAATTCAAATTTTGAGCCCTGACAAGAATTACGACGTTCAAATTCTCTGTCAATTTTATTAAGACAATCTAATTTTTTTCCTATCCAACGAGGTGCTACAAGTTCTGTCCTTAGTCCGTTGCCTGCAAGACGATGAATTGTAGTTGATTTAGGTAAATATTCCAAAAAGTCACAAACTGTGTTTACATATTCATCTTCAGTCATAAAATTTATTTCCTTATTTTCATACATTTTAGCAAGCTTTGTTCCCTCTAATGCACATAACATATGAATTTTTATGCCATCTGGTTCAAGTTTTGCGATTGTTTTTGCACTTTCCATCATCTCTTCATAGGTTTCAAAAAGATTCAATATAACATGTAAACAAACATTTATCCCTTTTTCTTTTGTCATTTCATAAGCCCGTAAAAAGCAGTCATAGTCGTGTCCTCTGTTTATTTTTAAAAGAGTTTTATCATGAACAGACTGCAAACCGTATTCAATCCAAGTATAATAATCCCGAGTATATGAAGAAATGAGTTCAAGTTTATCATTATCAACACAGTCAGGGCGTGTACCTATGGAAATTCCTACAATATCATCTCTGCAAAGCGATGCTTTATATATTTTTTCAAGTTCCTTAACAGGTTTATAAGTATTTGAAAACGCTTGAAAATACGACATAAACTTTTGTGCTTTAAATCGTTTTGCAAGAGTTTCAGCTCCTACATTCACCTGTTCTTCTATAGACAATTTATTGGAATGAGCTTGAGAAAAACTTCCACCATCATCACAAAATATACATCCTTCTTTAGAAATTGTTCCGTCTCTATTCGGGCAGGAGAATCCGGCATCAAGAGTAATTTTATAGACTTTTGCTCCAAACTTATTTTTTAAATATTCACTGAATTGATTATATCTTTTATCTGTACCGTTGAAATACATAAAGGAATTATATCACGGATGAAAAACAAAATATTTAATCTAAATTTGATATTCAAAAAAATATAATGTAGTATAATATAAAGAGCGCTTTTTGTTTTAAAGTGAGGAGTAATATTAATGAAAAAAAGATTTATAACAACAGGTTTGATATTGCTGACTGCAATTCTTACAACAATGAGTAATGCATATTCTGCTACTCCTGCCGACTTATATGATAATGTATGGAGCTTAATTAACAGAAAATATTATGACCCGTCTGACAATAATCAAGATTGGAAGAAATGGAGATATCGCTACGAAAACAAACTCAAAACAAAAGAAGATGCATATGTAGCTATAGAAACAATGCTTGCAAGCTTGAATGACCCGTATACAAGATTTCTTGACCCTAAAGAATTCTCGGAAGAAAACCAATCAATAAAGGGTTCCCTAAAAGGCATCGGGACACAAATCGGGCTAAGAGACGGTCAATTGGTAATTATTGCGCCCCTGGAAGATTCTCCGGCAGAAAAAGCCGGACTCCAAGCAGATGACGCAATATTGGAAATTAACGGAGAAAGCACTAAAGGTATAAGCATTGATGTTGCGGCAGACAGAATTAGAGGAGAAAAAGGCACCACAGTTACACTTTTGATTCAAAGAAAAGATGTTCCGAATAAGCTCTATTCAATCGTAAGAGACGAAATTGAGATTAAATCTGTTTCTACAAAGCCGCCTTTTGAAACAGAAATTCCGAAGGATTTAAAATATATAAGACTGAGTTCTTTTATAAGTAAAAATGCCGCAGGAGAAATCGAATCAATTCTTAACAGTTCAAAAGATGCAAAAGGTTTTATAATTGATTTGCGTTCAAACCCAGGAGGGTTACTAACAAATGCAATTTATATATCTGACATGCTTTTAAGAGGAGGAGTAATAGTAAGTACTGTTGACAGAGACAGTTATAAATCCACAACAAGAGCCAGATATCAACAGGTAACAGATAAACCTATAGTTGTACTTATTAACAAAGGGTCAGCTTCAGCAAGCGAGATTCTTTCCGGCGCTCTTAAAGATAACAGCAGAGCAACAATTGTGGGAGAACAATCATTTGGGAAAGGGCTTGTCCAAGAAATTAACAAACTTCCTGATGAAGCAGGCGTTAATATAACAATACAAAGATATCTAACTCCGTCAGGAACAGATATTCACAAAAAAGGTATAACACCTGATGTTGTAGTAGAACTAACAAAGGAAAATGCTGAAGCAAAAGATGATGTTCAGCTAAAGAAAGCAATTGAAATATTGGAACAAATGACATGTCTTGTACAAAAGAATGGGTAGGGGTAAACAACAAAGAAATAATAAAGAAGAGAAGCTCACAAACAATTTTGGATTGTTTGCTGGAAATTAGGGGCATAACGGATGAGAATGCAAAAAGAGAATTCTTAAATCCGCTTGAAATTACGTTGATGCACCCAAATGCTTTTACTCAAATGCCAAAAGCGGTAGAACGTATATGTAAGGCAATAGATGCAAAAGAAAACATATTAATATATGGCGATTTTGATGCAGACGGCGTTACATCAACTTCTGTTTTAATGAAAACACTTGGGTACCTTGGTGCCCAAGTTGATTATTATATTCCTGACAGAGAATCCGAAGGACACGGACTTAATTCAAAAGCGTTGGTTAAATTACTTTCACAAAAAAAACCAAAATTGATAATTACGGTTGATAACGGAATCAGCAGTGTTGAAGAAGTAAAATTTATAAACAGTTTTGGCAGAGACGTTATAATTACAGACCACCACGAGGCTCCGGAAGAAATTCCCGAAGCTTATGCAATAATAAATCCAAAAGCAATGAATGCTTTGGATGAAAGACTTTCAACCGCTCAAATTGAGTCTCATACATCATTAGCCGGAGTAGGAGTTGCATTTAAACTTGCTCAAGCAATACTTGAAAAATACGATAAAATAGATTTCAGTTACGAAATTTTACCTTTTGTTGCAGTCGGAACGATTGCAGATATTGTTCCTCTAATCGGAGAAAACAGATACTATGTAACAAAAGGGCTTGAACTTATTGCCTCCGGAAAGCATTACGGCTGGAAACGGATGCTTGATGTTGCCGGAGTAAATACAGAAGGCGGTTTAACTTCAGACCAAATAGGATTCACAATTGCGCCAAGAATTAATGCTTCCGGCAGAATAGATACCGTAGATGCAGCCGTAAAAGTAATGATTTCCGAAAATAAACAGGAAATTGAGATGGCGATTATGGCTTTGGAAAACTTCAATAAAATTCGTCAGGAAATGTGTTCTCAAGTATTTGAGGAAGCTGATGAAATGTGGCGCAGCTCAAAAAGCAGAGACAATGCTATTGTTCTATATAGCAAGGACTGGCATATCGGAATTATCGGAATTGTAGCGGCAAAATTTGTAGAAAAGTATTATAAGCCTACATTTATAATGAACTATTCGGAAGAAACAAAAACTTTCCGCTGCTCGGCAAGGGGAGTAAGAGAATTAAGCCTGTATGATATAATTTCTAATATTTCTGATATGTTAGACGGTTATGGCGGGCATAAACTTGCTGCAGGACTGTATTTTAGCGAAGAAAAAACATCTTTTGATGATGTAAAAAAAGCTTTAAATAAAACTGTTGATGAAATGTTGAACGGACAAAAGCTGACACCTGCATTAGATGTTGATATGGAATTATCAATAAATGATGTTGACGCTTCGCTTGTTGAAGAAATTTCTAGACTTGAGCCTTTTGGGGCATCGAATCCGTCACCGACATTTGTTGTAAGAGATTTAAAGCTTAAAGAAAAGAAATTAATGGGCTCTACAAAAGACCACCTAAAACTTATTGTTGAAGGGCCTAATGCTCCGATTGATTGTGTATGGTGGTCAAGAGGTGATATTCCGCTAATAGCCGGAGACAAGCTTGATATTGCATTTGCTCCGCAGCTAAACACTTTTAACGGAGTCACTTCCGTTCAATTAATATTGAAAGATGTCCACTCTGACGGGCTTAAGGAAGAAGAACACTCAAAACAAAAAATATACGACCACAGAAAAAAAACTAATATATTGGCGCAAGTTAATGATTACATAAAAAATTCCAAGCTTAATATTTCAGCTTTTGTGGAAGACAGAACAATTATGGAGACATTAAAGCCATATAAGGCGATTATAGATTCGGTTGTAAACAGAAATACCGTGCATAAAAGTGATGTAATGATGTTTTTTGATTACCCTGCAGACGAAGACATAATGCAGTCAGTAATGCAGACTTGCACTCCGGATGCAATTCACTATATGAATTATACAAGCCTCGGACACAATGAGGAAAACATACTCAAGACTTTTTCCGGCATGATTAGGTATACTTGCAATACCTTGAACGGTGATTTTAATTTATCCCGTGCGGCATCAGCACTCGGAGTAACAAATGCGGTTGTAGAGACTTTACTGGAAATGTTTGAAGATACAGGAATGATTAAAATTGCGGAAAGAAGCGATGACGCTTTTAAAATCGAATTTTTAACAGCGGTTGAACTTTCAAAAACCCTGCATACAGCTAAGTATGCAGAGTTTGTTGAACTTATGAACAGTGTTCGAGATTACAAGAATAAATGGATGAGTGCGGAAGTTTAATAAAGAATCAACTTCCAAAGTCTAATTGCAGGGTCGTTTACCTTACCTTCTTGTACTTCTTTTAATAGTTTGTTCTCTATTACGTCATACATTTTCTGAGGATTTGAATCTATCATATAATCGAGGTTTAGTATAATATTATCAATATTCCTTCTGGAAAATATTCCGTATTTTTCTAACCTTTGAATAACATCAGGATGCTTATGACGTATTTTCATTATATTCCGCATAGTTTCAAATACTCTATCCTTAATATCGAACGAATCTATTAACATTTTAAATGTGTCAAAAAAACCTGATGCATCAGGATATTCTTTATATATCTCAGAAAGGCCCCCTAGAAGACAAGAAAGATCATAGCCGCTAAACCTTGGACGGCCGTCAGGGTTTGTCATATTCATAAGTTCACGTACTTGTTCAGGATAGTCTTTATATATTTCTGCAAGTTTAGTAGATATTTGAACGCCGGCAAACCTTGGACGGCCGTCAGGGTATGTCATATTCATAAGTTCAACAGCAAACACCATATTATCTCCATAAAAGTTTGCAAGACTTGCTATGTCAGTGCTGTAAAACCTTGGACTGCCGTCAGGTTCTGTCATATTCATAAGTTCACGTTCTTGTTCAGGATAGTCTTTATATGTTTCTGCAAGTTCACATATTGCACTCCAGTCAAACCTTGGACTGCCGTCAGGGTATGTCATATTCGAAAGTTCACGTACTTGTTCAGAATAATCTTTATATAGTTCTACAAGTCTAGATATTTCATAGCCGCCAAATCTTAGACTGCCGTCAGGTTCTGTCATATTCATAAGTTCACGTACTTGTTCAGGATAGTCTTTATATGGTTCTACAAGTTTAGATATTACAGAGCCTCTAAACTTTGGACTGCCGTCAGGTTCTGTCATATTCAAAAGTTCACGTACTTGTTCAGGATAATCTTTATATAGTTCTACAAGTTCAGGTATATCATAGCCGCTAAACCTTGGACTGCCGTCAGGTAATGTCATATTCATAAGTTCAGCAGCAAACACCATATTATCTCCATAAAGTTCTACAAGTTTAGATATTTCAGTGCTGTTAAACCTTGGACTGCCGTCAGGTTTTGTCATATTCCAAAGTTCACGTACTT
>JAFVAR010000029.1 GCA_017480425.1 bacterium | reverse complement strand
TATAAATGCCAAAGCCTTATTTTCCCTGATAAATAATTATAGGAATTTATTAAAGGAAACAATATGAGTAGAAGTAAAGCAGAATTGTCTGTTACAGAAAGATTAATCATACAATTAGTTATCTATCGCACTAAAAATCCCAAACATCCGACATTCTTCGGAGATAATAAAAACATCGCCAAATGTATTGACGTTCAGCCTGATACCGTTAGAAAGGCAATCGCTAAACTGGTTAAGCTGGAATATTTACAACTAGGCTATGATAAGCAAGGACGCCGCCATATGGTCTATACCGGTAAAGAATTTGCACCAATTATTGAGAATATGAATAACGTTGATAAGAAATCCTTGAGAGATGATAAGGAATATTATGAAAGAGAAGCCCAATATTCCGCCCATGAGCTTGAATTGGCTCAAATCCGCATAGAGACACTGGAAAGAGAAAATTCATTGCTACAGAGCAAACTTTTCCAAGCAGAATTAAGAGTTATGCAACTGGAAAACATCTTCACCGCTCAAGGTGTTACCAAAGAGCAGATTGATATGATGATTGAGAGAATGGAAAATCAACGCATTACCGCATAATTTATGTAAATCTGCAATGATATTGCATTTTTGCATAAATTTAGTTGGCAAAATGCTTAACATATTCATTTATCATTATTATCATCTTCTTTAATAATAGCTTGGTAAAATACTGTATATCTTGGTGGGTGAACCATTGTAGCAACGCCACCCTGCAATTTCCATCCTTCCTTTAATTTCTCATTTACCCACTTGCAAAGTTCTTCTAAATCTGGCGTTGATAAAACATCGTATTGCATTTAGTATTACCTTTCTAAAATCTAATTATTCTGCTGTTTTACTTGTATTGATTGTAATTAATATATTTTTTGCTATTTTGACAGCATTCCATCCGGCTGTCCGAAAACCATAGGTGGATTTTAATGGTTTCGGATTGTCTAATATCACAATAGCTGCATATTTCCTGTTTTTATCTTCAAAGTGCCCTAAAAATGTTGTTACAACCTCTTTATCAAAGCCTTTATCCGTAGTTGCTGTTATGCCATAAACATCTACACCACCAATATTAGCATTTTTTACTGTTCCTTGCTTTACATTGTTGCGCAGTTCTTGTTTTAACTTTTTATTTTCATTAAGCACAGATGAATACTTTTTAATCAAGTGCTCTGGCGTAATATCTTCATTAATATTAATTTTTGAAAAATTAGGATGATATTGATTATCAATATTGTAACCAACTGAAGCTATTTCTACGATTTGTGATGATTTCATATTTTGGATTATAAAAGCACCGCCATCAGCCTTATATGTATCAATCCCTGTCTTCAACATATTGAGATTATTTTCACATACATCTTCTTTTAAGGAACAGGTATGTTCAATACTTCTGAACCTGTTAATCAAACAGCAGCTTGATATAACCAAAATAAGAGATAAAATAAATAACTTCTTCATTAACTTACTCCTATTAATATTTTAGTCGCAATTAATTACTATTTGACCAAAGCCAGACATTCATTTTTCATATTGCTATCCTTAATGCTATAACAATAGTGTTTGGAAGAGCCAACTTTTGCTAAACAATAGTTTTTCTTATCATTATCCTTAATATTGTAGCAATAATGCGTGCTTTTATCCTGCATTGCCAAGCAGTTATTTTTGGCATCATTATCCTTAATATCGTAGCAACTAGCTTTTGCTATCATTGGTATCAAAATTAATGCAGATACAATCAAAATCTTTTTCATAGCTTTACTCCTTTACAATAAATCAATTTTTCTGCCACCGAGCGAATTTTCCGTGCTACTGCCTGATGATGTTGAAACAGAAGCACTTACGGCATTTTCATTTGCCCAGTCTCTTAAATCCTTAAAATCTTCTTGTCGCATTTTTGCCATTGGCACCATTCTTTGTAATACTGCTTCAAAGTCTTCCATTGACAAATCTGCCTTTGCATCACCATTTGTTTTGCGTGCGTATGCCTCCATTAATGAATCCTTCACCCATGCTTCAATTTCCGCACCGGCAAGACGAACACTTGTACCTAGATTTTCTTCACCAGATAAACGTGCTAATTTATCCAAATCAAACTTTTTAATATCTCTGCCTAATTTTCCGATATGAATTTCTAAAATCTTTTTACGTTCTTCATAATCAGGCAAATCAACAAAGAATATTTCATCAAAACGACCTTTACGAAGCAATTCCGGTGGTAAATTACGGATATTGTTTGCGGTTGCAAATGTAAACACAGGTGATGTTTTATCTTGCATCCAAGTCAAAATGTTACCAAATACACGAGACGATGTTCCGCCATCATTAGCACCGCCAGCCATACCTTTTTCAATTTCATCAATCCACAACACGCATGGAGCAATAGCTTCAGCAGTTTTGAGAGCTTGTCTTATGTTAGCTTCAGAATCACCGACATACTTGCCGAATATTTTACCCATATCAAGTTTCAAAAGTGGCATATTCCAAGCACTTGCAATACATTTTGCGGTCAAAGACTTACCACAACCAGGGATACCTACTAATAAAACGCCTTTCGGAGGGTTCAAGCCAAATGCTTTGGCATCATCAGAGAACGTCTTTCCTCTTAATTCCAGCCATCTCTTTAAGACATTCAAACCACCGACATCATCTAATGACAATTTGTTCTCAACATATTCTAAAATACCACTTTTACGGATAATTTGTTTCTTTTCGTTTACAATGCTTTTAATATCCTGCATGTCTAACCGATGGTCTTCAACCAAAGCTCTGGCAAGACAATTTTCTATTTCGGCATAGGTTAATCCCAAAGCAGCATTGGTTAAGGCTGATAATGTTTCTATTGATGTGTCAACAGTTACTCCTTTTACATCTTTGTATTGATTTACAAATTTATTAACTTGCTCACTGACTTCTTGTCTATTGGGCAACGGATAATCTAACACCGTTATTTCTGAATTAATGCTGCCGCTGATTTCAGATGTGGTTGATACCAAAATGCAGTTGCATCTATAACCGTTTGTGCGGATATTCAATGCAAACTCCTTTAATCTGCGTTGATAAATTGCTCCTGATTGTGGATTTGCCATAACCGGCACAATGTCATAAAATACAAATATTGTCGGTTTGTCTGTTTTTGCCAAGCTCTCACATATATCTATGGCTTTTTTGGGTTCAACCGTTCCGGCATCAAACTGTTTATTATCAGATTTAAGCCCTGAAGCAATACTCCAAGTTACCAAATCATGCTTTAATGACTTAGCTACCTCTCTTAAATCCATAGAAAGTCTGTCTTCCTCCGTTGATTTAATTAAAATCAATGGGTAGCGTGCTTTTAAGTAGTTTTGCAGTTCATCAACAAATTTCATTTTAAGTCCCCTTATACCGATTGTTTATATAAACCTGTTATTTGTACATTATCCCCTTGAATGATTACTTCCGTATTCAACCAAGGCTTTAATTCTTCTTTTTTTATTCTATTTCCATTTAATACTAACTTCTTACCATAAAACGGATGCGGTAATTCTTTGTTATATCTGCCAAGCAAAGCGGCATCTACTTGATGTAATATCTTCAATTTGCTACTATCCGCTTTAATTTCCCCAAACGTATAACCGGAAAACAGTAAAATATCCAAAGTGTTATCAATTAAATTAAGTAATTGGCTTATTGCTTTTGATTGCAATAAAGGCTCACCGCCGGTTAGGGTTATGCCACGAATAGCTGATGTTTGGTTAATTTGTTCGGCTAATTTAGTGATTTCCAAATCAAAGCCCCCCTTCAAGTCATGCGTTGACTGATTAAAGCAACCATCACAGTTTAACGAACAACCTTGTGTCCAAATAACGAAACGATTGTCAGGTCCGTTTGTCGTTGAGTTTTCAATGATATTATGCAATTTAATGGTGTCTATCATAGTTCAATCCTCTACTACATTGCATCCGTTAACATTGCACATCATTTTCTTTTGACCTATTATGTTACCTTTTTCATCGTATAGCGTTCCTATACCGATACCGTATTTAAAATCTGCTAAAAATTTCAGTTGACCGTTTTCATAATAGAATTTAGTGATTCCCTCTGGTTTATCATCTAT
>JAFVAR010000028.1 GCA_017480425.1 bacterium | reverse complement strand
CAATAACAGAGGGGTTGTAAAAAAGAGAATGAATTTTAATGTAGGTGCGCTCAGTGACTACTCACAGGCTATTGCATTAAATCCTAAAGACAGCATTGCATACGCAAACAGAGGACGCTTGAAAAAATTATATTTTGATAACGAAGGTGCTGCAATAGATTTAGATCAGGCAATAGCACTTGCTGAAACTCAAGTCTTTATCAAAAACGTAAAACCGCTGCTGTCAAACGAGCATTATATCGCAGCAATTCCTGTTGTACAAGGCTTAACTGATAATCCTCCTATGATAAAAATAGAGCCTTCAAAATCGGAAAAATTGACATATAATTCAGAAAAAGATTCACATTCTAAATACTCAGGCAATGTCGTTGCAAAAGATAATACAAAAAATGAAAATAAACTTGCTATGTCTGAAACAAAACAAAATCCTGCAAAAGAAAATGTTGTAAAACCTGCGGTAACAACAAAAACAGAAACAAAAAATACAGAACCTGAAAAATTGTCTTCTGCTACCTTAAAAGCAGGTGTTGGAATTGCAAAATCTGAACCTGTACCTGACATTCGTACAAGTTCTGTTAGCAAAGCTCCGACAACTAACATAAAATTAGCCGAAAGTTACTATATAAGAGGTCTCCAAAAATGTGTTTTAAGAGACTTGCAAGGTGCAATTGCAGACTTAGACAAAGCAATTGCAAACAATTCAAAATATGCAGATGCATACTTCTACAGAGCTGCAATCAAAAAAGAATTGGGTGATATTGACGGTTTTCGTAAGGATTATTCAACAGCAATTCAAATCAATCCGGCTCTGCAACAGTACAATGATATAGATACATTAACCGTAATTCACGGCTAGTCATTTGCATAGAAAAATGTTTAAGGTATACTAAGATATATCGTGTATTATATATAAGAATATGTAATAGGAGTAGAAAATGATTAACAGAATCCAATCAAGTGACCCATCATTTAGAGCTGCCAGAGTTAATATATTGGCAACTTCAGACAACCACGGAAACCTTATGCGTCTTCCGAGATTTATGAAAACTATAGAAAACAACGCAAAAGAAATTTTTCCGAAAGCAGGAGATCTTTCAACTGCAAACTTTTTTACAATCGTGGGAGACTGGTTTATAAATCCGTCTAAAAAAGGATTTATAACATTCCCTGAACTTTCAAACGGCGATTTTCAAAATTTGGCATTAATAAAAACAATAGATGCCGTAAGAGAATTGGTTAACAAAATGGTTGCAAAAGCAGGAAAAGTCCAAGCTCACGAAGCTCCGAATCTCGAAGTGTTATATACATTAGGGAACCACTGTTTAGACGGCGGAACGAAATTTATGATGAATGTAATGAGAAAAGATCCTATGAAAACTCTTGTTACAAATGTAGATATGGATAAATCTCCGGCAGTAGTTGAAGCAATGAATACATGTGATAAAATTGTAAAATCTGCTGTTTACTCTATTCCGGACGATAAAAATCCTGATTTAATACACAAAATTTTATTCTTAGGTGTAACAATTCCAAGTATGGATTTCTATAATCCTGGTCTTTGCGAAGGGCTTGAATTCTTTGATAATTCAAATAAAAAAGACGCTAACCTAAAAGAAGAGGATATTCAAGGAACTATAAAAGTTGTTAAAGATGAAGTTGAAGCATTTAAAAAAGAAAATCCAAAAGGTGCGGTAATTCTTCTTTCTCACATGGGTAACAGATTATCCGAGATGGTTCAAAAAAATGTTCCCGAAATTGACCATATTTTAAACGGGCATGACCATAAAAATGTCCAATCTAGTATTAACGGTCATAGCATTACGTCATTAGGAAAAGACAATGAACTAATAAAAGCTTTGAATTTGGAATTTGATGATAACGGAAATCTAGCCAAAATAACAGTAAATCCGTTCTTTACTGAAACAACTGTTGCGGACGGATTAGAAAATCATGAATTTCAAAAGTTCTTGAATGAATATTTTGAAAAAGACTTGGAGCCGTTAATTAACTTAAGTGAATTAAAAGCAGAACCAAAGGAAAATGTTACAAAAGAGCAGGTTATAGAACAATATACATCTCAGGTTCTTGAAGGATTGGGAATTACTGATCCTAATATTACAGAAAAATTAATGCAAAATAAAAACTTTAAAGAGTTAATCAGTGCTGAAGCTATTCAACGAGCTAAAGAAGATACCGGTGTAAAAAAAGGTTTAAATAAACTTACTTATGGTAATGAAATTCGTTATCAAAACAGCTACTTGATGAATTATCTCACAAGTGCAATAAAAAGAACGGTTAGAGACAAATTAAATGAAGATGTGTTTACAGTTGCAATTCAATCTTCAATAGTAAGAGGCGGATTGGAAGACGGCTCAAATAACATGAAGGTTATGAAAGTATTTGACGGTGTCAGTGAAGATTTGTCAAATCTTAGGATTGGTGATGTTAAAGGTGATGAGCTTGTAGGATTGATAGTTGAAAATATACTTGCAAACTTAAAAGCTCCTACAAGAAATACAATTATTCACTGGTCAGATGTTCAAGTTAACAGAACACTTATTGAGGCAATTAAAAACGGCACATCAAACGCAAAATACTCTGATGCAATAAGAGTTCGTAATCCAAAAACTAAACAATTTGAACCGATTGACTTAAATGAAAGTTACAGAATGGTAATAGGTGAAAAATTCTTAGTAAAAGATGATATAGAATGGCCGGGAAGAATAAGAGACAGATTTGTTTCTTTGAATAAAACATATGACCAATTGTTCAAAGAATACATTGCATCTGTTGACTATAAACTCCATATAACACCAAAAACAAAAGAACAAAGAATTTTATAAATACTTAAAAAAGACCTTTTTTAAAAAGGTCTTTTTTATGGGGCAAGTTGTGGGATTGTCTTGGATTTTTTGCGTTAAACGTGTCTTCGTGTTTTGCCTGCGTGATTTACATCACTTTGCAAAAGCACTCCGCACTCTGCAAAAATCCGCTCGAACTCCACAAAATGCTTACGCATTTTAGTGGGTTCTCATCATCACACACTCAAATAAAAAAGGTCTTGGCAAAAGCCAAAACCTTTTTTATGGGGCAAGCAATGGGTTGAACTTCGAACCATATTGTGTGAAGTTAGCTCATTACTCACTACATGATGAGTATAGTATTAATACAATTAAAATGCTACTTCAACTCGAATAAATAACTATCACTTTTGTCTGTATCATTTATAACCATGTACTTAGTTAGCATTTTTAAAAGTCGATTCTTTTCAAGGAAAGCAGATGAGAAGTTATCAAGTATGTTAATACGTTCGTTATCTTCTTTAGTCCAATAGAACGTCAGAGACTTCAATATTCTGGATTCATTAGTATTAGCAAAGTATCTGGTTTCAACTCCATTAGAAACAACAAATATCTGGATATACTTAAATAATTCTTTGAAGGAATGAAGTCTGTATCGGTCAATCTGGTCGATAGCTCTATTTATATCAACTCCACGTCTTTTAAGTTCAATCTGAATCAATGGTAAACCGTTTATAAGGATTGTAACATCATAACGGTTAACATATTTACCTTGAACAGTAACTTGATTAGTAACTTGATATGTATTATTCTCAGGTGCTTCATCAAGGAAATATAGATACACTTGAGTTCCGTCATCTCTATCCAGTACAAACTTATCTCTAAGCTGTTTAGCAGATTGATAAACAGTCTTACCGTTCAAGTATGTTAATACTCGTTCAAATTCCTTGTCAGAGAGGTCTTTACCTTCAAGAACATTCTTGTTCAATAGGTTTAGCTGTACTCTAAAGTTAGCTTCAAGGTCTTTGTATTCGTTCAAACGAACATAAGTATAACCTTGTGTCTGTAACTTTGCTATAAGTTGTTTTTCCAGCTCTGCTTCACTTTGATAAGACATTCCTAACACTCCTTGATAACATCTTTATCTTAACATGAACATGAGCATTAAAGAGATAGTATAGGAGAAAGCATATTAAGCCAAGTATCCGTGTTTGTACTCAACATATAAGTATGACTAAAATTATTCTTTCCTTCATACACACGCCACTTCATGCCAGCTCTTTGGTTCATAAAGCTGGCATGAGAATGTGTTTATTAATTTTCGTATATACTACTTGTCCAATCCGGGAAGCAACTTAGAAGCTATATAAGAGGTGTATTTACTGGACTCTTTTTTCTTTAGAGCATTCGCTTTCTCTATTGGAGTTGGAGCTGTATCAACATTTGAAGTTTTTACAACTTTGTTCTTTTGTTGTTCTTGATTCTTTTTCTCTAGGTTAGCTTTTAATATTGCCTTCATAGTATCAAGTCTTTTTTGATAATCATCCATTTTTAATTTTCTCCTAATATAAAGGTCTGTTTACGTACAAATACTTATGATTTAAGTAGAAAATGTATTCTTTCTTACATCTGTTAAGTAGTGTCATAAATCTATTAAAAGGTAGAAACCTACCCTTTAACTTACTTTGAAGAAATGCTTGGAATTCTTCATCTTCAATAAAATCATAATCATCTTGATTATACTTATCCATTTTAATCTCCTTGCCTGCAACAACAGGCATTATAATTACTAACGCTGTACTAATTTTCGGTATTGTGAAGGTTTTATATTGAGGTTCACTAATGTTACCAATTCCTTGTATGCTTCAAAATTAACTTTCATTTTTTCTTCGGTATCAAGTATAAAGAATTCATAACTATATTGTTTAATGCTTTTAGATATAACATTTGATACAATTTCAAACGATATTGTTTCAGAATTAAATCTGTAGGAAGTAATCAATCCTATTGCTTTAAGTTCAGCCAGAGATGATGATATTTCATCAATAGACTGATTAAGTTCAAAGTCATCATCACTAAAGAATTCAAAAGGTATTATGAATGGTTTGAGCTCATCTGTTTTATTCCTAAAGACAGCAGAACTGTTATGTAGAATTGATTAAAAAAATGAATTAACTTCAAAACCAGATATAACTTGATAGTTATTCAAACCTATGAGTAAAAGAGAGTTTTATAGTATGGACGTTAAAATAGAACATAAAGACGATAATGGAAATGTCTTAAATACCTCTATTATCACTAATAGTAGTGTATTAAATGAACTAGAGGGGGCTGTATGTTAAAACCTAAGCTAAGATTCAAAGAGTTCAATGATTCAATAGTTGAGTGTCGTATAGAAAACGTACTCAAGATAAAACATGGTAAAGACCAGAAAGCTATTGAATGTAAAGACGGTATTTATCCTATTCTTGCTACTAGTGGTGAAATTGGAAGAACGAACACATTTCTTTGGAATAAACCCTGTGTCTTAATTGGAAGAAAAGGAACTATTAACAAATACAACTTGGTGGACACAATAGTGGCAGTTACGTATATTATCACTGTGGTAATAAGAAGTACCATAAATCATTAAAAGGAATGAGCGTACGTGAAGAAGCTATTGACATAGCAGTTCAAGAAATAATCGGTGCAATAGAAATTCCTGCTGGTATAGTACGCAGACTTAAACAGAAGATACTGAATTGTCTAGATGAATTGTGCTTTGTTGAAAATCGCTTAATTACTGTCAGAAGTCAAAGGCTGAAAGAACTTGAACACTTAATCAAGAAAAGCTATGAAGATAAGATACTTGGGAAGTTACCAGCTTCAATGACAGATGAGATATTTAAGCAGCAGTACGAAGGCTGGGTATCTGAACGTGATAAAATTGCTATCGAAATAAAAGAAAGCAATGACTTAAACCGTTTAATATACAAGAATATTGACCTTATAATTGACTTCTGCAACCGTATCCCAGAATTGTATATTAAGGCAGATTTAGACAATAAGCGTACAATGTTACGTCTTCTTATTGAAGAAATTCTATACAATCATATCGATACAGAACTATCTGTAAAGTTGAAACCAATCTTTGAAGCATTAAGAATGATTAAAGAAGCTGAAAGACATGATGAAAAAGTTCTAACCCTCGAAAAGCCCATTACAGCAGAGGTTTGGGAATATCTTGAAGAACAGGTTGAGCTATTGGTAAATAGCAAAGTTCGAACCCTGAAAACCCTTATCGTTCCTAATGAAAAAGCACCCGAAGGTGCTAAATCAATAAATGGGGCGAGTAGTGGGATTCGAACCCACGCATATCGGAACCACAATCCGAGGTCTTAACCGCTTGACGATACTCGCCATATAGTCAACAACAAAAGTATATCAAATCAAACTTAAAAATCAAGAAAAAAAACGGGGCTTAAATCAAGCCCCGTTTTTTAGATTATAATCTTAATTTATTCTTTGGAACATATATCCGATTCCTCTTGCTGTTAATATTAACTCAGGATTAGTCGGATCTGTTTCTAATTTAGAACGAAGTCTTGAAATATGAACGTCAACGACACGAGTATCAATTCTGTGGTCTGCAGGATATGACCATACGTGTTGAAGAATTTCGTTTCTTGAATATGCTTGTCCGGAATTGTTTACAAGAAGTTCTAATAAACTGAACTCCATTCCTGTCAAACGAATTCTTTCATTCTTTCTAAATACTTGTCTTCTTGCCGTATCAATTTTTATAGCGCCTGTTGTAATAACATTCTTGCTGTTTTTTGAGCTTCCGCCTGTTGCTCCGCCTGAGGCTGATGATGAAGGAATAATTACATCTTTATTTATAGTCCTTCTTAGAACGGCTTTAACTCTTGCTTCAAGTTCTTTCGGGCTGAAAGGTTTTATCACATAATCATCAGCTCCTAATTCTAAACCGGTTATTCTTTCTGAAACATCTCCTAACGCTGTCAATATAATAATAGGTACGTCAGAAGTTCTGCGAATTTCTCTTGTAACACCATAACCATCCATCTTTGGCATCATAACATCCAATACAACTAAGTCAGGATTTGTTTTATTAAATACTTCAACGGCTTCTTCTCCGTCTTCCGCTACTACAACATCGTAGCCAACCATTTTTAAACGTGTTTCAAGAATTCTTCTGATACTGGCTTCATCATCCGCAACCAATATTTTTTGTTTGGTTTCGCCTTCCAACGGTTCTAATTCTTCATTCTCTGCCATGTTGTCACCTTTATTTTTATACTACTTAACAAAAATTTGAATTTCTTAATATTAATACATATATCTTAATAGAATTTAAAGAAATTTGCAAGTGGGAAAACGTTAAATTTTTTGGAAATTTGCCCAAATTACTCAAGTCTTCCCGATATAACTCTGTCAATTCCTGACAAATCCTTTATAATATTTATTTCAGTATAATATTCTTCCATAAGCGTTTTGACTAACTTTGATTCGTCCATTCCAAGCTCAAATATTAGCCATCCGCCTTTTGATAAATAATTCGGTGCTTGATTTATAATTCGTTTATACACACTAAGTCCGTTTTCCTCTGCAAAAAGTGCTATTTGAGGTTCATGCAGAACTTCCGGTTCTAATTTTGTCCCAATTGGTATATATGGCGGATTTGATATTATCATGTCAAATTTTTCATCTTTTCTGATTTTTTCAAACAAGTCTGATTTTCTAAATACAGCTCTGTTGTTAATCCCCAATTTCGTAACATTATCAAGCGCTACTCTCAGGGCATCAGAAGATATATCAATTCCAAGAACAGTTGCGCTTGTCCTGTTCGCAATTGTGCATGCTATACAACCTGAACCGGTTCCTATATCTAAAACTTTCTGTAAACCGTTCGTTTTTATAATTTCTATTGCCTTCCCCACAAGAATTTCCGTCTCGTCTCTCGGAATAAGCACATCAGGAGTAACTTTAAAAAATTCTCCCATAAAATAAGCTTCTCCGATAATATATTGGACAGGAAGCCTTGTATCTGCCCGTAATCTTGCTTTTTCCTCTAAAATTCTTAACTGCTCCTTATCGGGTTCTTTTCCTAATATTTTATCTTTTGGTGAAATATTGCAAACCTTTTCCAATAAAAGCTCAACTTCTCTATTTGCTTCCTGTTCTTCTATTCCTGCTTCAGTCAATATTTTTGTAATTGTTTGAATGTTCATTTATAATTCTTTCTATTTCATTTCTTAAATCCAATTTTGATAACTCTTCTGTATCTTGTTTTTCTATTGAATATTTCTTACAAAGTCTGTCATAATAATAAAGTTGTTTTTTAGTCGGCAACTCTTTTGACATTTTTACTTCTTGTAAAAATTTACGTTTTTTCTTTTCAAACTCTTTTTGCGCTTCTATTATGGGACGCTGTTTCTCTTTGTATTCGTAATATTTAATGCATTCTTTGATATAAATTTCTGTCTCATTTAAAAATTCATCTGTATCAATGATATCTTTAAGAAATGGAAATCTTGATGCACTAAGTTCTAAGTAATATTTTTCGTCTTCAATAAATTTTTTCAGTATTTCAGAATATGTCAGATTAAGATTCTGTTTTACCAGAGCTCTTATATAGTTACAAATTCCGCTTTTCTGAGTTTTATCCAGATTTAAATATATACGATTTTTAATTTGATACATACAAAAAATTATATCATATTTACAATTTTGCACATAAAAAAACAGGTTATAAAACCTGTCTTTTCGTTTTCTTTTCTCTTTTTCCGCCATTTTTGAGTTAAAAATTTACCACTTTAGCAAATCTTCAACTGTAAACCTCCGTCCCGCTTCTTCATTTGCAAACCTCATAAACTGTTCACGAAGCGGATTTGTCTGGTAAGCCTTTGTTCGTTCTTTTTTGAAATTATCTTGTTCTAATGTTGGATTTGATATAACTGTAAATTTTTTCTTTTGCTCTGACATGATTTTTCCTCTCTTATAATTAAATATCTCTTATGTATATATAAAGTATTTAATTTAAAAAAAACATATTTTGTAAATATTCTGCAACAATCTATAAAAATTTTTATGCAAAAATTTTTATTGTGTTACACTGAAAATATATGGGAGTAGAAAGAAATAAGTGATAAGAACAATATCAAATAATTATCAAAGCTCACATATAACCAACATTATCAATAAGGAATAGTAAAATGGATATTTTTATGATATTTTCCCTTCTCGGCGGATTGTCTTTTTTCCTCTACGGAATTAATCTTATGTCATCCGGCTTAGAGAAGGTTGCCGGCGGTAAGCTTGAGCAGATGTTAAAAAAAATGACTTCTAATCCGGCAAAGAGCTTCATTCTGGGAGCTGTCATTACTGCAATAATACAGTCTTCTTCAGCAGTTACTGTTATGCTAATAGGACTTGTTAACTCAGGCATAATGACATTATCAAGAACAGTATCGGTAATAATCGGCGCAAATCTCGGTACAACAATTACAGCGTGGATGTTAAGTTTAACTGCAATACAAGCTAATGCGGGGTTTCTATTTAAACTGCTAAAACCGGAATCTTTTTCTCCTGTTCTTGCTTTTGTCGGCATAATAATGATGCTGGTTGCAAAGAGTAATCGAAGAAAAAACATAGGTTCTATTTTTATAGGATTTGCAATTTTAATGTATGGAATGGAAATGATGTCTGGAGCAATGGCCCCTCTGGCAGATATGCCAAGTTTTAGAAATACCATGATTGCATTTACAAATCCTATTTTAGGCTTTTTAGTTGGTATGATAATAACCATGATTATCCAGAGCTCATCTGCTTCAATTGGTATCTTACAGGCATTAACTCTTGTAGCAGGCGTGTCTTGGGGTGTTGCAATACCGATAATTTTAGGTCAAAATTTAGGTACTTGTATTTCGGCTGTGTTAGCGAGTATTGGCGTAAATACGAATGCAAAAAGAGTTGCCGGTGTTCATGTAATATATAATATAATTAGCGTGGGTGTTTGCTTTCCATTGTTTATGATAATAACAGGAATTATAGATATCCCTTTAATGCAAAAGAATATATCTCCTTTCGGAATAGCTGCATTCCATACTGTATATAACATATTTACAGCATTTATGCTTTTACCATTTGCAAAATTTATTGAATCTCTTGCTGTTAAATTTATTCCTGATTCCGAAGAAAATAAAAAGAATAATGTTTTGCTTGATGACAGACTTCTTCTTGCTCCGTCATTTGCGGTTGCGGAGTCATATAGGCAAACCTTAAAAATGGCGGAAATTGTAGAGTACAACTTTATTAATTCTACCAAAATGCTAAAAAGTTATCATCAGAAAAAGGCAGAGCAGATAAAAGACAACGAAATTAAGATTGATACGTATGAAGATAAGTTAGACGCCTTTTTATTAAAACTTTCAGGCAAAGATTTGTCAGAAGAAGATAATAATAAGATTTCTCAGTTATTGCTTGTTATTGGTGATTTTGAAAGAATTGGAGACCATGCAACCTATATACTGAAAATTGCAGAAAAATTAAAAGAAAGTGAATCAAAACTTTCACAAGATGCGATAGATGAGCTAAAAGTCATAGTACATGCCGTTTCAGAAATATTTGCAATGGCTATGGAAGCCTATAGAGCAGATAATGTTCAGCTGGCTCAAGAGGCAGAACCTCTGGAAGCAGTAATTAAAAAGATTGTAAGAAAGGTAAAAAATCATCATATACAAAGGTTGAAGGATGGTTTATGTACTGCGGAAAACAGTTTTATGTATTCGGACTTGTTAAATGATTTAAGAAGAATCGCAGCACACTGCGGAAATATTGCTACAAGTGTAATTCAACTTCATGATAACACTTTGGATAAACATGAATATAACCACAGAAACAAAGACGAAGATTTACAGTTTGTAAGTAAGTATCAGGATTATAAATCACGTTATTCCGTTGCACATTTGAATAGTGAGTCCTAATTATTCATAAAAGAATGAGACAAAAAAAATTCAGGTCGAAAATTTTCGACCTGAATTTTTTTTAAAAACTTACTCTGCATCTACAAATTTGTAAACAAGAGCTGCGCATAGACCTGCAACAAGGTTAGTTGCTGCAATTATACCAACTCCTGCCCAGCAAGCTGAATGTATCAATCCAAGACCGACTGCTACTGCAGGGTTAAATGCACCTAAGCAGAAAATTCCGCCAACAGCAAAAGCTCCAACCATTACAGTTGAACCGATTGCTAAGCCATAGTATGAATTACCCTCTGTTTTCTTAGATGTTGCAACTTGTAAAACAACATAGCAAAGTGCAAAAGTGAATAAGAATTCGCCAATGATAACTTGCATTAATGAGAATGGGCAAGTTCCTACAGCAGGTAATTCAGCAAAATGAGCAACAAGAAGTGCTGCGCATGCTGCACCTAAAACTTGGAAAATCCAGTAAGGAATCAATTGTCCCCAGGCAAGTGCGCCACGAATAGCTGCCGCAAAAGAAACAGCAGGGTTGTAGTGTCCTCCTGAAATGTGACCTCCGGCATACACCATAATCATTAGTGCAAAGCCGATTGACAATGGAGCAATTACTCCGTCGCCACCAAGAAGTACTGCAGAAGCGACTGTGAATACAAGGAAAAATGTTCCTATGAATTCAACGAGATACTTTCTCAAATTTTCTTTCATAATTCTCTCCTTCTATAAATAGGGTACAAACAAATGTACCTCCTATATATTCTTAAGTCATTAGGATAAGATTATGTTACAATTTTTTTTCAAATTATGCAATACATTATAAAGATTATAATCGGATTGTTCTAAAAATTGTTGAATACTTATGTCCGCCATAGTATATCACAATTGAAACAAAGTAATTTTCAAGGTCGTTAACTTCTAAAAAGCTTTTTATCGGTTCTTTTCTTTTTGAACTGTCGATTTTATCACCGATAAAATTCAAAAATCCCATATGTATTTTTTGCGCCCTTGTAAGTTTTGGCTGCGGAATATGTTCTTCATAAAATTTTTCAGGAGTATAGTCTCTGTCATAAACAGGAATTATATGTGCAACAACTCCGTTTTGTTTAAATAATAAATACCATTTCCCGTTGTGCTCTCTTGGTGTTAACAAATAGTACCCGGGTTCAATTGTTGAATTTTTGAAGTATATTGGAGAATTTAGCCTCAAAAGCGGGTAGACTGACCAAGCAGAGTCTTTCATGTCATAATACTGGTCAGGATCAATGTCATGCAAATATGAAAAATCAGCAGGTTCTAAATCTTTGTATATTTGAGCATAATTTTTTGTTGCTTTCGTTTTAACAGGCTGCCCAATAAAAATTTCGTCATCATCATTAAGAGTATGAATATCTTGCTGTGTAGTGTTATTTTGAATTTCTCTGTTCGGAAGCCCGGGATGAGTATATAATTCGTCATCATCATTATCAAGCGTAGCAGGATCTATATCGTCATAAAATCCCGGAGGGAATCCTGCGTAACCGCCATTATCAAGAGGCTCGGATAGAACAGGTACGCAAACCAGTGATAAAATTAATATGAGCAAAGTTTTTTTAATCATATAAACATTTTAATAAAATTTAAACTAAAATCAAGTCGAATTCTTTTTTAAGTTTACATTTAAAAGCAGTTGCGGTATTATTCACTTAAGGGAGATTAAAAATGAAAGAACAATTGGAAAATATTTATAAATCAGCAAAAGACGATATAGAAAAAGCCGTTTCAATAAATGATATAGAAGAAATTAAGCTAAAATATTTAAGCAGAAAAGGTGAGTTTAATTCGATAAAAAAAGGATTAAAGGATCTTTCAGACGAAGACAAGAGGACTGTAGGTGCTCTTGCTAATCAAATTACTCAGGACTTGGAAGATTTGTTAAAAAATAAATATGATTCTTTTTACCAAAAAGAGCTTAACGAAAAATTGCAAAAAGACAGAATTGATATAACTTTGAGCGGTAAATATACACCTTTGGGAAAAGTTCACCCGCTTACTTCAACAACAGACGAAATTGTATCAATATTTCAAAATTTAGGTTTTTCTGTTGTATCTCCGGAACTTTCTCCCGAGGTAGAAACAGAGTATTACAATTTTGACATGCTCAATGTACCCAAAGATCATCCGGCACGTGATGTTCAGGATACATTTTATGTTAAGGGTATTCAAGGGGCAGTACTTAGAAGCCAAACTTCAGGAGCTCAAATTCATATAATGGAAAATCAAAAACCTCCTATAAAGGTAATTGCTCCCGGCAGAGTATACAGAAATGAAAATATAAACGCACGCAAAAATAATTTCTTCCACCAGATAGAAGGTTTGTATGTTGATAAAGGAATAACATTTGGTGATTTAAAAGGCGTTTTAAACGAATTTATAAGATTATATTTTGGTTCCTCCAGACCTACAAGATTCAGAAGCAGCTTCTTCCCGTTTACTGAGCCGTCTGCAGAAGTTGATGTTCAGTGCATAATGTGCCAGGGCAAAGGTTGTCGCACATGCAGCGGAACGGGATGGTTAGAAGTTCTCGGTTGCGGTATGGTCGATGTAAATGTATTAAAAGGTGTCGGAATAGACCCTGATGTTTATACAGGATTTGCATTTGGTATGGGTGTTGAACGTTTGGCAATGCTTAAATATGCAATCGATGACATCCGCTTATTCTTTAATAATGACAAGCGTTTCTTGGAACAGTTTTAACAAGCAATGAAAATTTAAAAATTCTTTTTAAATAATTTCTTTTCAAGCTTAATTGCAGTTTTTGTTTGAGCAAGTCCGCCTTTTGCAGTTTCTTTAAGTAGCGGCGACATCAATTGTCCTGTTATTTTTAACGTATCAACAACCTCATCTATAGGGATTTTACTTTCTACTCCGCAAAGCGCAAGCTCTGCAGCAGTGACAGCATGAACAGCAAGGAAAGCATTTCTCTTTATACAAGGAACTTCTACCAATCCGCATACAGGATCGCATGTAAGCCCTAATATGTTTTTCATAGCAAGTGCAGCCGCTTGAAGTACTTCATTTACATTTCCGCCAAGCATTTGTGCAAGTGCACCCGCCGCCATAGCGGAAGCCACTCCGCATTCAGCCTGACATCCTGCAACCGCACCAGCTAATTGAACTTTATTTGAGACCATAAGTCCGATTACGCCGGATGTCAATAGTGCGTTTATTTGTTCTTCCTCTGCGATTTGTCTTTCTTCTGCAACTGCAATAATGACAGATGGTACAATTCCGCAAGAACCTGCAGTCGGACAAGCTACTATTCTTCCCATTCTCAAGTTTTCTTCAGCAGTCGCAATGGCATACTTCGTTATTTTTTCAAATATACTGCCAAATATAGCAGGGCGAATTTTATATCCTCTTGAAAGTTTTAAGCAGTCATCACCGCACCAGTTACTTATAGATTTTTCGTCAGATTTTAGCCCGTTTGTTATTGCTTCTCTCATGGCAATTAAGTTCTCTAATACTCTCAGCCTGACGGCATCAACATTCATTTCTTCTAATGCTGATTCTTCGATTTCTGCAATTTCCCATATGGTTTTATTTTGCTCTTTGCATATATTAATTAAGTCTGCAAATGATAATATCTTCATTTTTTAAGCTTTCTAACATTTGTTACAAAAAATACATCTTTTAACTGTGATACTTTAGCTACAATATCGTCTCCGACAGGAATGTCCATAGCGATATACATTGTTGCATCTCCCCCCTTTGAATCTCTGTCACAGTGTAGAGATGCAATATTGACATTTTGTTTTTGAAGCATGTTGCTGACAGAAGATATCATACCGGGCTTGTCTTTATAAGTTATTACCAAAGTATCATACTTTCCGTCTATATTTGCATAAAATCCGTTTATATTATTTATTCTGATTTCTCCCGCCCCTACGGAATCTCCGGAGATAATAAATTCGTTATCAAAAATTATATCAACAGAGTTTGGATGTCTTGAAATATCTTGAACATATTCATAAGCGTATTTTATAGAAGTTTCTGTTTCAAAAATATTCTTTATTCTGCTATCATCAACAGAATATCCTAATACACCGGCTAAAAGACCTTTATTGGTGCCATGACCAAAACCTGTTGTTGCAAAAGAATTATATAAAACAAATTTAACTTTGGAAAAATTTTTATTATAAATATTTCTTGCCATAAGCCCAAGTCTTACGGCACCTGCAGTGTGAGAACTGGAAGGCCCCGCCATAATGGGCGATATCACTGAAAATATGGACTTTTGCTCCATCCTAGAATTCTTCCTCTTCCTCTTTTCCTGCATTAATATAACTGTTCATAATTTCAAGCAGGTTGTTTTGCCAATCACTGCTTTTTTCAAGGAAGAAATCAGCTCCTCTCGCTTTGCATTGTTGTTCAATTTCTTTTCTCGGAGAAGCTGTTATAACGCCTATAACTGTTCTTATGCCTGCCGCAATCGCCATTTTTCTAAGCTCTGTTAAAAGAATGAAACCTTCTCTTTCTGTCGGGATAAATAAGTCCATAACTACATATATATATTTGCGTTTCTTAAATTTGTTAACGGCATCATATATTTCTTGAGAACAATCTACGTCATATTCAAATCTAGACAAAAGTACTTTTAATTGATAAGTAATGACCCCCAAATCATCTACTACAAGTATAGCCGGTCCTTTCTGTTCTTCTTCGTCATCTTCCGCATTGTTTTTTACAACAGCCGGCTTTTTGAAGCTGTTTGAATTTAATTCTTTTATTAAGTCATTAATTTTTATCAGTTGATTTTTTAGACCTGCAAGATTTATATCTGCCGGCATTTCTGAATTAGTTGCACCATATAATAATTTTAAAAATTCTTCATCTAAATCAATATTAGGCATGTTCTCTCCTGCAATTCCTTAACGATTATACCATATAGGTGTAAAAAAAGTAAGTCATTTTTTTGGTTTATTTATGTTTAAGAGTTTTTAGTATATAATTCTTTTATGAAAAATTTATTTGTATTTTTATTATTTATATCAATGTCTGTGTCTTGTGCGAATGCTTTTACACTAAGAGACTGGCAAATAAAAACTGATGAACGAGCAGTGAAATCAGTTTTAAATTCTCAAGTAAAGTATGCTAATAAATCAAATTTTGAAAAGTTTATATCTACTTATGATAAGAACTATAAAAATTCTGACGGATTTGATTTGAATACATATTCCAGTCTGGTTAAAGATTTATGGAATACATATGATAATATTAAATATGGCATAAAATTTAAACAAATAAGCTTTGAAGGAGATGATAAAGCATGCGTAAAGCTTGTTGAAACTTCTCAGGCAAATATTCCTGTCTCTGCAAAGATGAACGGAGAATTAAAAAGTTGGGCAGATAGCGTTTATTATTTAAAGAAAACTGACGGGAAATGGAAAGTTATATCTGATGCTGTGATAGAAGAAAATACATCAATGATGTACGGTGATGCAATGAATTTGGACGTAAAGCTCACTGCTCCCAAAATAGTTGAACCGAATTACGAATATACAGCTTCATTGGAGTTTATTCCTCCAAAAGATACTTTTGCAATAGCTTCAATCGCAAAAGACAAAGTTGTTTATCCTCAGCAACAGGCAAAAGAAGTTTTTAGAAAAATGCCGGAAGATAACATTTTAGAACGTCTGTTTATTTCAAACTCTGATGATGCAAATGAATATATAGTTGCATCTATAGGTTTGACAAAAGCAGATGTGTGCGATATGAGTATTAAATTAAGTTTGACCGGGTTCGGATATCAGATAATACGTGTAAATGTTCAAAAGAAGGATGAAATAAAAGATGAACAAAATTAGTAAACTAATTTATTTCTTTGTGACTTTTATTTTTCTAACCCTTCTTGATAAGTATTTTTCTAACCTGATAATAAATAATACAGAGAAGTTACATGAAAATCCTATTTTCGATTTTGTGTTACTTCCAAATCAAGGAGCGGCTTTCAGCATTTTACAAAATTCAAGGATTTTTCTTATTGCATTTTCTGTATTTGCTATTTGTTTTATATTGTTTTATACAATAAAACATCTTAGCCAAACATCAGGAATAGCATTGTTTTTTACTGCAATGATGACTGCGGGTATCTTTTGTAATATGTATGAAAGAATTTTTTTAGGGTATGTACTAGATTATATTAAGCTTAACTTTATAGATTTTCCTGTGTTTAATATATCTGATGTATTAATAAATATCGGTGTAATAGGCATTGTAATCATAATAATAAAAAACAACTATTTTAAGAACAATGAAACTGATAATTGATGATTTAACAGAAGAAGAAAAAAGGTTGGATTCTTATCTTGCAGATTATTTGCAGGATTTTTCACGTTCAAAAATTCAGAATTCTATAAAAAACGGGATGGTAAAAGTTAATTTAAAGACAACAAAACCGTCATACGTAGTAAAAAGCGGCGATGTTATAGAAATTGATATAAAAGCAGAGTCAGCAGAAATTTTACCGGAAAATATCCCGATAGAAATAATATGGGAAAACGATGAAATGCTTGTTGTTAATAAACCATCCGGAATGCTAACTCATCCGACGTCAATAGAAAAATCCGGAACTCTCGTTAATGCTCTTTTGTATAAATATGGTGAGAATTTGTCAGATGTGAACGGAGACTTCAGAAGAGGAATTCTTCACAGACTTGATCGTAATACTTCTGGACTATTAATGGTTGCAAAAACAAATAAAGCACACAATTTTTTAGTAGAATCAATGAAAAACGGTCTGGTAGAAAAAAAATACTTAGCAGTAGTAAAGGGAATTATAGAAGAAGATGAATTTGTTATAAATAAACCAATAGGACGCAATCCTAATCAACCTCATAAAATGATGATAACTCCTAACGGAAAAGAAAGTATATCTGTAGTAAAGGTCCTAAAAAGGTACAATGATGCAACTTTAATTGAAGTTAAGCTTGAGACAGGCAGAACTCATCAAATAAGAGTTCATATGGCATCTATAAAACATCCTGTATACAATGATTCATTATATGGTTTTGGTAAAATGAAAGTAAATACTGAAGAACAAGTGCTGCAATCTTATAAACTTTCGTTTATAAAACCATATGATAAAGAAGAAAGACTTTATTTTGAATTAGAGCCGGATGAAAAAGTAAAAAAAGTTATAAAATACTTGAGCCAAACCTTGTAAATCAATATTGGTTTATAATATAATAAATAGGAAATTTGGAGAGGTTATGGGTAAATATCATTTTATAGCAATTGGCGGGATAGGAATGAGCGGTCTTGCGAAATACTTACTGGAAGACGGACATACAGTGACCGGTTCAGATATATCCGATAGTAAATATATAGACAAACTTAAAGAACTAGGAGCAACTGTTACAATAGGACATAGCGCAGACAATGTACCGGATGGTGCTATTGTTGTAGTAAGTTCGGCAATAAGACAAAATAATCCGGAATTAGTAAGAGCAAATGAAATGGGGTTAAAAATATACCACCGTTCAGATATGCTTAGGGAAATCGCCGAAATGGCACAAAAAGGCATTGAAAAAAAATGTTTTATTGGCTTTTCCGGTACTCACGGAAAAACTACAACAAGCGGACTTGCATCGTACGTATTGGAAAAAGCCGATTTAAAACCTTCTTTTGTTGACGGTGGTATTGTTCCTGAACTTAATACAAACGCGCAACATAAATCAGGAAAATACTTTATTGCTGAACTTGATGAAAGTGACGGGACTATAATTAAATATTCTCCGGATATTCTGGTAATTAATAATATAGAAGAAGACCATCTGGATTTTTATAAAAATGGTATGAGTGATTTAATTAAAACTTTTGAACAGGAAATTTCAAAATCAGAAAAAGTTCTTGTAAATAACGATAATAACGGTGTAAGAAAATTGTCCGGAAACTTTATTACATTTGGACTAAATAATGCTGACTATATGGCAAAAAACATTATTTATTCAAAAGAGTTTACAAGTTTTGATTTTTATTACAGGGAAAAATTATTAGCAAATATTATAATCCAAGTTGCAGGTATTCACAATGTGTATAATGCACTTGCAGTAGCAACAGCTTTTTGCGAAGCCGGAATAAATATAGATGAAGTTAAGTCATATTTTAAAGATTTTACCGGAATGGGAAGACGCTTTCAAAAAGTATGTGAAATAAACGGAATTCAAGTTTATGATGACTATGCACATCATCCGACAGAAATAAAAGCAACGCTTGACGCTGCAGCACAAAAGTTCGGAAAAGCCAATGTAGTTGCAGTTTTTCAGCCTCATAGATATACAAGATTAAAAAGTCTGTGGGAAGATTTTAAATCATCATTCGATAATGCAGGACGTTTAATAGTAACTGATGTATATGCAGCTTCAGAAGATCCTATAGAAGAAATAAACTCTGCAAGATTTGTATCAGAATTGAAAAGAGCAGAGTATTATAGCGGCTCAATTGAAGAGGTTGCAAAAAAACTTCTTCCGACTTTAGATAAGAAAAATGTTGTTATAGGATTAGGAGCAGGAACTATAACAAATCTGGGCAAAAGCCTTCAAAAATTTGTTCTTGTTTAATCCGACAGAACAAAATATGCTATAATTTTTGAGTAGGGATAAGGACAAAACTTTGATAGTTAAGGAAAACTTTGATATAAAAAACTGCACAACATATAAGATTGGCGGAAAATGTAAAAAAGTATATTTTCCACAGACTCAGTCTGAGTTCGTAGAACTTTTGAAAAATTTAAACAACTATATAGTTTTAGGCAGTTGTTCAAATATTTTGTTTTCATCTAAAGGATATTCAGGTGATATTATTCTTACAACAGAATTAAAGCAGTTTGAAATTAGAGGCACAAAAATTTATACATCTTGCGGAGTTAAAGGGCCGCTGCTTGCACAAAAAACAGCAGAAGCTTCTCTTAGCGGATTTGAATTTATGATTGGATTTCCCGGTTCAATTGGCGGAAATATATATATGAATGCAGGAGCTCACGGTCAGTGCATTTCTGATAACCTTTATCAGTGCTGCCTTTTTGATAGAGAGACAAAGGAAATTGTGTATAAACCAAAAGATGAAATGAATTTTGGTTATAGAAATTCAATTCTTAAAGAAGGCAGGTATATATTACTACATGCAGAATTTGATTTAAAGAAAGCTGCTAAAGAAGATATAGAGAATTTAATAAAGCGGAATTTAGAATTTAGAAAAAATGTTCAGCCTACCCTTGCAACGCCGAATGCCGGCAGCGTTTTTAAAAATCCTGAGAATGATTCAGCCGGAAGACTTCTTGATAAAGCAGGAGTAAAAAGTTTTGATTTTGAAAAAGTGAAAGTTTGGAATAATCATGCAAACTTTATTATAAATAAAGGTAATGCAACTTCAGAAGATGTATTGGAGCTCATGAAAAAAATGAAAGATGAAGTAAAAAAACAATACACAATAGAGTTGGTTCCGGAAATATTATTTATAGGTGATAAAACTGAAAAAGAGGAAAATTTATGGAATATGTTGTGTCAAAAACATCAAAAATAGCTGTTCTTTGTGGAGGAATGTCATCAGAAAGAGAAGTATCTTTGCGTTCAGGGAAGAATGTATTAGCAGCTTTGCAAAGATTGGGATATCAAAATGCAAAAATTGTTGATGTTACAGAAAATATTGCCAATGATTTAAAAGGCTTTGAGTATGCTTATAACACTCTTCACGGTAAATTTGGCGAAGACGGGTGTATACAGGGCTTACTGGAAATTTTGAAAATTCCGTACACAGGATGCGGAGTTATGTCGAGCGCAATATGTATGAATAAAGAATATACAAAAAGAATTCTCTCAACTTGCAAAGATATTCCGCTTATAAAATCAGTTTTTGTGCGAAAAGGTAATAATGTTGAAGAAGCAGTTAAGGGTTTAAGATATCCTCTTATTACAAAACCGGTTTCAGAAGGTTCAAGCTTTGGAATGACAAAAGTAAACAAGCCTGAAGAATTGAAAGAAGCATATAATGAAGCTGTAAAATATAATGATGATGTTTTAATAGAAGAATTTATAGATGTTTTTTTTGTAACAGTTGGTGTACTTGGAAATCAAGGAGCTGAATTTGCGACAGAAATTTTAGAAATCAGAACAAAAACAGAATGGTACGATTTTGATGCAAAATATACCAAAGGGCTTTCCGAATTTATTGTACCAGCAACAGGTTTGAGTCCGGAAACTACAAAAAAGGTAAAAGAAATAGCAGTCAAGGCTCACCGTATTGCAGGATGCTCAGGGGTCTCCAGAATTGACTTTATGATAAAAGATGATGAACCGTATTTCTTGGAAATAAATACAAATCCTGGAATGACTGATACAAGTGATTTGCCTGCTCAGGCAAAAGTTTGCGGTATAGATTATGATAATTTAGTTTTAATGATACTTAACAGCGTAGGATTGAATAAATAGATGTCAGATGAAGAACACGTAAATCCAAGATACAGGCAAAAAAGAAGGCTAAAACAGGCAAAAATGCAGCGTCAAATTCGTAAGTCTCAGCGCAGACTTACAAGATTGCGTGCAATGTGGAAACTATTTATCTTTTTTGCAATGACAGCATTGTGTTTCTATATTCTTAAAATGCCTCAGTGGAGACTTCATGCAAACGCATTTGATAGCTTAAACAGTCCTGCGTTAGAAATTGTTAACAATAAAATTGTACCGGCACAAAAGATTCTTGCGGCACTAAGACGTAATCAGGTTTCAACAAGACCTATATTTCTTGTAAAAACGGATAATTTAAAAGAGAGTATAATGCAGTTAGAGCCAGTACAAAATGTATATATAAGAAGATTTTGGTTTCCCGCACGATTAAAAATCATTATAATAGAGAGAACTCCGGCAATAACTATTTCTCCTGATGTTGAAGTTGAGCCTATTGCGTTTTTCTCTTCTGACGGAAAACTTATCGGAAGAGATTATATGCCTTTATCTCCTGAATTTAAAACAGTTAAAGTCATCACCTATGGAAGCGGAGATGACTATCGTAATTGGGATAAGACAAAGGTTAACAATTTTAAAAAACTGGCGGCATATGTAGAGGCAGATTCCGGTGAGCCTGTAGAATATATTGATTACAGAAATCCTCAGGATGTGTATATAAAAATCCCAACCGTTAATATAAGATTAGGCAGTTTCAATGCCGGCAGTTTTGATAAAATTCACAGAATTCCGTCACTTTTGCCTCAGGTGAAAATGCTTAATAAAAAAGTCAAATATATAGACTTAAGGTGGGATACAAATTATATAAAACTGGATGAATAATGCCAAACAGTGTTTATATTCACATACCTTTTTGCAAGAGTAAATGCAAATATTGTTCATTTGTTTCATTTAATAATCCGGAACTCATTACCGGATACATATATTCTTTGATGAAAGAAATTTCTGATAACTACAGAGGAGAAAAACTCGGAACTTTATATTTTGGAGGCGGAACTCCTTCTCTTGTGCCTGCGGATTTGATAACAAAAGTTATAAAAAAATTTAATATTCTTGATAATTGTGAGATAACTTTTGAACTCAATCCTGACGATGCGGAACTTTTATATCTTCAAAGACTGCATGAAGCAGGTGTAAACAGAATTTCAATCGGTTCACAAACCTTTGATAACGATTTATTAAAGCTTATCGGGCGCAGACATGATTCGTCTCAAATTATTAATGCGGTTGAACTTTCCAAGAAGGCCGGATTTGAAAATATAAGTGCAGACTTAATTTATGGTCTTCCAAACCAAAATATGGACAGTATAAAAGCTGATATAGAAAAATTTTTATCACTTGAAATTAAGCATATCTCAACATATGGACTAAAAATTGAACAAAATTCATATTTCGGGAAGAATCCTCCGCAAAATTTGCCGTCAGATGACGAGCAGGCTGATATGTATGAGATGATAAATAACAGACTGGAAATGAGCGGGTATAAAAGATACGAAGTAAGCAATTTTGCCCGTGAAGGATATGAATCAAAGCATAATCTAACGTATTGGAATAATGAAGAATATTATGGTTTTGGCGTTTCTGCTCACGGTTATGAAGATGGTGTCAGGTATTCAAATTATTCCGAAATAGAAAAATATATGGAAAATCCGTCTTCTCATGAATATGGAAAATTTCTGACTGAGCAAGAGAAATTGGAAGAAGAGATATTTTTGGGCTTTAGAAAGACCGAAGGAATTAGTATTAAGAAAATAAAAGATAAATATAGTGTAAGTTTTGAAGACAAGTATGCTTCAATATTGGAAAAATACAGCGATTATATAGAAAAAACGCCCAGCGGTTATGCTTTAAATTTAAAAGGTACACTTTTAAGCAATGAAATTCTTTCAGAATTTATTCAATTATAGTTCGATTTAGAGAATGTTTTGTAAAATTTTGTAACAAATTTACAAATATAACTAAAGTTTTGGAAAATTTAGCCGATATATAAGATGAAACTATAAAAGAAAATAGTTAGTTAAAATATCAGCAAAATTTAAGGAGATTTATTATGAACATTCAACGTCTATCAGCAGCAAATGGAGTACCTCAACCAGCAAGAGGTGATAATCAACCTGTAAAAAATACTCCTGAAAATCAACCGCCAAAAACTGATAATGATGGATTTGATACATTTACGCCAAGCTCAAGAGCTAAAGCTCCTGAAGCTAATCAGGCTAATGTTGGAGAAGTTGCTGAACGTGTAGCAGATGCAGTAGAAACTGTGATTACAGATACTGTAAACGGTAATCCAAAGGGAAGCAATCCTCCAGTGAATTATTCGCCGAGGTCGTTCTTTAATAACTTGTGGAACGGTGTAAAAAAAGGATTTAATGCTGTATGTGACTGGTTTGGCTCTTTATGGGGTAAAGCTACTGATTTAGCAACACAAGCTTTTGAAAGTGTGAGAAGCGGAGCTCATTCATTAGGAAATAGTATTCGCCAATGGATACTGGACAGACTTTCATAGTTTATAGATAATTGTACAAAAGGGAAACTAAAAAGTTTCCCTTTTTGCTTATTAACAAATATTTCTTTTTATTTATCATACTCCTACTTGCATAAAATTAAAATATATGAGATAATTATACTTAAGGTTTGGGAGTTAATGGAGTAATGTGTTACTCTGTTGATTATCGTGTAAGCCTTTGACAATAGGTTTGTCATTTTTGTATTTAATTTATAAGGAATAAGAGTACCTCACTAAATGAGCGAATTTAAGTTTAATTATGATTTTTTAAAGAAAAATGCGACTTCAGGCAGTTGGAGACGCGGATATGAGTATTATCAAAAAGGTATGGTTCTTGAGTCAGAACCTGAAAAAAACTTTTACAAAGGTAAAGTCAAGGGCAATTATCAAGATTTTTATGTGACGGATTTAATTTTTAAGAAAAATAAAATCGAAGCACGCTGCAATTGTCCTTTGAAAGAAGAATGGTGCAAACACTCTGTTGCAGTTGCACTGAAAGCTATTGAAGACGGTGCATATGATAATTGGATGGAAGATAAATATGGTGTTGTGCCGGATTTATCTGATGTTGATACGGCACTTAAAACTCCCGCAAGAGGTAGCTATATATTTCATTTTAATCCAAAGAGAAGACAGAATTTCTTTTCAATTTTGGTTCGAGACAGAGCTTCAAACAAAATTGTGCGGTCTTTAGAAGGTATTTTGCGTTCTTTAATAGAAATACAGAAGGCATCTCCTGAATTTGAGTTGAATGATGCACAAAAAGTTGAAATAGCACTTTTTCAAACAATGTTGAAAATCGCAAAACAGGACAAAAAAGCCGGTTGGTACGATATTCCGATTACAAAATTTGCACCGGTATTTCCTCTGATGGCTCAGCTTGAGGAAGTTTTGGATGAAAAAACAAAAGAAAGAATTCAGTTTACGGATAATGTTTGGAATTTAAATTTAGATGTTTCCACAACTAATGTAAACGGTGGTACAAACATTGTGCTGGAACTATTTTGGTCTCGTCCTGATAAGGATGAAACGTACCCGTTTGAAGAAATAAAATATTTTTCACGCCAAATAAAGTGGGGCAGATACAAAAATATTATATTCCCTATAAATGTAGCGATGAATGAACTTCCGCAAAGCATAATTAAAGCGACATTTACCGATTTAAAAGATGCTGACGGCGGTAAGTTTGTGTATGAGGAGCTTCCGCATTTGCAGGAGATAATGCCTGTAACAATAGCGGAAAATATAAGCGGACTTCTTATGGATCACAAACCTCCGGTGAATATTGTTACGCTCGGAATAGACTATGATCAATCTCTAAAAGCTTCTTTAGAATTTGATTATTCCGGAGTAAGAGTTCCGTATTCAAAGAGCAAGGAAAAATCCCCTTACCTTTCAGTAAAAAGTGATGAACAAGATTTAGTTTATTGGATAAAAAGAGATTACGATAAGGAGCAGTTAGCGTATAATATGCTTCTTGCCTGCAAGTTTGTTCCTATGCAGACAAACAATTTGGCTCTTGAAAAAGAAAATGCTATAGATTTTTATAATTACTATATCCAACAGGCAGGTGAAGGCTGGAAATTTGAAGAACATGATGATATGAATTTCTTTAAGCTTCTTCAAGAACCGTTTAAAATGTGCGCAAAAATTGATTTCTCAGAAGAATCAATTGACAGTATGGAAATTCAATTATATGGCCAAGTTGGTGAGGAAATAATCAACTTTGACGATATATATGAAACAATTCAGAGCGGAGAAAAATACGCTCGTGTAAGAAGTCTCGGATTTGTAGAGTATCCTGCTCAGAATATTTATGCAATAATGCGTTCATTTAACTCATTTGATGCATACAGAAATAATGAAAATAAGTTTTTGGTAAAAACATATCGTGTAGGTTTAATAACAGAACTTCAGAACCAAGGTTTTGAACTTGTAATGAGTGAAAAATTCCAAAAATTCTGGGAGCAAATTTCGACCTTCTCGACAACTTCTGATGGCGTAGATATTCCGAAATCTGTAGATGCAGAGTTCCGTGAATATCAAATTAAAGGGTTCCACTGGTTGTGGTTCTTGTATCAATATGGTCTAAACGGCATTTTGGCTGATGATATGGGGTTAGGTAAAACGCTTCAGGCTCTAACGCTTTTACAGAAAGCTAAAGAAGTTGACGGACCTATGCCTACATTGGTAATTGCTCCCACTACAGTTGTATTTAACTGGGAAAATGAAATACAAAAATTCACTCCGGGTTTGACTTGTTTAAAGATTCAAGGTGCAGACAGAAAAGGTCTTTTCAAAGAAATTCCGAATTATGACATTATTATTACAAGTTATGCTCTTGTAAGACGTGATATTGCAAAACTTAAAAAATATAAGTTCAGATACGTGATTTTAGATGAATCACAGAACATAAAGAACGCAATATCACAGACTGCTCAATCTGTAAAAGAATTGCAGTCGGACCATAAATTGGCACTGTCAGGTACTCCGATTGAAAACAAACTTGAGGAACTCTGGTCTGTATTTGACTTTCTGATGCCGGGCTTCTTATTTAATGTTGCGGAATTCAATTACCGCTACGTTACACCTATTATGGAAAGACAGGATAAAACGGTTGAAAAACGCTTGAAACTTCAAATATTCCCGTTCATATTAAGACGTATGAAGCGAGATGTTGCAAAAGACTTACCTGATAAAGTTGAAAATATGGCATATTGCGAACTTACTGACGAGCAGAGAGACTTTTATCTTGAAGTTCTGGACAGTACTAAAGAAGAACTCTTTAAGAGCATTGAACTTAACGGTCTTGAAAAAAGCAGAATGTCAATCTTCTCTGCACTTCTTAGAATGCGCCAAATATGCTGCCACCCTCGCCTGTATGATAAAGAGCACGTTAAGGGTGATATGCAGTCAGGTAAGTTTGAATATTTGAAGGGAATGATACAACAAATTATAGAAGAAAAGCACAGAATACTTCTGTTCAGCCAGTTCGTTGATATGCTTGATATTATTAAAGCTTGGCTTGAAAGAGCCGGTATCCCTTATGAATACTTAACCGGTAAGACAAAAGACAGAGAAGCTGCGGTTAATAACTTCAATAATAACGAAAATATACCGATATTCTTGATTAGCTTGAAAGCCGGCGGTACAGGTTTGAACCTGACAGGTGCTGACTATGTAATTCACTATGACCCTTGGTGGAACCCTGCGGTTGAAGATCAAGCTACTGACCGTGCTTATCGTATCGGACAAACTAAAAAAGTATTTGTGTACAGACTTATTACAAAGAATACGGTTGAAGAAAAAATTCAAAAAATTAAAGGACGCAAACGTGATCTTGTTGACAGCGTAGTTTCAATTGACAGAAATATAACTAAGTCACTCACAATGGAAGATATCAAAGATATCTTCTCAGTGGATTAGACTACAAGTATGCGGATTTTAAATTCTGCAATTGTTGTACAAATTGAGCATTTTAGTTAAACAACTATTTGACTTGGAGTAAAAAATAAAAAAGCGCATAAAATAATGCGCTTTTTTATTGAGTCGTTATAAATACTTCCTATATTTCTGCGCATTTTCATAACGTTTTTTTGTAAAATAGTTTGTCATTCCTGCAACAAAAAATCCCATTACTCCGATAGCAAAAATATATGGCAGACCGGAAATCAGTATTTTCTGCTTTACTAAAGATTTGTATTCTTTTTCTGCATTTGAATTTCTTTTCTTTGCAAGTTTTCTTGCTAATACATCAAGTTCATCAGATTTCGGAACCTCGTTATTTCTACCGATTAAATCTTTGCATTTCCCCATTTTTTTCAGAATTGATTTGAAACCTTTTTCAACAAGTTCACTGCCTGTAATTACGTATAATGCGACAAGCGGAAAACGGGTCGCTGTTTCTTTTAAGTTTTCTTTCCCTCTGTCTGATGATGCCCCAAAATATCCGACTCCTCCTGTTAACACACAAGTTGTAAGCTGACCTTTACTTAACACAAGCTTGCCGTCTTGATTGTTAAAATCCATATTAAAATATTTGTTTACAAAGTTCTTTGTCTTCTTATTCTTAGGGAATAATTTTGTCCCCGGAGCTACAATAAATTCGGAAATTTTTTGCAAAATTTTTGAATTTTTACCTTTTACTGCAAGCAAACCTGCAAGCCCCAAACAAGCACCATAGGCAATTGCTGCAATTTTAATATGCTTTTTTGCACTTTTTTCAACTTTTTGCTGGTGTTCTTTATCTTCTGCATTATCTTCAAGTGAAGCTATATTTTTAAAATCACTCTTATTAAAAACCTTTAGTGTCATAAGATTTTTTATATAATTCAGCGAAAATTCAGTAAGGGGAATTGCCATTGCAGCTAGTGCAATAGCAGCTTTAACTGGCAAAATCTTTTTATTGTTATGTTTAACTAACGGATTATTTTTTGCATTTTCTAAAAGTTCAACACCGGTTGTTGCAACTTTTTCTTTGGATTTACTGTCCAAACCTTTAGAAAATGCCGTTCTTGCTATATGTTGACCAAGAATTGTCGGCACGAAGTATATTAATGTTTCTTCCGAAACTTCCAAAAATGTATTTTCTGCAAGGTCTTCTTTACTTCTTGAAAAAACGGCTTTGGGAATAAGGCAGGTTGATACGTCCTGAATAAATCTGGAAGTTGAAAGCCCGGATGCTTGTTCTTGATGGCGTATGAATTTAGCAGCAGGTCTGATATGCTTTGGCAGTGTGTTTATCAAAATTTTATTATTATTCGACGACATTATTGTTTCCTTTTAAACTTAAAACCGGTAAAAAATAAATTTTACTACCCTTAAGTTCAAAATAAAAAACAGACGAGAGCAATAAGGGCAGTTTAAACTAACCCGCGCCACCAACGTCTATTCATTTTTTGAGATATATTTTTGTTCATAATATAACCTTGTATCGATATATCGATACAAGGTTATTATAAAATACTATAAACTGTTTGTCAATTTATTATTTGATGCTAATTAAATATTTGATAGCTTCTATAGCGACTTTTATAGCCGAATCCGTATCGTGAACGACCGGATTTTCGAGTCCTTGTTTTTCTCTTTCTTGATTTGCAACAACAAGAAATATTGAACCTACTTTGACTTTTAAGAAACTTCCTACAACAAACAGCGCAGCAGATTCCATTTCAGACGCCAAACATCCGAGTTTGAGCCAAGCATTCCACTTATTTTCAAGTTCATAATTTACAGGCATTATTTCAGGATTATGCTGACCGTAAAACGCATCTTTGCACTGTACAACACCAACATGATGCGGAATATTTAATTTTTCAGCAGAACTTTTCAGTGCCGTAACCATATCAAAATCAGCTACTGCAGGAAACTCAATAGGAGCATACTCTTTTGATGTACCTTCCATCCTTATTGCGCCTGTAGCGATTACTAAATCTCCGCTTTTGACATCAGTCTGCATACCTCCGCATGTTCCTACTCGGATAAAATTTTTAGCTCCGACTTTTACAAGTTCTTCTAGAGCAATTGAAGCGGATGGGCCTCCTATTCCTGTTGAAGTCACACTTACTTTTACACCGTTAAGGTATCCTGTATATGTAATAAACTCTCGCCTATCAGCTACAAGTTTTGGCTCATCAAAGTATGCCGCAATTTTTTCGCAACGTTTCGGATCTCCGGGCAGAATAACATATTCTCCTATGTCACCTTCTTTTAGACCTATATGATATTGCGTTCCGTCTGTTGAATATTTCATATAAACCTCCTTTGAAAGGTTTATTTTATCAATTATACAGGACTAAGTCAATATATTAAGTGTATTATTTTCGGTATAGTTAGGGTTATACAAATATAGTTTGCTCTCTGTCCGGCCCTACACTTATAATACCTATAGGCGCACCAATCAAATCTTCGACTTTTTTGATGTATTTTTTTGCGTTTTCCGGTAATTCATCATAAGTTTTTATTCCGCTAAGCGATGTTTTCCACCCCGGCATTGTTTCATATATAGGTTCTAAATACTTATGGATGAACACATCTGTAGGATAAGAAGTATAGACCTTATCATTTCTGCAATCTTTATATGCGGTACAAATCTTTATTTCATCAAAAGTATCAAACACATCAATCTTTGTAAGTGCAACATTTGTAATTCCACCTACCAGAACCGCATATTTCATAATTACAGCATCAAACCACCCACATCTTCTTGGCCTGCCTGTTGTTACGCCAAATTCATGTCCGATTTCCTGTATTTTTTTGCCGATTTCATCTGTCAATTCCGTAACAAACGGTCCTTCTCCTACTCTTGTTACATATGCTTTAGAAACACCAACAACATCCTGAATCATAGTAGGACCGTAGCCGCTTCCTGTTGCAGCGCCTCCGCCGATTGGATTTGAACTTGTTACAAACGGATATGTCCCGTAATCTATATCCAACATTACACCTTGGGCACCTTCAAACAGAATTTTTTTATCTTTATATCTGTTAAGCATATCTTGCCAATCAAACGCAACATATGGTTTAAAAAGCTCTGCATATGTTTCACAAAGTGATATTATGCATTCTTTTGTATAAGGTTCAAGTCCGTATACTTTTTCTAGCTGCTTGTTTTTTATAGGTAATATCATATCTAATTTTTCACTTAAAGCCTCATAAGAATACAAATCTTGTATTTTTAATCCGATTCTTGCCATTTTATCTGTATATGTAGGTCCGATTCCTTTTTTTGTCGTGCCAATTTTACCCTTACCTGCATTGTTTTCGGAATATCCGTCAATTTCAATGTGATATGGCATTGTAATTGTTGCAAGCGGTGAAATCTTAAGATTTTTAAAATTAACTCCCTGAGCTTTCAGTTCTTCGTATTCTTTTTTGAATGATTCAGGATGTATAACGCATCCTGCACCTATAAAACAAACCGTATTATCATATAAAATTCCTGACGGTATTAAATGGAATTTGTAAGTAGTCCCTCCTGTAACTACAGTGTGTCCTGCATTACATCCGCCTTGATATCTTATGATTAAATCGGCTTGTCTGGCTAAAATATCAGTAATTTTAGCTTTTCCTTCATCTCCCCATTGTGCACCAATCACAACTGTATTTTTCATTATCCGTTATCTCCCTAACCAAAATTTAAAAGCCGGCTTATTTTATGCCGGCTGATTTCATCATAAACTTATTGCTGAGCTTGTCTTGCTCTTTGTTTTGCCTGAACATCAAGCATTGAATTATGTGCCATCATATATACCGAGCAAATTTTGTAATTTTTAAGATACCAAGCGCAATTTTCTTGCATACATACTATCTCTACTTGCGAACCAACGCTCATTAGCGGACATAAAGGTATTGCTTTTTCATCTGATGCCATAGTTTTCTCCTATATTTTTCTATACTTATTTTACCATGCTCAACAAGTTACAATTTTCACTTCTTTTTTTCTCTTCATCTTTATATATTTTAGTACGATTTATAACTTCATCAAAGTCAATTTCGTGAGCATTAAAATCTGGGCCGTCAACACAAGCGAACTTCGTTTTTCCTCCTACAGTGACTCTGCACGCTCCACACATGCCTGTACCGTCAACCATAATAGGATTCATACTTGCTTCCGTATAAATTCCTTTGTCTCTTGTAAGTTCTGCAACTGCCCTCATCATTGGCATAGGTCCTACAGCAATTGCATAATTAACAGCCTCTTTTTCTATGATTCTTTCCAGAACAGTTGTAACAAAGCCCTTTTCTCCAAGAGAACCGTCATCGGTAGTTATGAATAATTCTGTACACGCATCTCTCATTTTATCCTGCCAGAATATTAAATCTTTGTTCCTTGCACCCATAATCATATAAACTTTGTTTCCGGCTTCTTTAAATGCTTTTGCAATAAGATAGCAAGGTGCGGCTCCGTATCCTCCGGCAAGACATACAACAGTTCCATACTTCTTTATTTCAGTAGGCCGGCCAAGCGGACCTGCAATATCAATAAGCTCATCTCCTACATTTAACGAGGCAAGCTTTTTAGTAGAATATCCAACTGCCATAAATACAAGCGTCAGCGCCCCTGTAGATTTATCAACATCCGCAATTGTCAGAGGAACTCTCTCTCCGTTTTCTTCAACTCTAAAAATTATAAACTGTCCTGCCTTAGCGTTGCGTACAACGTAAGGAGCATCTACAGTAATTTCATACTGATTCGGACATATTTCTTTTTTTGATAAAATTTTATAACCCATAGATAAAAAGCTTTCCTCCACCTATAATATTACAACAAAATTGATGTTCCGTAAAGTTAAGTATTTACTATCTTATTGTGCTCATTTTATTGTTGGGAATATTTGCCCAACTTTACGTCTTCTTACTTCAACAAAAATCCTCCGCTCTCTGCAAAAAATTCGTAAAAAAAAACCTTTCTTTGAGAAAGGCTTCGGAATCTTTTTTAATAATTCCTCATGTGTAGAAGGTTAGTGTGTAGGTTGTATGAAAGGTTGTGTTATGTGTTTTAAGTTGATTAGTTTTG
>JAFVAR010000027.1 GCA_017480425.1 bacterium | reverse complement strand
CTTTATCGCTTAAACTTACACAAAAAATTAACCCCACACTCTCTTATATAATCTTACAATCTTACATCTAACAAAATTTTCACCCCCTTTTCGGTATCAGGTAACGGTAAATATTTACTCATTTACCCCTCACCTCTTTACCCACGGGGGTTTTTATTATTTAAAATGAGTATATTTTCGTTTAATCGGATTATAAGTAAGAACTTTTATTTTATTTTTCTTTACTACAATTTTAACAGAATTATTTATATCAGTTCTTAATATAACAGAATTTCTTAGTGTTTCTAATGTATACATAGAGGGGTGTCCGAATTTATTTTCACCGGTCGAAACTATTGAATATTTCGGATTAAGGTATTTTGCCCAGTATTTATTAATAACATCAGGTGCTCCGTGATGTCCGACTTTTAGAATGGTAATATCTTTAGGAATAAGTTCTTTTAAATTATTTAAAGTTTCAATACCTGCATCACCAGTGAATAACATTGAAAAATTTTTGTATGATATTAGAGTTATTATTGATGATTCATTATCTCCGACACCGGGAATTCCGTTTGATATAAAGTTAACAATTTTTAAACCGTCTGTATCTTGCACAATTTGATTATTTTCTGCTTTTATTAGTTTTAAATTATTGTTATTTGCGCTTTTGTAAATTTCATTTGCGGCACGAGAGTTATGACTAAGAGAATTTACATAAATATTTTGGGGTTTAAGTGTGTTTATTATATCAATTGCGCCACCGCAGTGGTCATTATCAAAGTGAGTTAATATTAAAGAATTTAAGTTCTTTATACCTTTATCTTTAAAATATTTTAGGATTATTATTTCCGCTTGTGATTTACCACCGTTGTACCCGCTTTTTCCCGTATCAACCATAAAATATTTATTATCAGGAGTTTTTATCATGAATGCATCAGCATTTCCTACATCAAATGCGGTAATTTCAAGATTTTTATTTGGAATGCTTATTGTTGAGGCAAGAAGCAGAGTTGTAAAAAGTGTAAGTGCAATTGTAAGGACATTTTTGTATTTTGTACGTATTTCTTTATCGATAAGTCCGGTTAAAGAGACCAGTATAAGATAATAAAGTAATAGTTGAATGACATTTGGATGAGTAGTTTGCAAAGATGCATGAGGCAAATTTCCCCAAAAATCTGATATATTGACAAGCAGTGAGATTATAGGATTAAGATAAAAGTCAAAACTTTTGCAAATAAATTGGGATATATTTATATTTATTCCGCTTGTAATAATCGCCAATAGCGAACTGATAAAACCTCCAAAACTCACAACAGATACAAGGGTAACACTCATTATGTTTGCAAATACGGAGTACAAGCTGATATTATTAAAGTAGAAAATTTGTATAGGAATTACCCATAATTGCGCTATGATTGGAACGCATAAAGTACCCTTAATCCAATTTAAAAATCTGTTTTTACTTTTTATCATATAAGGTGTCATAATAAGCAGGCCAAAAGTAACAACAAACGATAGTTGAAATCCTACATCGTTGATAAGCATCGGGTTATAAATCAACATAAGAAAAGCAACAAAAGATAATAGTGAAATGTTGTGAGCATCCCTATCAATGAGTTTTCCGACAAGTACAAATATCAGCATTAGGGCGGCTCTGACTACAGATGCACCAAGTCCCGTCATAAAAACATACGTTATTACTGCTGCCATACAGATTACTATGTTAATTCTGAACGGAATTTTGAATAGGCTGAGAAAGAAAAAGAAGAATGAATATATAAAAGCAACATTCATTCCAGATGCGGCAAGAATGTGTAAAAGCCCTGAATTTATGAATGATTGTTTTATGTTTTCAGGAGGTGAGACCGCATCGTCGCCGAAAACGATTCCGCCCAATATTTCAAGATTAGGGGAATTAAGGTATTTTGAATGAATTTTTATAACATCTTCTCTGTAGTTATTTATTTTTTGTAAAATTAATTCACGATTGCTTTTTGTTACATTTATTATTTCAAAGCAAGGAATATTAAGGTCTTTCATTGAGTATGGATTTTTGCCGTAAAATACGGCATATGTATCATAATTCCTTAAGTAGCTTCCGTAATCAAACTGAGAAGGATTGCCTGCTTTAAACGGTACGGATAATCTTCCTCTGATTTTGTAAGAATCATATATTTTCAGCTTTTTATCTGTGTTTAAAGAAACAAGAATTTTTTCATTGTTAAAATTCTTTGAAATTTCATCATATTCAATTTTACTGAGATTAAAGAAAAATTTAGTTTTATTATTATCTTTTGTTTGTGGAACAGATATAATTTTGCCGTATATAGTTGCATTAATTGGAGCAATGCTTAATAGTTCATCAGAGTCCTTGAGGCGTAATGAAGTATTAATCATTCCAAAATAAAATACTAGCATCCATATTAGTACAATTTTTATTGGGAATGTTCCCTTTAATATTGCATGAATTGCCATAATAGTAAGAATTAGTGAAAATGTAATAACATTGCCGCTGAGAGAGCAGAACAATCCGCAAATATAAATTCCGACAGTAAACAGCATAAGCAGGTTTTTGTTCTTATATATTGATTCGCACAAATCCTTAAACATAGATAAATTTTAGCATGAATAATTATTTATTTTGCTGTTTAAAATTATTATCTCCTCTTTACCGAACAGTCTCTGTATGCTAAAATACTCTTATGGATGGCGTTAATCAAGAATATTTGGATGCTCTCAAAGAGAAGGTTCATAATAGGATTCAAAATATTGATTTGTACCAATTCAAAGGTAGTGTATCAAAGCTGTTGGGACTTACTGTCGAAGTTAAACTTCCGGGGCTAAAGATAGGTGATTTATGCTATATAGAGGCAGCAACTGGAGAAAAGAAGCCGGCGGAAGTTGTTGCGTTTAAAGGTGATGTGGCGCAGTTGCTGCTTTTATACGACGGAGCGGGAATTGGGCAGGGAAGTCTTGTAACAACTACGGGAAAACCAATTACAATTCCTGTTGGGGATTTTTTGCTTGGGAGACTGATTAACCCGATGGGGGATCCTATTGACGGAAGACCTATGAACATAGAGGGAGCATTGTGGCGTCCTGTAGAAGGGCCTCCACCCGGACCATTTGAACGGCCTATTATTACAGAAATGTTTTCTACAGGTGTAAGAGCAATTGATTCTTGCCTGACTTTTGGCTGCGGTCAGCGTATGGGACTTTTTGCAGGTTCAGGAGTCGGTAAAAGTACGCTTCTTGGTATGATTGCGAGAAATTCCGATGCGGATGTTAACGTAGTTGCGCTAATCGGAGAACGTGGAAGAGAAGTTAAAGAATTTGTGGAAGATGCTCTGGGACCTGAGGGTATGAAACGTTCAGTGCTTGTTTGTTCAACAGGTGACCAGCCGCCGTTAATACGTCAGAAATGTCTTTTAACCGCAACTTCTGTTGCAGAATATTTCAGAGATCAGGGTAAGAAAGTTTTCTTAATGACAGATACGATTACACGTTGCGCAATGGCAGGGCGTGAAGTCGGATTATCAATAGGTGAACCTCCGACAATGAAAGGATATCCGCCTTCAATATTTTCATGGCTTCAAAAAGCATTGGAAAGAGCCGGAAACAGTCCTAAAGGTTCTATTACCGCATTTTATACAGTATTGATGGAAGGGGATGATATTAATGACCCTATCGTAGATACTGTGCGTGGTATTACTGACGGTCACATTTTTTTATCAAGAAAGGTGGCTGAAGCAAACCATTATCCGGCAATTGATATTTTGGGTAGTATTTCTCGTTTGATGTCGGCAATTGCATCTGATGAGCATAAGGCTGCTGCTGCAAAACTAAGAACGTTAATGTCAATGTACAGAGAAAATAAGGATCTTATTGATGTCGGCATGTATCAGCCCGGAACAAATCCAAAGCTCGATATTGCAATAGAGATGATGCCGAAAATAAATGCATTTTTGCAACAGCGAACCACTGATACCGTAAGCATGGATAATACAATTAATACTCTTATAGAAATGATGTCAGGAGTAGATATTTAAAACTAATTTCTTAAGCCTGCCAATAATCTTAATGTCAGCTCCGGTGTCTGATTTGCAGTTGCAAGAAGTGTAGCGGAAGCTTGTTGCAAGATTTGTGATTTTATAAAATTACTTGATTCTTTTGCAACATCAGCGTCCTGCAATGTAGAACGGGAAGAAGTTAAATTCTCAATATTTACGCTG
>JAFVAR010000026.1 GCA_017480425.1 bacterium | reverse complement strand
GTCATATTCATAAGTTCACGTACTTGTTCAGGATAGTCTTTATATGTTTTTACAAGTGCAGCTATGTCATGGCCGTCAAACCTTGGACTACCGTCAGAATCTGTCATTTTGATAAGTTCAGCAGCAAACACCATTTTATCTCCATAAACTACTGCAAGATTAACTATGTTAGTGCTGTTAAACCTTGGACTGCCGTCAGGTTTTGTCATATTCAAAAGTTCACGTACTTGTTCAGGATAGTCTTTATATTTTTCTACAAGTTTAGCTATGTCATCGCTGTCAAACCTTGGACTACCGTCAGGGTTTGTCATATTCCTAAGTTCAGCAGCAAACACCATTTTATCTCCATAAACTTTTGCAAGTCTAGCTATGTCAAAGCCGTCAAACCTTGGACTACCGTCAGGTTTTGTCATATTCGAAAGTTCACGTACTTGTTCAGGATAGTCTTTATATGCTTTTGCAAATTCACTTATTCCAATGCCGCTAAATCTTGGACTGCCGTCAGGGTTTGTCATATTCGAAAGTTCACGTACTTGTTCAGGATAGTCTTTATATGGTTCTGCAAGACTAACTATGTCATCGCCGCCAAACCTTGGACTACCGTCAGGTTTTGTCATATTCAAAAGTTCACGTACTTGTTCAGGATAGTCTTTATATGCTTCTACAAGTACAGATATTACAAAGCCGCTAAATCTTGGACTACCGTCAGGGTTTGTCATATTCGAAAGTTCACGTACTTGTTCAGGATAGTCTTTATATAGTTCTGCAAGCCTATATATTTCATAGCCGCCAAACCTTGGACTACCGTCAGGTTTTGTCATATTCAAAAGTTCACGTACTTGTTCAGGATAGTCTTTATATGGTTCTGCAAGTCTAGCTATGTCATCGCTGTCAAACCTTCGACTGCCGTCAGGTTTTGTCATATTCCTAAGTTCATATATCGGGGATGGTGATGCTATCTCATTTTTATCAACATCAATTATTACATCTTCTTCCGTAAACGTTATACTTGGTCGTTCCGGTTTCGTTGCTGCTTTTTGAGTTTTATTAGCATCACCAAGCCAACTGTTTTGAACACTTTTTGCTTCATCACTCAAGCCGGCACGAAGTTCTTGTTCTTTTAGCATGTATTGTTTTTGTATATTTTGGCGTTCTTGTCCGCTCAAAGATTTAATTTGGTCACGGAGTTCGTGTCTCAACACATCAATATCAGTACATTCTGCTATCTTTTGCGACAGTTGTGTATATTCCGGAGTACTCAGTTTCGTTCTGTACGTTGATGGGCTGCTTTTTATCTGTGGAACAGCATCCCCTTGAGGAACAACACTCAAAGCTTTTGCATTTTCTGCTGACTGCGACTGTGCAGGTGCTTTTGGTTTTGCAGTACTTACGCTTGTTTTTGCACCAAGTCCTATTCTTTCTAGTAAGAATTGATTTGCATCATTTACCCTTACAAAGTCAATTTCAGAACCGCCGATTCGGTCAGGGTGACATTTTCTTGCAGCTTCTCTGTAGTATTTCTTTAATGTTTGTTCATTCAACTCAACATCATCAGGAATTCCAAGGGTCTCTCTTGCACTCTGAATTCTTGCCTCCGTATCAGCTTGCATTTCTGCTTTTGAAGCTTTTACTGCCTGAGAAATTTTTACAACTTCAATTGCACCGCCGACAACAGCAAGAACAACCGCAAAAGTTGCGCCTTCTACAGTTATTTCACCTGTCATTGCATACTCTGTTCCAATAGGGAATGCAATACCGCCAAGCATTCTGGCTGCAGTTCCTGTATAAGCTGCTGCGACATCTCCCATACCTAGAGCGGATGTCGCCATCTTAGTCAGATGAGTAACCGCATAAGATTGTCCCATAAATGCGATTGTCATTGCACCGGACACAATTGAAGCTTTTGCCAATGAATTCCAATCAACATCGTTACCGACTGTTTTTAGATATTCTTTAATTCCGCCTTTTTTTGCAGCATCAATTGCATTGCCTGTTGTAGCTTTATCAGATACTTCAACAACGGCAGGAGCTACAAAGCCTGCTGTCACAACTGCGGATGTACCGCCGGTCATACCTGCCGCAATTACTGCTATCGCAGTTGCAGCACCCTTAACTATTCCGGCACCTTTTTCCTGTGATAAGTTATAATCAGCTACCCGTTTTAAGATATTACTTTGTTCCGATACTCCATATGCTGCTCTAAAGCTATTATTATATGTTTTTTCTACTGAGTCATAACTTCTGCCGCCACAAGCTACTTGTGTATTTTTGCTTAATTCATTCGCAATCTTTTTTGCAATCCCTTGAAGCACTCTATACTTATCTTCAAGCTTTGTTACATTGAATTGTTTCATTGTATTATTCAATATTTCTTCGCCTCGTGCACCCATAAATTTAGCGATTTTTTTGAATTCTCTTTCATAAACCTGCTCTTTTGTTGCTGTAACCTGATAATTTGTTGTACCTGCAGTAACAGAGGTTGTAATCACCTTTCCTTCTTCTGCAAGCGGTTTATTGTTTAAAAGTTTTGAAAACTGATTTCTAAAATTGTCTTCTATACCTTTCTGAATTGAAGCAGCTAGATATATCGCTTCATTCTTCTGATATGCTGCGACATTCACTGCACTGTAAGGAACTCCGAATATTTCTTTGAACTTTGCTTCAAATGCAGCTTTACCGTTTTCTCTTGCTTCTTTTAAATCAGCTATTTGTTCTTTTGAAACTTTTAAATCTGCTCTTACTTTCGATGCTGTATTTTTCGAGCCCCAAATCCTGCTTAAGCCGTCTGCCAAATCACCTGCCCAGCCGTCTTTTTTTAACTGCTCATTAAAATTCTTCCTTGCGGTATTATATCTTCCGACAAGAACATTTATTGCATCTGCTTGTTGTGTCGTAACAGGAGTAGCTGCAACTTGTGCTTTTTCTCCTGCTGTCATTGTACTCGTGGATTGTATATCTTGAATTAATGTCTGTATTATTTCATCCATTTTTGCTGATGAGCGCATCATTACAGGCTTTTTAAATTCGTTATCCAATGCTTTAGAAAATTCTTTTGCATAATAACTTGTTTTATCCTGTGATATACCCACTGATATTGCTTTTTCTATTAAATATGTAAAGATACCTCTGACTGAATTCTTACCATCACCGGTACCAAGTAAAGCTTCTGTAATAGATTGTCTGCTGCTTGCACTTTCATCTAATATTGTTTCTACAACAGATTCAGAATCAAATTCATTTCCTGTATTATAGTATCTGTCATAATTTTGGATAACGCTTATTACATTATCCTTATTTATCATTTTTAATATATCTGAAAATCCCTTTTTGCCTACTGCAGCACTGTTTTTATCCGCAAATTCGCGTATTGCTTTTGCAATATCAATTTGCTGTTTCTTCTTAGCTTGTACTTTTTGTTTTTTTTGTACTGCTTGTGCTGTTACTTTTTTACCGTTAACGCCTTGTGTAGTCATAATTTTACTCCTTTATTTTTTTCGTAAAATGTAACACAATGTATATTATGTTACATTTTGGGGTAAATATAAGCAGTAACAGAGATTTAAGTATGAAAGGATATAAATGTCTGAATAAAGTAAGTTAATAAGAATAGTGAGGTATAAAGTTCACTCCCTCGCCCCCACAACATCTGCTTAGTGGAATGGCAGGGGTGAGGAAATGAGAAGATTCGGCGAATGCCGAACACATCCATTCAATCATTCAGCCGAAGGCTGATGTGGTTATCTCCTCAGTCCGGTGTTTCTCTCTTTCTTTGCTTCGTTTCTTTATCTCTTTGCCTCCGAAACAAAGAGAGAAAGAAATGAAGGTAGAAAAAAAAGAACAGAAAAGATAAAACCTCACCAAGAATAACTAAAACTCAAGCGTTGCTTTCGTTTTGTTATTCTATCCTCTCCATCTTGAGAGGAAAAAGAAAAAATGTAACATAATATACATTGTGTTACATTTTTTGATAAAACTTACTCTTTATATATCGGCATATTTTTGAAAAACTTTAGCATTTTTGAATTTTTTGTTACAAATGTTTACAAAACACGTTCCAAATTCACTAATATTAAGAAATTTTTTATCTTCTTTTAAATTTTTTAAAATTTAGCAAACTCAAATTCTAATATTTCCTACTCTTTACAACAATAGTGTTTATGCTAGCATGATTTCATAAGGAGAAATATAAAATGAAAAATTATGAATTATTAGTGATTTTTAAGCCAAGTCTTGATTCTGAAGAATTGGACAAGGTCGTAGATAAAATTTCAAGCGAAATTAAGTCTGCAAAAGGTGAAGTTGTTTCAGTTGACAAAATGGGAAGAAAGAAACTTGCTTATGACCTTCAAGGTTACAGAGACGGTTTCTTTACAAATATGATTGTTTCTCTTCCGGGTGAAAAAATTGTTGACTTCAAAAGAAACTTAAAACTTAGCGAAAATGTTTTAAGATTTATGTTTATGGAAGTTGCTAAAAAAGGGGCAAATGTATAAGGTTTTAATTTTATAATTATACATTTACATTGAACCTTAATCAAAACAATTATATGAGGTAAAAAATGACATTAGCAAAAGCTGTTGTAACAGGTACGGTATATAGAGCTCCGGAAAAACGTTTCACACAAAACAACATTCCGGTGTCGTCTTTTGTACTAAACATTGGCGACAGAGAAGAAATGCTATTAAGAGTAATCGTTAGAAGGACTGCTCTTGATGAAGTTGTTTCCGCTCTATCAAAAGATGACAAAGTACTTGTAGAAGGCAGATTACAAATTACGTCCGTCAAAAACGAAAACGGTGCAGAAAGAAGAATTTACGAAATTGATGCAAACTCTATTGAAACAATGAGCGGAGTTAATATCGGAGCAAGTTCTTCATCGTCTGCTGCTCAATCTTCATCCGGAGAAGACATTGTGAAATTCTCTCAGGAAGAATTTTCAGATGAATTAATAGGCGAAGACGAAATTCCGTTTTAGTGATAAAGGCGTAAAAGGGTAGATATATAGAAAAAACTGCTCGTTTACCATAAAAATATACAGAAAAAATAATAAAAGGCTAGAAAGGCAAATAAAACAATGGCAAAACAAGACATCGCAGATAGAAAGAAAAAGAAAACATGCAGTTTCTGTGCTGAACATGTTGAATCTATCGACTACAAAGATGCAGCAAAACTTAAAAGATACTTAACTGAAGCAGGAAAAATCATTCCTAGACGTGTAACAGGCAATTGCGCTAAACACCAAAGAATGATTACAACTGCTATCAAAAGAGCAAGAGAAGCTGCAATCATTAACTATGTATTTGATTAATAATCAAATGTAACAATTATAGGTCAGGTATGCCCTGACCTATAATTTTTCAATTTAAAAGAGGAGTAAAAATGACTAACCAAATTACAATCAGATCAGACAGAAAAACCGATTACACATTTCAATACAAAGGCGAAGATGTTACTTTAAAAGCCGGCGGTATTTTGAGCATAGCTGACGGTCTTGATGAAGTTGTTCTTCCGACAACAGCAATGAAAATCGTAAAAAATTTAATCGTAATAAAAGATGACGTTAAATAAAAATATCTCATATAATGAAATATTTATATGTTGATACTGATTGACAACATATCTTTACAATGTAAAATATTATTATAACTTAGTAAGGTATAAGTTAACGTAGTATATTTAATCAAAGAAGGAGATTAATCTCATGGCACGTGAAAAGTATGAACGTACGAAACCACACGTTAACGTAGGTACAATTGGCCACGTTGACCACGGTAAAACAACATTAACAGCAGCTATTTCTGGTGTTTTAGCTGCAGCAGGTAAAGCAGATGCTAAGAAATTTGATGAAATCGACGCTGCTCCTGAAGAAAGAGCAAGAGGTATAACCATCTCTACTGCTCACATTGAATACGAAACTGATGCAAGACACTATGCACACGTAGACTGCCCAGGCCACGCAGACTATGTTAAAAACATGATTACAGGTGCTGCTCAAATGGATGGCGCAATCCTTGTTGTTGCTGCTACAGATGGTGCAATGCCTCAAACTCGTGAACACATTCTTCTTGCAAGACAAGTTGGTGTTCCTAAATTAGTTGTATTCTTGAACAAATGTGATATGGTTGATGACCCTGAATTGTTAGAATTAGTTGAAATGGAAGTTAGAGAACTTCTTTCTTCATACGAATTTGACGGAGACAACATTCCATTCATCCACGGTTCAGCTCTTAAAGCTTTGGAAGCTGTTCAAGCTAACCCAACAATTGCAAGAGGTACTGACAAATGGGTTGATAAGATTTGGGAATTGATGGATGCTATCGACTCTTACATCCCAACTCCTGAACGTGACTTAGACAAACCATTCTTGATGCCTGTTGAAGACGTATTCTCTATCACAGGTCGTGGTACAGTTGCTACAGGTAGAGTAGAACGTGGTGTTGTTAAAGTTGGTGATGAAGTTGAATTAGTTGGTTTAGGCGAAACTAAGAAAACTACAGTAACAGGTGTTGAAATGTTCAGAAAATCTCTTGACCAAGGTCAAGCAGGTGATAACATTGGTGCTTTGTTAAGAGGTATCGACAAGACTGAAATCCAACGTGGCCAAGTTCTTGCAAAACCCGGTTCAATTCACCCACACACTAAATTTACTGCTAACGTTTACGTTTTGACAAAAGAAGAAGGCGGACGTCACACTCCATTCTTCCCTGGTTACAGACCACAATTCTACATCAGAACAACTGACGTTACAGGTTCTATCAAATTTGACGGCGAAATGGTAATGCCTGGTGATAACGTAGTTATGGAAGTTGAACTTATCGCTCCTGTAGCTATAGAAGAAGGTATGAGATTCGCTATCCGTGAAGGCGGTAGAACAGTTGGTGCAGGTGTTGTTGACAAAATTACTGCTTAGTAGTTTTAAATAACATATAAAAAGAGGATGATTTTATGTCATCCTCTTTTTTGTATAATTTGTTACAAAAAATTGCACCGTAAAGATTTAATAATATTAAGAAATATGATGAAAAGATGATACATTCCTTTTCATAATAATTAAAGCAACAAATAATTGTTTTCAATATTTGTAATATATGTTTTCTTAAAATCTTCAGGAATATCAATATATGCGTATTCCGTTTTTTTCTTTAAACCGCTCAATCCTATTACGGCAGTATCCCCTCCGAAGTTGTCGTGAACAAAGTTAAATAAATTTTGTAATTTTCTCTGCATATTTAAATCCTTTAAAATGTGTGCTATAATCACATTGTTGTATTAATGATTATTATTAATAAGTCAATATTATTGGGAGAAAGGTTAATACCTCCCGTCCTGCCTCTTTTAAAGGCTAGGAATTCAACAAAAGGAGAATCTATTATGGAAAAAGTTACAAAAGAAATGGGAATCATGGATATAGTTCAAGCTCATCCTGAAGCAGTTGCAGTATTCCAAAAATACGGTATGGGCTGCATTGGCTGTGCTGCTGCACATTTTGAAAACCTTGAAGCAGGTGCTAAGGTTCACGGATTTGATGCTGACCAAATGGTTGCAGAAATCAATGAACTAATTGGTGCGTAATTATATATCCACTTTACCCAACCCTCTCCTTTAGGAGAGGGAGCATGAGTAATTACAAGAGGAGAGTTTTATGACTTTATGGGAATTTTTGGTCGTTTGCGGAATCGGCTTTATTATTTTAGAGCTTTTTGTTCCAAGCATGTTCTTTTTGAATTTTGCGCTTGCGGCCTTTATAACTGCAGCAGTATCGGTTTTTGTTTCAGAAACCATGCCGCTGGTTTTAATATTCTTTGTGTTTTCACTTTTATCTTTTATATTCTTGAGACCGCTTTTATTAAAGAAAAAAAATAAAGAAATTGAAACAGGTGTGAATGACAAGTACATCGGAAAAAAAGCCAGAGTAACAGAAGAAGTATCTTCCGAAAAAGGCGCTATTTCTATATATGACGAAAGATGGAATGCAAGAAGCGAAGACGGTTCTGTAATACCTGCAGGAAGTGAAGTTGAGATAGTTAAAAACGACAGTTTAATATTATACGTAAAAAGTTTAAATAATTAGGAGGTTTTATGGGTATTTTAACAATTGCAATAATTGCTCTTGTAGTTCTTTACTGCCTAAAAGGAGTTATTATTGTACAACAAGCAGAAGTTGTAGTAATTGAAAGACTTGGTAAATTCGACAGAGTTCTGGAATCAGGTTTGAATTTCATAATTCCGGTCTTGGAAGCACCTCGTGCTATCGATTGGAAAACTACAAAGCGCGGTTTTGACGGTTCGTCATACGCATACATAGAAAAGAAAACAAGAATAGACTTAAGAGAAGCGGTTTATGACTTCCCCCGTCAAAACGTTATTACAAAAGATAACGTATCAATTAGCATCAATGCTCTTTTGTATTTCCAAATTGTTGATCCTAAATCTGCAGTATATGAAATTCAAAATTTGCCGGAAGCTATTGAAAAGTTGACACAAACAAACTTGAGAAACCTTGTTGGTCAACTTGATTTGGATGAATCACTGGTTTCTCGTGACAAAATTAACCACGAACTTCGTGCTATATTGGATGAAGCTACTAACAAATGGGGTGTAAAAGTTAACAGAGTCGAACTACAAGACATTATTCCTCCTAGTGACATTCAATCAGCAATGGAAAAACAAATGAAGGCTGAACGTGACAGACGTGCAGCAATTCTTGAAGCTGAAGGTCTTAAAAAATCAGCAGTTTTGAAAGCTGAAGGTGAAAAAGAAGCAGCAATTAACCGTGCAGAAGGTGATAAGCAAGCTAATATTTTAAGAGCAGAAGGTGTTGCTCAGGCTCGTATCTTAGAGGCTGACGGTGAAAAAGAAGCTATCGGAAGAATTATAAATGCATTATCTGACAAAGGCAAGCCTGACCAATACTTAATCGCAATGAAATATCTGGATACAATGAAGGCTATTACTAGCGGTAAAGATAATAAAGTTGTTTACATGCCATATGAAGCAACAGGAATTTTGAGTTCTGTAGACGGTATTAAGCAAATGTTTGACAAGAAATAAGCTATCTTATTATTTGTATATATTTTGAATTCATCCTTTTATTTCTATATAAGAGGATGAATTTTTATAGATACACTTTTGTTAACTTGTCATAAGGCTAAAAATATGCGATAATATCATTACTTTATATAGGTGCTTATTTTGTTCCTACATTATTTTTAAAAGGGAGAGTAAGCTCCGAATTAATTGAAGTATACCCGTCGATAAAAAATCGCCAGCGGGAAACGGATAAATTCAGGCACTCACCCACCTGCTCACACGGCAGGAAACAAAATCACATCTATATAAAGTGCATAAAAAAGCAGGCATCAACTAGATTAGTAAAACGATGTCTGCTTTTTTATTTTTGTCTTAATATTAAATTACAAAATTATCTTTTAAATATTCTAACTTTTCCGTTTTATCCGTTTCAAAATATATTCTTAATAGCGGTTCTGTCCCGCTTGGACGAATTAATATTTTTGTTCTGTTTCCAAGCATTAATTTAACACCGTCTTTTGTGTCATAGGATGTGATATTGTATTTACCTACTGTTTTAAAACTCAAAACTTTTTCCATTATTGGTTTTATTTCTTCCTGAGAATCAAGTTTTAAATCAATTCTGTCATTATAAAACTTTGCTCCCGCTAGTGTATAAATTTCCTCCTGAAGTTCTACAAGTGACTTTTTTGATTCTGCCATAGCCTCCAGTATGAGCAAATTAGCAATAATACCGTCTTTTTCCGGAATATGCCCTTTTATACTCAGCCCTCCTGATTCTTCTCCGCCAATTATTACTTCATTTTTCCTCATTGCTTCGCCGACATACTTAAACCCTACTGGAGTCTCTATTACATCAATACCCAGCTCTTTTGCAACAAGATCAATAAGTATACTTGAGCCTACTGTCTTTACAACAGCGCCTCTATACCCTTTTTCAAGAAGATGTTTCAAGAGAATTGCAATAACTTCATTCGGAGAAACATATTCGCCATTTTCGTTTATTACACCAAATCTGTCAGCATCACCGTCATTTGCAAGTCCTATAGAATTGGGCGTATTTTTTACTTTAGTCATCAAATCCTTCAAAAATCTAGGTTTTGGATCAGGCATGCCTCCGCCAAAGTCATAATCATAATACATATGGAGTGTGTGAAATTGTATTCCGCGCGATTCAAGTAATTTGTCAAAATACCCTATAGAAGAAGAATACAAGCCATCAAAAACAATATCCGTATTTATTGTTTTTATCAATTCAAAATTTATTATTTTATTAATATGTTCATAATATTTTTGTGAAAAATCGGTTTTATGAAATTTTCCGCAGGCTTCTTCAGATAATTCTTTATCAAGATTATTAATAATAGCATCCGTTATGTCAGACGTTGCAGGCCCGGCATAATCAGGTATAAATTTCATCCCTAAATATTCCGGCGGGTTATGAGATGCTGTAAACATAATGGCACAAGCGTTCATATTTTGCGCATTATACGCAAGTACCGGAGTCGGAACTACCCTTGAAGAGTAATAAACATTAAATCCCTTATCCTTAAGCAGATTTGCTGAAAATTCTCCAAACTCAGCCGCCATTCTCCTCGGGTCATATCCTATTAAAATGGGTTTATCCAATCCATATTTACTTTTTACGTAATTCCCTATTGCAAGAGTAACTCTTTCAACATTCTGTGGTGTGAAATCTTTTTCTAAAACAGCTCTCCAACCGTCTGTACCAAATGAAATGCTCAATCTTTATCTCCTTTTTAGCTTATTGTAGCATAAAGGCGAAGCTTTTTGCTCCGCCTTTAACCAAAATATTTTCTTCTATAAAATTCTTATTGACCAACAGTTTTCCACTTGATATTCATATAATCGAGAGCAAATGAACCCGTTCCGTCTGCGTTTTGTGTAAATTCAATCGGAAGTCTGCCAACTCTTTCACATACGCTAAGAGTCCAAATTTCTTCCCATTTGTTACCTACTTTTGGTTTTGAAACTTCTGTATTTGTAATTGCAATTGTAAAGCAATTCTTAGTAGCAATTCTTAAACCGTAAGAAAATGCTGAAAACATTGTATCTTGCTGCAATTGAGGTGATGCTTGCGTACCGCCCGGCAACGGAACATCGCCGATGAAGTTATAATAAGCAAATGCAGATGTTGTTGTCATAAGTGCTAATGTTAGCAATAAAACCTTTATTTTGGACATGTAAATCTCCTTTCAATAATTCCTAACCAATTCTAGAAACTATAATAGCATAAACACCAATTTAACACAATACGTAAAGATTAAAAGCAACAAAATGTATATTTTGTTGCAAAAGCGTTCTCTAAAAGAATGCTTTTGCTTTCTTGTTGACTTCATTTTTTTCTTCCTTTTTGTTTGCGACACAAAAAGGAAGAAAAATACGAAGCAAAAAAAGAAGGAAAAACACGCGACCAAAAACCAACCACTACGCCCTCACGGGCGTGGATTCAATGGATGTTATCGGCAGAGCCGATTCTGCCTGCGGCGCTTTAGCAAGAACGGCAGACGCCAAAATAAACGTAAAATAATATAAATATAATAAACAGACTACACACCGCATTCATCGAGGGGAATAAAAAAACTTCAATTAAAATAATAATGCATTTATCCCCCGCTAGAACGCGAAAGAGATTCGGCAAATGCCGAACTCAGCCATTCAATCATTCAGCCGAAGGCTGATGTGGTTATCCCTTCAGTCCGGTGTTTCTCTCTTTCTTTGCTTCGTTTCTTTATCTCTTTGCCTCCGAAACAAAGAGAGAAAGAAATGAAGGTAGAAAAAAAAAGAACAGAAAAGATAAAACCTCACCAAGAATAACTAAAACTCAAGCGCAGCTTTCGTTTTGTTATTCTATCCTCTCCATCTTGAGAGGAAAATGAAAAAATGTAACATAATATACATTGTGTTGTGATTTTGGTACAATCCTTATATGGCAGATTTTGTAATTAAAGAACTTAAATTTAATAATATTGAAACAGAATTAAAATCAATAGGGTTTGATGAATCTTATTATAGGACTGCATCAAAAAAATTCAAATACAAAAATCTTAAAATTTTTGATTTAACTCCCGCACAAGCAAACATTCTAAAACAGACTGCATTAAGCTGCGGTGCCGATTGTGCAACGCATAGAGAAGTTATAACCGGTAACATAAAAACATCTGATGTTATTTTGGGAGGCAGTAATCATGAATTGACAAAGATTGCAGAGAAATTAAAATCTCAACCCTTTAAGCTTTCAAAACTTTCAGATGAAATTATTAGTTTAATAAATAATAAAAAACAAAATGTAACTAAATTAGTAGGAATTCTAAATATTACACCGGATTCTTTTTCTGACGGCGGTAAATATTTTGAGCCGGTTAATGCTTGCAACCACATTTTGACATTAATAGATGATGGGGCTGATATCATTGATATCGGGGCTGAAAGTACAAAGCCATTCTCGGAAGGAGTTTGTGCAAAAGAACAAATACGAAGACTTAAACCTGTATTAAAATTTATACAAAATGAAAATCTTAAAATTCCTGTAAGCATTGATACAAGAAGCTCTGAAGTTGCGGATTTTGCTCTCAACACAGGTGCAAGTATCATAAATGATGTATCCGGATTTGATTTTGATAATAAAATGCCGAATATAGTCTCTAAATACGGAGCCGGAATAATAATTCAACATTCAAAAGGTACTCCTGATACAATGCAGATTAAGCCGGCATACAATAATTTAATTGAAGAAATATTTTTTGCTCTCCTAGAAAAAATACAAATTGCGGAAAATAATAATATTAAAAATATTATCATCGATCCCGGTATTGGATTTGGAAAAACAAAAGAAAATAATTTTGAAATTCTTGATAGAATTGAAGAATTGTATACCCTAAATAAACCTGTTATGGTTGGTATTTCCAGAAAAAGCTTTTTAGGAATAACCGATAATAACGACGAATTAAAGGATTCGTTATCCGCAGCACTTTCATATCCGCTTATTACAAAAAATGTTGACTTTCTGAGAGTACATAATGTTAAACTGCATAAGCAACTTTTGAACACTATTACATTTTAAATTACCTTATCGGTTAATACTAATATAGATAATATATAGTCCGACTCGGCAATTTTCATTTATCCGCTTGTCAGATAATATTTATTAGTACAAGTTACCATACCTGATTTACGGATGCAAAAATGAAATATATTATCGGAATCACAATCTTTTTATATTATTTAATCCAGCTATACAAAACGGGAAGCAGCCAAAGTTTACACGTTATTGGACTTTTTGTGATTATTTTTTCTATAAAATATATTCGCAAATCAAAATTACTAAAAAATTCAAACAAAATTTGCAACAATTATCTTTCAAAACAAAAAAACGAATTTATCGAAACTTTAAACCATGATTTAAAAATACCTATTCTCGCACAACTGAGAGGTTTGGAATTAATGAAAAATGAAATACTCGGAGAACTAAATAATAACCAATCAGAAATGATTGAACAAATTGAATATTCTTGTAAATATACTTTAGAGATGATTTCAATGCTTGCAAATACATATATGTACGAAAATAACAATTATAAGTTTAATATAGAAGTATTTAGCATTACAGAACTATTAATAAGTTGTTTTGACAATCTTGCAAACAGAGCTAAAGAAAAAAATCTTACGTTTTCCTATACGTCAGAATCAAAAGATACAATAATTGAAGGAGACAAAAACGGTATTAAAAAGGTTATATTGAACCTTTTGATAAACGCAATAAATCATTCTCATAGCGGCGGAGAGATTATAGTTAATATTAATTCAAATGACAAAAAAATTTTTTTCAGTATCTCCGGCATGGAGCTTTCTGACACATATTTTATACAAAAAAGTTCAAAAACAAACTACACAACTATCGGACACGATATCGGGATGGAATTATGCAAAAAAATTATAGAATTTCACCAAGGAAAAATTTTTATTTCAAAACATCCTCAAAAGACACTCACTTTTGTTATTCCTAAATCATTTGGACTTATAAACCAAATACCGCAAGCTGTATAGATATTCTGTAACTTTAAAATATAAACATTTGTAAAAAAAGAAAAGTTTCAGACTGGAAAAAGTTAAAAATAATGTTAATATATTTAATAAGGGGCGAATAAAAAGGTATTATCTCACTCTTGCACTTAACAAGGAAGTAAATAAAGGATGACAGCTGGTTTTAAAATAAATAACATGCGACACTAATTAATTAATTGTAAAAATTTTGTTACAATTAATCAATTTTCATCATTTAGATGTTTTTAGTAGATAGTGAAGGTGGTTGCGTGAAAAAAGAAAAAAATATAACAAAATCTGATATAAAAAAACAGAGTAAAACTCCTGTAACATCGCCAATTTCTGCATCGAAGCTTGTTTCGAAGGTTAATTCACTGACAAATGTTTCAAATGCTAAAGCTCCGGCTTCAATGCTGAACTTTGCCAATGAAAAAAGTTCAATATTAAATAATCAGTATGTTATATCAGAACTTAACAAGCTATCCGAAATTACAAATATCAATGATTTCTATACTAAGATTTATTCAATTGTATCAAAAAGTGTTGATTCAGGGTTTATGGCTGTCGGAATTTTCAAAGAAAGATCAAATTGCATAAACTTACGGCTTCAGGACAAACTAGGAAATGTATATTCTTCAAAAGTATTTCTTAAAGATACAGAAAATCCAATAATACAAGCTTTTTCAGAAAATAAAACAATTTTTATGGATAATACGGATTTTCTAAAACTTTCGTATTTTAAATATAATTCGGTTGTAATTATCCCTATGATATCTGTCAATAAATGCATTGGGGTAATGATTTTTGATGATAAAAATGCGAAACAAAGCATTGAACTCTATACTCTCATATCAAATTACGCAGCACTTGTTTCTCACAATTTTGATTTAATAGAAAAAACTGATGAATACACTAATACAGATAATCTTACTCTTTTGTATAATCACAGAGGATTCCAAGAAATACTTCAAAATGAAATGGAACGAGCTATTGTTAACAATCACCAATTATCAATCATAATGATGGATATATGTAACATTACAAAAATTAACAGAGAGCTGGGACATGCAAAAGGCGATGAAGTTATTAAACTTGTCGCAGATAAAATCAGACAAAATATAAGAGAAGGCGATATTGCAGGAAGATACGGAGGAGATGAACTTGCAATAATACTTCCGAACACTTCCGTTTCTCAGGCAAAATACATTGCAGAATACCTTACTTATACTCTGTCTTGTTTCTTTATTGATAACGTAGGACCGGTGAAAGTATCCGTCGGCATTTCGACATATCCTGATTGTGCGGATGATAAAGAAAAATTACTGATATTAGCAGAACAAGCAATGTATATTTCTCAGGCAAAAGGTTATAAAGACGGTATGTCTGCTATTATCAGTTCTGCGGACTTTAATTTCTGGGATGATGTTGCACTCAAATCATATGCCGAAGTCATCGGAAAACGTCACGCACAGTTAGGAATTAACTTTGAAGAAGAACTTCTTTCTAAATTTAATTCAGAGCATTCATTATCTGATAATAGAATATTCGAAGTTGCAGCTTCTCTTGCAGGTGCAATTGATGCTAAAGACCCATATACTAAGGACCACTCGGCTTGTGTTTCAAAATTTTCAGAGGCATTGGCTCGTGCAATTAACCTTCCTGAGGTTGAAATTGAACGCATAAGACTTGGTGCACTGCTTCATGATGTAGGTAAAATTGGCATCCCTGAAACGGTTCTCAAAAAAGAAGGTCCTTTATCTGATGAAGAATGGAAAATTATGAAACAGCACCCAACAATAGGTGCTGAGAAAGTATTAATGCCAAATCCGTCACTAAGAGACCTTATACCGATTGTTAAATATCACCACGAAAGAATAGATGGAAAAGGATATCCTGAAGGATTGTCAAACGGAGACATTCCTCTTGCCGCTAAAATTGTTGCTATTGCTGATACTTATCATGCATTGATTAGTGACAGACCATACAGACGTGGTATGAATATAGAAAAAGCCATTTCAATTCTTGAAGAAGGTGCAGGAACACAATGGGATGCTGATTTAATCAGGACATTTATTAGCATTGCTCCGTCACTTGGGGTTTAATATTATTTACGCTTCTTCATTTTCTACAATTTCTGATACCGGCTCTTTAAAGATTTGAAGTCTTGTTATTCTTGCTCCGTCAACTTCTTCAACCGTAAAAGTAAGACCTTTATATGAAACAGAATCTCCTACTTCTGCAATTCTGCCCAAAAGTTTCACCACTAATCCTGCAATTGTATCAACGTCATCTTCCTCAAGAAGTTCATCATCATTGATTCCGAAAAATTCCGCCAACTCATCCAAACGCATCATCGCATTAGCCATATAGGTATCTTCGCTTACTTGAGTTATATTAACTTCTTCTTCCTCATCAAATTCATCTTGGACTTCACCGATAATTTCTTCCAAGACGTCTTCAAGTGTAATAAGTCCTGCTGTACCGCCAAATTCATCTACTACAACTGCCATCTGCATATGCGTTTTTTTGAATTCTTTCATCAGATTATCTAATGTCATTGTTTCAGGAATTAATATAAGCGGCCTTATCAGAGCTTTCAAAGAATATTCCTCTTTTGTTAAAGCAATTGAATACAAATCCTTAACATGGACAAAACCAATTATTTTATCAATGTTTTCATTTTCAAAAACCGGATATCTTGTATAACCGTTTTCTAGTGCCAACTTGTTTAAATCATTATAAGAAATGTCATCCGGAACACATATCATATCAGTTCTCGGAATCATTACCTGTTTTGCCATTAAATCGGAAAACTTGAACATATTGTGAAGCATTTCCGCTTCTGTTTCGTTTAATACACCTTCATTATAACTTGCATCTACAAGCATATCCAACTCTTCGGTTGAATGAACAAGAGATGCATCAACAGAGTCAGCATTAAATAATTTTAAAATTTTATCTCCCGATACTTGCAGCGTCCAAACAAACGGCTTGAAAACTTTTATGAACATATCCATCGGTCTTGCAATTATAAGCGCCAAAGAATCAGTATGCTTAAGCGCCAAGCATTTAGGAAGCTGTTCGCCTAACAATACATGGAAATACGTTACAAGAACAAATGATATAGGAACCGCAATAGCATGTGCTGCCATACGACCGTTCATATAAGGAAATACTTTGATAATCGGCTCAACCAATTGAACAATAGTTGCTTCTGCTACCCAACCAAGCGCAATACTTGCAATTGTTACACCTAATTGTGCCGCAGCAAGCATTTTGTTCATATCATTTACTAAGAATAACGCTTTCCTTGCTTCCCTGTTACCGTCATTGCACAATTGTTCAAGTCTTGTTTTGCGTACTTTGACCAGTGAAAACTCCGCTGCTACAAAAAAACCGTTTACAAATAATAAGAATATTATAATAAATATATTAACTGCTATATCAGTAAGGTTCATTTACTCTTGAATAATCCTTCAAATTACATATATAATTCTACACTAGAGCATGGCTTTTTGCAACAAGAGGTAAATAAAAGAGGGAAGGAGTAAATTAAAAGAGCAAGAGTAAATATATTGATTAAATGATAAATGTACGGTATAAAACAGTTTATGTTATACTACAAGTATGAAAACAGGAGCTTTTATAATACCAACCGGAGTCGGGGCTTCAATTGGAGGCTATGCAGGTGATGCTTGTGTTTGGGCAAGAAAGATTTCAAAAAAATGCAGACTGATTGTCAATCCTAATGCCGTTAATGCAGCTTGCTTTTCAGGTATTACAGATAATATGCTCTACGTCGAAGGATATTCTCTGGATGAATTTTTCAGAGGAAACCTTAATTTAATTCCGAAAACAGGAAACAAAATAGGTGTTGTTTTTGATAAATCAATATCTCAAAGAGTTTTAAATGTTCATATAAACACCATAAATGCAGTAAAAACAGTTTATGGAATTGATGTTATAGGATATGAAATTACAAAAGAAGAAGTCGGAGTTGAATTCTATCTGGATAAATCAGGTGCCAGCATGGGAAACGTCAAAAACTTATCTACCCTCAAAGATGCCGCAGAAAAGCTTATTGAAAAAGGAGCAGAAGCTATAGCAATTGTTTGTTCATTTCCGGAAGAAGATAGTGAAGACTACGCAAATGCAATAGGAGCCGATCCTGTTGGAGGAGTAGAAGCAATTATTTCCCACTATATTTCTAAAGAGTTAAAAATTCCTTGTGCTCACGCTCCTGCATTTGAAAATATAGAAATTTCTACAGAAATAGTTAATCCTAAAGCGTCAGCAGAATATATTACACCGACATTTTTACCCTGTATACTTTTGGGATTAAATCAAGGTGCTAAAATTCTATATTCACCCCACAATACACTATCCCCAAAGGAGAGGGAAATTGGAATTATTTCTGTCAACGATATTGATTTTTTAATTACGCCATATGATTCTATGGGAAATATTCCAGTTTTAGAAATGAATAAACTGGGTAAAAAAATATACGCAATCAAAGAAAATCAAACAGTTTTGAATGTGACTGCAGAGAAAATTTCTGCAACATGTGATATAATAAATACATATGAAGAATTACTGGAGCTTTTGTAACATGAAGAATTTTAAATTAGGATTTACTGTTTCCGAGCTTTTGCTTGGACTTGGTATTATTGCAATTGTTTCTGCGATGGGTATGACTGTTGCTAAAAAAGGGACGGAAGATGCTTATAAAACATACTTTGCAACAGGAACAATGAACCTCAACAATGCCCTGGCTCAGATAGAAAGCGGAGGGGTAAATGTAGTGGTAAATGGAAACAACCTGCAACAACTAGTCAACAACAATGGAATATTTATTCAAGGAGATCCTGATACAATATTTGGAAATATAAAACTAATAACAGAAAACCTAAAATTCTTGTTTGATGATACTCAAACTTATGGAAATGGTCAAAATCAATCAACTGATGTTCAGGCGACAAACGGAATAAGATATAATATTGATAGTACTAATAATGGACAACGAATACAAATAACAATGATTGTTCCTGCACCGAAAACAAGAGCAAATCAAAACGGAACAGCAACTGCGATGTTTATTTATGACAGAAATCAAAACGGTCTGAATAACAGAATGTTAATTCCAATAGCAGGCGGAAACGTAAACCTTCAAAACAGGCGGGATTTGTTATTAACATATCTGGATGATGGTTTTGTAGGAAGACATACAGGTAATGGATATGCCCCTATTCAGTACGGTACCTATGAGGAAGCTTTTTGTACATTATTGGATTCGAGTCCTGTTGCACAGAGAGCTGCATTAAATCCGACAAATATAAATTGTAATAACGTAGCAAGAATAAGACGTAACAGCAATCTTGAAACAGGTGTAATAAAATTCGTAAGCCCGAGAAAACTTAAATAAAAAATCAATATAAATAAAAAGGATGGTTCTCAAACCATCCTTTTTATTATTCTATTTCTGTTATTATTTAAGTTTAGCAGTATTATTATCTGCAAGGAACTTTGTAACTTTTTCGTTTAATGCTTGTTGAGAAAGTGCATTAAATACCCCCGGATTTTGAGACAATTGCTTAATCATTGTCTGAGGGTCAATCTGGTACATTCTGCTAAGTTCAGATAATTTAGCGCCAAAATCAGCTTGAGATACTGTTATTTTTTCTTCTTTTGCAATTTTATCAATTACAAGAGAATTCTTTACCCTTGCAGCTGCGTCTTCTTTAAGACTGTTTGTAATATTATCGTATCCTTGAGCTTCAACTGCTTGTTCCCAAGTAAATCCTTGAGCAGCAAGTTTTTGTTTATACTCTTCAACCAATTGATCTGTTTCACGGTCAATCATTGTTTGTTGAATATCGACTTTTGCACTTGATACAACTTTTTCAAAAATTGCTTTTTCAGAATTCATTCTGTCAATATCAGCTTTTTGTGTATCCAAATATTTTTGAATATCAGCTTTTAATTCATCAACAGTTTTAAATGGGCCGACTTTTTGTACAAATTCATCTGTTAATTCTGGACGAATTTTCGTTCTGATTTCATTGATTTTGCACTTGAAAACTGCCGGCTGTCCTGCAAGTTTCTTTTCGTGATATTCTTCAGGGAACGTAACATTAATATCAAACTCTTCGCCTAAAGGTCTGTCAACAAGCTGCTCCGCAAAACCAGGAATAAAGCTTGAATTTGCCAAATCTAATGTATAATTTTTAGCATCACCGTGTTCAATTTTTTCTCCGTTTACGTAACCGTCAAAGTCAAATACTATAACATCTTCTGCAACAGTTTTTCTGTCTGTAACAACAACTGAAGTCGAATGTTGATCTAAAAGCCCGTCAATAGATTTTTGCATAGCGTCTTCCGGAGTTTTATACTCTTCAACTTCAACCGTCATACCTTTGTATTCGCCCAAAGTAACTTCAGGTCTCAATTCTAACTTTGCAACAATTTTCAAATCTTCACCGATTTTATAATCATAAGACTCGATGTATGGTTGAGTTACAACATCAAAATCATTTTCCCTTATAACTTCTGAAAAAATTCTCGGAAGAGCGTTCTCTAAAGCTTCATGTTTAATTCTTTCTTCTCCGATATTTTGTTCCACAATATTTCTCGGAGCCTTGCCTTTTCTAAAGCCAGGAATATTAATATGTTGTGCAATTCTGCGAGCTGCATTATTGTAAAAATCAACCGCATCTTTTGCAGGAATTTCAATATCAACTTTTACGATATTGTTTTCTTGTTTTTCAATTGTTGTGTTCATTTTGCTTATCCTCTTTTCTGTTACTTTTAATTTTAAAAGTACTACAAACAAAGGAGATATGCAAATTTTGATTTACACAAGTCCTTCTTTAACTGCTTTAACCGCTGCCTGAACTCTGTCGTTCACACACATTTTTTGAAGAATAGAACATACGTGAGCTTTTGCAGTGTGAACACTTACAATTAATTCCTTTGCAATTTCAGTATTACTTTTTCCTTCTACCAAATGTTTAAGTACTTCAAATTCTCTTTCCGTTAGTGGCACTCTGCCTTCTTCTGAGTTTTTGTCTCTCAGAATTCCAAGCGCTTCCTGTTTAGGGAACGCATCCAGAACTTTCCTTGCAATAACAGGATCAAGCCAGCACACTCCGCCGTTAACATCTCTTATAACATCCGCAAGCTTTGATGGATCTATATCTTTCAGACAATACGCCATAGCTCCTGATGACAGTGCTGCAATAACCTCTTCTTCTCTATCGTGAGATGTCAGTGCTATAACTTTTATCTCCGGATTCATTTCTCTTACTTTTACTGTCGCCTCAATACCATTCATGCCGGCAAGCCCTAAATCCATGAGAACAACATCAGGCGAATGCTGTTCTATTAATTTTAATCCGTCAGATGCGTTATCACTTTCCGCAACTACATTTATATCTTCATTAGAGTTTAAGGCACACCTTAATCCTACACGTGTTAGTTTGAAATCTTCAATAATAATTACACTAATAGTTTTCTTTTCAGTTTGAACTGCCATTGTCATGTTTTCAAATCCTCCTAATATTTCTTACCACTCTATTAAATAATAGTCGCAGTACTGCGTACATTACCCGACTGGGGGTAAAGCAGTAAATATAGGATAATTGACTATAGACAAAAGACCTAGATAAAGGCGGCGGTAATAATTGAAATTTAGTGTTTGATACTGCCGGTTATAGCTTCCATAATTCTTTTTGCTTTAACTATTTCTATCCCTTCAAATTTTTCTTGAACATCATTTGCTTCAGGAATTATAATTCTTTTGAATCCAAGCTTTTGAGCTTCATTTATACGTTTTTCAATGTGATTTACGGCTCTGATTTCACCGGACAAGCCTAATTCACCGACAATTGCGGTTTGCAGGTCAAAAACAACATCTCTTACGCAAGTTACTATCGCAAGTGCAATTCCTAAGTCTGCAGCAGGCTCGTTTACATCAATTCCGCCAATAACATTTACATACACATCCTGCTTTGATAAATTTAGTCCGATACGTTTTTCCAACACTGCCAAAATTTGCAAAACTCTACCGGTATCAACACCATTTGCAACTCTTCTTGGGGCAGGGTAAGGAGTTGTGCCGACAAGAGCCTGAATTTCGACTAACAAAGGTCTTGTACCTTCACTTGTCACAATAATTGTGCTTCCCGGAGTCTGTATTTGATTATATTCCTTTAAAAATATTTCACTAGGATTTATGACTTCACTAAGACCTTTTGCCCCCATCTCGAAAATACCGACTTCTGACGTATTACCAAACCTGTTTTTTATTGAGCGCAGGATTCGATACGTTTTATACTTATCACCCTCAAACTGAATTACCGTATCAACCATATGTTCCAAAACTTTTGGTCCTGCAATATTTCCTTCTTTTGTGACATGCCCTATTACAATTACGGAAATATTTTCAGATTTGGCAAGCTGCATTAACAAATTACAGCATTCTCTAATTTGTGAAACACTTCCTGCAGAACTTTGAATTTGGGTAGTGTAAATTGCCTGAATACTGTCCACTATAACTAAGTCCGGTTTTAACGATTCAATATTCTTTTTTATTAATTCATAATTTGTTTGCGGATAAATATACAAATTGTCCGATTTTACCCCGAGTCTTTCTGCTCTAAGTTTAACCTGACTTGCAGATTCTTCTGCCGAGACATATAATACGGTTTTATTCTGCGCACACAATTCACCGGAGGTCTGAAGCAAAATGGTAGACTTGCCGATTCCTGGGTCACCTGCAATTAAAACGAGAGAACCTTGAACAATTCCTCCGCCTAATACTCTGTCGAACTCTGATATGTTTGTTGAGATTCGAATTTCAGAATTCATCTCTATTTCGGACAATTTCATAGGCGGCAATATTTCGGATACTTCTTGTATAGCCTCTTTTTTTGATGACGAATCAATTTCTTCAATAAAAGAACCCCAGCTCGAACATTCAGGACATTTACCCAAATATCCGGCGGTTTCATATCCGCAATTTTGACATACATATTTTGTTTTTATTTTTGCCATGAATTATTCCAAAAATTTGCACAACAAAACAAGCTTTTTATAGCTTATTATTCTAACCGTTATTAAACAAATGTTATTCGGAAACCTTAGTCATAGGAATAATAAGTTTTTGCCCAATCGACAAAGCATTCGGATTTGCCATTTTGTTAGCTTCCTGAATAGCTGTAACTTTACTCATATCAAATGAACCATAAAACCTTATTACAATACTTTCCAAAGTATCACCTTCTTTTACGGTATATGATTCATTTACAGGCACTGCCGGTTCAACCGTTTTTGTTGCCGTTGCATCAGCAGGTATAAATCTAAACTTTCCTGAATCCTTCGTTATTTTTGTTTTTGCAGGAACAACAATTGTATCATCTTTTGGTGTTGATAAATTGATTAAAATGCTTACAAATGTTGTAATTAACAGTGTTATTATAACTCCTGCTATAAAACCTGCTACAAAGTATACTTGAGGAGCTTTTTCGTTTCTTTGTTGTTTCACTCCGAAAGATTGCCATAAAGCATCCAGCTCATGAGATTTTGTTTGCTTTCTGTAAAAATCTTCATCCTGATGAGCTCTGTTATACCTGTCCAAAGCTTCCATCATAGCAACTTTTTCTCTTGTAATATTCGATCTTCTTAGTGTTGTGCTTTTCATAACCCCTCACAAATTATCACGACATTTTACACTATCGCTAATATGAATCTAACATAAAAACGGCATGCCGTGCAAATTTGTAAAAGAATAATATTAAGTTTTATTAAGAATTAAGAATTTATTGAAAAGTAAACTTCTTTTAATCTCTTTTTACTTATATGCGTATACAGTTGTGTAGTCGAAACATCACTGTGTCCTAGAAGTTCTTGCACAATTCTTAAATCAGCTCCGTTTTCTAAAAGATGAGTAGCAAAGCTGTGTCTTAATGTATGCGGTGATATGTTTTTATGAATAATTTTTCCTTGAGCATGTACAAAATTATATACATCCTGTCTTGTAACAAACCTTCCGCTCGGAAGTATTAAAAAATTCTTTGTCGTTAAATTATACTTCTTTATCAATAAGTCTCTTTCCGCAAGATACTCTTTGACAATATTTTTTGCAGTTTCGCCTATCGGAATAATTCGCTCCTTAGATCCCTTGCCAAAACATCTGACATACTTTGAAGATAAATCTATGTCATTAATTTTAAGATTTACCAGTTCTGAAACCCGCAATCCGCAGCTATATAAAAGCTCCATCATAACATGTTGAAGCGGATCTAAATTATTATGAAGCATCTCTTCAATTTCTTTTATTGATACAACTTTAGGAAGTCTTTGCGGAACTTTTGGTTGTTCTAAAGTTGAAGCCGGATTTTTTTCTATTATTCCTATTGCAGATGCCCACTTAAAAAAACCTCTGAGAGATGCAACTTTCCTTATTATACTTGTTGGTGCATATTGATTTTCTTTTAATTTTCTGACATAAGAATTAATCATAATTCTGTCGACATCTTCTATGTTCTCTATATCCAAACTGTCATCGAAATTTTCCAAATCACGCCTGTAAGCATCTATCGTATTTTGAGACAGACCCTTTTCAAGTTCCAAATATTCAAGGTATTCTCCGATTGTTTGATACAAGATATGTTCCTCTGTGTATTATCAATTTTTTAAACTCAGATAAAGTTCTCTGATTACATAGTCCTCCAAGGCTTTTTTGTCGGAATTGGATGATTTTGGATCATTTATTATTATACAAAAAGAATATTGTTTACCGCTTTTTGCCTTCAAAAAACCTGCTATGGAACTTACATCAGAAAGAGTGCCGGTTTTTGCTTTAAGACTGCCTTTTAATGGAATTAACCTTTCTGATAGAGTTCCCTCTCCGGGTTCTGCCATATGAGTCAAGGCACTATTAAATTTATTTTTAACTAGATATTCTGTCACAAAATCCGAATTTACAAGATTATTTTTGGAAACACCGCTTGCGTCTACAAGTCTAATTTCAGAATTATCAATGTTTAATTTTTTACAATAAGAATCAAAAATTTTTATACCGTTGATATCAGTTCCCGGCTCTCCGAATTTCTTAGATGCTGCAAGTCTAAGAACTGTTTCAATTACCATATTATTACTGTTCTTTAATATATCATCCACTGCTCTTGAAATCGGGTGAGCTACTTCAGAAAGCAAGGTATCCCCTTTTTCCGACTTTGAATTCATAAAAGATAGTTTTAAATATATATTTCTGTCAGCAAGTGCCTGTGTTAATTTAAAATCAAAATACCCTTTCAGGTTATTTGTAGGAACTTTTATTATAGCCGGCTTATTTACTGTTCCGTCAAGAGTTAGGGCATTTGCTGCAATTGAACTGTCTCTTGTTAATTTAACATTTGTTTCCTCTGCAATTTTAACGTTATTTACAAAAACTATCGGATATTTACTGGGATTGATAATTAAAACTTTATCTCTGTTAATAGAGGGCATTACAGTTATTTTTATAATATTTGAATCCATATTGTATGAATTAAATCTCGGCATGCATGTATTTAAATCATCATCCCACTGCCAGCCTTCACCCCAATCTTTTCTTTCCAATACAGAATCATCTATGTATATTTTTTTTACAGTCGGTTTATCTATATTTTTTACCAATGTTTTTAAATTTGAAAAACTAAAATACGGATCAGCTCCCAGCTTAAATAAATATCCGTCTTCACCTCTTGAAAAAATTTCAGTTTCAAATTCATAATCTTCACCGAGCACATCTATCGCTGCCGGAAGTGTCAAAATTTTCTGAACTGATGCGGGATGCATAAGTGTTTTTGAATTTAGTTCATAAACAATTTTTCCTGATTCATTATTCTTTACGGAAATAGAAATTGCGTTTCTCGGAACATTAGACTCCGTTATTAAAGAATTAATTGTCGTTTTTGGTTGTTTTGCGTGAGCACTTAACACAATTAAAAAGCAAACTAATATTGATATAAATATTTTTTTCATATTTTTTCTACCTTATATTCGTCTTTTATATCATTTAGGATAGTACATTTCTCTCTGAATTCATACATTTTTACTAAATCCGCTTCCGCATAAACTCCGCCTTCGATATCCTCTATCTCGTCCATTATATTGCCTTGATAATCAATTATCATAGAGTGTCCAAGGTTTTCAGTTCCGTCTAAAAGCATGCCGGTTTGAGTAAGCGCTACCATATACGACTGATTTTCAACTGCTCTTGAAGTTGTCATACTGTCCCATGGAATTTTTTTGGTTTTTCCCCAAGCAGCCATATTAACTAGAATATCTGCACCGGCATTTCTGTAAGCTCTGTATATTTCCGGAAATCTTATATCATAACATATTGTAAGTCCCAGTTTTATTCCTTCTATTTCCGCAATAACAGGCGAAGTTCCTCTTGCTATAAATTGTCCTTCATCACAACCATAATAAGAAAACAGGTGATTTTTATCATAAAACCCGAGAATACTTCCGTCTTTTAAAATAACAGGGCAAGAATTATAATAATTATTGCCGTCAAATCTTATAAAGCTTCCTCCGATAATGTTTGTATTATATTTTATCGCAATCATTTTAAGCATTTCTAAAGACTTTGAATCTCTAAGAGTTTCTGCACAGTTATGAAATTCTTGCGGACACCAGCCTACAGTCCAAACTTCAGGCAGAAAAACAAAATCCGCTCCGTCATATTTTTCAAGATTTGCTACAAGCAGATTTTTTACCGTACCAATATTTAATTCCAAATCCCCTATTACGGATTCCATTTGTATTGCGAGGAGTCTGACCTTTTTCTTTTCCATCGTCCGAATCTGTAAACCTCATTATATGCTTCCGGAATTTTTCTTTCCAATTCTTCTAAACTTGCTTGTATTTTTTGCCGAACCTCTTCTATATCACTGTCTTCATTTACATATATAGGTTCTCCGTATAAATTAACCAAATTAACATCCAGAATTGGCATTCTAAGCTTATCCCAAGATGGGAACTGAACAAAATTAAAATTTGTAGAATACCAATACACCGGAACTATCGGCACTCCTGCCATTTTAGCAACTTTAACCACCCCGTCTTTTACTACCTTAACCGGCCCTCTCGGGCCGTCAACCATCATTGCACAATTCTCACCGTTTTTTAGTGCGGTAATCATTTGCATAGTCGCTTCAACGGCTCCTTTTTTACCTTTTGAGCCTCTTATGGTTTTAAATCCCATATTATTTAAGACTTTTGATATCATATCTCCGTCACGAGATCGACTTACAAGTATATTCAATTTTTCTTGCGGACTTATTCCGTATATACACATTTGACTACCGTGCCATGTTGCATACAAAGCAGGCATATCAGAAGGTTTATTTACTTCTATAATATGTGTAAAAAACTCCTGTATATGAAAAATAAAGTAGACAATATCAGCAATTTTAAGTGCATTCTTTTTCTTTAAAAAACTGACCATACTTAGTATTATACTATAAATTGTAAAAATATAATAATTGTTAACAATCATAAATCATCTTCACTGTTTAAATCATATAACTTTATGCGACCAAACTTGTATATTTTATTAAAAACAATAGGAGCTGCTATTTCCAAATCATCAAGTTCTCTTTGGAGTGCAAGACGAGCATCATTTTCAGTTTTATAATTTGATGCATAAATAGGTTTTCCATACAGATTAATCAAATTAACATCAAAAATTGGCATTCTAAGTTTATCCCAAGATGGGAATTGAACAAAATTAAAATTAGCAGAATACCAGTAAACCGGGACTATCGGCACATCAGATAGTTCCGCCACTTTAATAACTCCTTCCTTAACAATTTTTGCAGGACCTCTTGGGCCGTCTACCATCATCGCACAATTCTCACCGTTTTTTAGTGCGGTAATCATTTGCATGGTCGCTTCAACAGCACCTTTTTTACCTTTTGAGCCTCTTATGGTTTTAAATCCCCACTTTTCTACAACATCAGCTATGATTTCTCCATCACGGGAACGGCTTACCAATACATTTAATTTTTGTCTGTTTCTTATTCCGTGAACGCAAAACTGATGACTATGCCACATCGCATAAATACAGGGTTCGACATTCGGATGATTAATTTCCTTTATGTGAGTAAAAACTCCTGCATTTTTAATACTTTGTAAACAATATCAGATACTTTTTTCGTATTTTTTTTGCTTAGTAACTTGACCATAAAACGAATATTACTACAAACCTTTTTAAAAGTATGTTATACTGGTGGCTAGGAGTTAGGCATGGTAAAAAAAATAATTTTTTCTTTATTGGCAGTAATAATTCAGTCCGCAGCATTTGCAAACTTTAATGATGTGCTTATTGCTAATATTGAGTATGATTGGATAAATAAAAATGCACTTGAAAAAGAATCTATAATAAGCGAAGTTCACGATATTATGTTTGAAAATCCCATAACTCAAAGGAATGATTTAAAAAGCTTGTTTTCTGACAGGTTAAAGGACAAGAATTATAAAGAAAATTATTATGCGGCATCTGCTGGATTTAAAGAATATAAGGGGAATAACATATCCGCTTTTTATTTTAAAAGATTCAAAAATATTTATATGTATGCAATCCAAGACAAAAAAGACATAACAAAAAATTTTTACTACGATGCATTAGGAAATTTAAAATATGTTGATTTTATAGACGGTGATTACCCTGATTATCCGTATTCTGCAATACAATATAGAATTTCAGGAAAACCGGTTAGTGCAATATACTACGTTTCAAAGGATTGCCAGTATCTTTTTAAACCGAATGGTGAATTTGAAGGAGTTTGGTTCAAACATAAGCTTTATAACGGAAGAAATAAAGTTATTTTAACAAGAACTACATATTAAGGAATACTATGGATACACTGAGCAAAATAGCAAAATTTTTAATTAATAATAATTTAAAAATTGCAACCACAGAGTCATGCACCGGAGGATTATTAAGTTCAAAACTCACTGATGTAAGCGGTAGTTCTGCTTTCGTACACTTAAACCTTGTTACATATGCAAATGAAGCAAAAATCAGAATACTGGGAGTAACTAAAAATACACTGGAAAAACACGGAGCAGTAAGCGAAGAATGTGCTTTTGAAATGGCACAAGGATTACAAAAGCTCACAAATGCAGATATTTGTGTTTCAACAACAGGCATTGCCGGTCCTACCGGCGGAACAAAAGAAAAACCCGTCGGACTTATGTATTCTTGCATTTTTACAAAAAATGAATATAAAATTTACAAAATTCTACTAAATGAAAAGACTCCACGAATTCAAATGAAAGAAGAATTTGTAAAAAATGTCTTAGAAAATCTTTACAATTTCTTATCCGAACATGGATTTTAAATATTGTCTGATTTAAAATATAAATATGTTCGTAAAAAAAGGAGTTAAAATACTATCTGCAATTTTGTTTGCAATGTTCATATGCAGTTCGGTTTATGCTGATGATGAAGTCGCTCAAAGACAGTGCAGTACATATCAAACACCCAAAGCGGAATTTGCTTCTTATATGTCTGATTTAAAAAATAGAATTCAGAAAAATTGGAATCCTCCGGATTATGTAGAAGAAGGACACGTATCTATCATATTTAAATTAGACAAGGAAGGGAACCTTCTGTCATCCGAAATTACAAAAAGTTCAGGAGATGCCGTTTACGATGAATCAATAATAAATGCTCTGCATAAATCGGCTCCTTTTAGCAAATTTCCTGAAAATTCTTCAAGAGACAGTTTAACAATAAAATATTCGTTTGAATCATCAATTGTCAAAACAGAATCAATAAAAGAAATCGTTAATAAAGCAGAAAGACTATATAATATAAATAATAAAATGGCCCTTGCATACATCAATCAAGCTATAGATCAGGTTCACGGAGATTGTGGTTCTTATTTTTTATATGCAAAAAGACATAAAATATATAAAGCTCTTGGCAATATTCAAGCAGCAGAAGAAGATATGGCAGAATGTAAAAGACTAAAAGCACTGTATGACAAAAAAAGAATTGCAACTTGTAAAAAGGCGGTCGAAACTGTAAATGATGCATTTTCTTATTTCTATCTGGCAAACGCATATGATATAGCCGGTGAATACAATAATGCGATAAATGCAATTGACAAAGCAATTAGTATGACTCCGCTAAATCACGCTTACAAAAGATATAAAATTGAAATGATAGAAAAACATAATCAATAATTTCAGCTTTAACTAAAATTTAAGTAAAATCACACCGGAATTTATATTCTGGTGTGATTTTGACTTTTTTATAAATAACATTAATTACCTAGTACAAATATATGATTTTTAGCAGAAAAATCAAAAAATTAATAAATTATGCCGATAAAAAATAATAAAAGAGGTGATTTATGATGAAAGGTATTTATCCGCAATATGATTTGGAAGCAAGGATTCAGCACACAAAATTAGATAGCTGGGGAGATATTCCTTCGGCAAGAATGAATCGGGTAGAAGAGCCGGCAACTGCTGATTTCAAGAGCGTTATGTCAGGTCTTGTTGAAGGAATGAACACATCAATGAATGCACCTGATAATCTGCTGAAAGACGTAATGATGGGTTCTGAAAATGTAGATATACACGACGTTATGACCGCAATGGCAAAAGCAGAACTTTCCGTCAGCATTGCAACGACTGCAGTCGGAAAAGTCATCCAAGCGTATGATAAAATAATGCAAATACAGATTTAGACTTCTCATAATTAAATAATATGTGTATAATAATAAATAGGGTAGGATTATGGATTTAAAACAACTAACAGAAAATAAAGTACTATTAGCCTCTATAGTGGGAGGCATAATTCTTTTACTGATAATATTTATTATCTGCGGTTCAGTTGCTTCTTCTAAAAAAGCAAATTCAGAAGGCATTGATGTAAGTAAAGAACCGCTCAAGGAAGATGTTGACTTACTAACTACCGATAATATGGGTAAAGCTTTAGAAATTCAAGCCTTACTTGCAAAAAATAACATTGTTGCTTCTCGTGTAGTTGACGGTACAAAATCTGTTTTGAAATTAAAAAAAGGCGATTGCACACCCGGATTAAAAAAATGTACAACGGAGCAAAGAGATCGTGCAATTATGGTTATCGTAGAAAGCGGATTATACGACCAGAATGTAGGTCTTGAAATTTTCGATAAGGGCGATTTTACGTCAACAAAAGAAGATAAGAAAATAAGATTGGTTCGTGCAATGAACGGCGAACTTGCGAGATTAATAAAGAGAATTGACGGAATTCAGGATGCATCTGTATTCATTTCAATTCCTGAACAATCAATGTTTCAAGCTAATCAAAAGCCTGTAACAGCAACTGTTCAGCTTACTGTTTCAGTAGGACAAGTCCTTAGCCAAAGCACAATAAAAGCAGTTACTAATTTGGTTCTTGGCGCAGTCGGAAAAGACTTAACCGCAGACCATATATCAATATCAGATACAAACGGACACGTATATAGCAGCGTTATTGACGCTTCATCAGAAATGCTTGCAAAATTACAAGAAAATGATAAATATATGCAAGAGAAAGTTCAGGCACAATTGAACCGTTTAGTAGGAAACGGCAAATATGTGGCAACTGTTTCTACATTCTTAAAACAAGCTCCTGTTGAGCGTTTTACAATTGCATATGACCCTGATAAGAAAGCTGCTGTAAACGAACAATCATTTTCGGAAGGCTTGGGAGACCAAACAACTGACGTTAATAAGAATACAAATGCGGTAAGTGTTTATCTTCCAAACGGCTTGCCTTCAGGAAGTTCCGATTCCTCACAAAACAGAAGTTATCAAAGGACTGCAAGAGAGACACAATATGGTGTAACCAAAGTTCAAACCAATGAATATATGTCACCCGGCACGATTGAAGAAATTTCAATTGCTGTAACTCTTGAAAAAGATGCACTTCCTGTAGAAGTTACTTTAGAAGAACTAAAAGAACTTGTTGCACACGCTGCAAGTCCAAAAGCAGATCCTGATAATGTTACAATTGCATTCGCTGATTCTATAGACCCGTTCATGGCAGGAGACAAGAATGTCAAAGCACCGATAAAAGCATCCCACGGAAATCCTTGGTGGCTTGCAATTGCACTTCTTGCATTTGGATTATTAATAGGTCACAGACTTTTAACAAATAAAATTAAATCTGCAAAAGAAGCTCAAGAAGAAGAAATTATGCGCTTAAGAGAACAGAATGAAGCTCAGGAAAAACAAATTAAAGATTTAAGTGTTAATGCCGCAGATTTAATTCAAAAGCAATCTCAACTACAACAAGGATTGTTGGAGCAGCAAAACAGACCTGCTGCAATACCTACTTCCGGTGCAGAAATAAGAGAAGCACTAAGAGAGCTTAAACGTGAAATTGATGGTGCGGATGAAAATGATACAGGAGAAAGAATCCGCAGCTGGATAGAAGGATAAAAAATGCCAATTGAAGGTTTTGATTATAAAGGCTTTGCCGCAAACATGGCGGAACAGGCAAAAGAACTTGTTCCTAAAGAACTTGAAGACAGGGAAAAAGAGTATGTTGTAAAAACTCTTGGAAACTTTACTCTGCTGGCCGGCGAAGCTTTATACAAAGATGACAGTCTTAATTTAACACCTGAACAAGCGGTATTTATAACCCAAATCATTGCAGAATGGTCATTTCATAAATCGATTGACTTGATTCATTCAGGAATACTTCCGCAATATTGGGATAGCATAATGCAAAAAATTGCATTTACAATTTTTGAGGTTGCAAAACAAGCTGTCTTAAAAAATATACCTCAAGATCAGTTATTGCAAGCAGTTGAGCATCATGTTATAAAAGTCTATAACCAAAGTATTGAAGAACTTCAACAAAAAGGAATTATAGACGAAGAAATTAAAAACAGGGCAGAAAGTCAATCAAATATTGATGCTATGGCTCAACAGGCACAAGCGGAAAGAGAGCAGCAAAGACAGGCTGAAGCAGCGGCACAACAAAAAGTTCAGCAAGAACAAGAACAGAAAAAATCAAAAAATAAAGAAGTTAAGCAGCCTGCGATTCCGCAAGGCGGAGGAATTACGCAAAAGCAGCTTAAGCTAATGTCGTTGGCCGTTGTACTTAAAATACTTTCGCAAGACAAAGTTACTACAATTTTGAATAAATTTGATTCAAACGATTCATTATCTATATCTCAATACATGAATATGGCGGATTTGGAATCACACTTGGACGGTGATTTGCTTGCGGGATGTCTAAGAGAAATGAAAGATTACCTGCCTGTTAAGCGTAAACTGACAAAAGAAAATGTAATGGGCGATTTACTCAGAATCTATCGTTCTACTCCTAGAGAAAAAATAGAAAAGGTTATAAAGAATGAACGCCCGCTTGTAAAAAGATTTATATCTCAGGCATATGACGGCGAGTATTCTGACATACCACTAAGGGTTGCCGGCATAATTGCACAATATGTCGAAGATAGTATATAATAGTATTAATTAATCATGATTATAAAAAAGAATAGGTTAAAAACGAGGGAGGAAATTGTTAGAAAAGAACAGGCAAAGGAGCCTGTTAATATTGCTACGCAAAAACCCCAACAAGGTTCTCCTGTTGTTGAACCCGCAAACAAATCTGTAGAACCTCCGGAACCTCCAAAGCCAAAAGAACCTGAAATTGATTTATTTGATATTGAGAATATTGATTTCAATCAACGTCAAGAACGCAGAAGAGGGACAAGAAGACGTGGTTACAGACGTATAGACGACAGGAATCTGGTTTCAAGAGCACAAGATGAAGCAGAAAATATAAAAAAATCAGCATTTGAAGAAGGCTACAGAAAAGGACTTGAGCAAGCAAATACTGATATTGAGCAATTTAGAGCAAATATAAACAATTTTATGGGTGCTCCGAAAGAAGTTTTTGAATTTATTTCTCCCGATATTTTAGAGATAAGCGTCGATATTGCTAAAAAAATTATAAAAAAAGAGGTTGAAAGTGACCCTCAAGTTCTTGTAAACACAATTGTGGATGTATTGAAAACCGTTTCTAAAAACGAGCCAAAGGTCAGCATAAGAGTTCATCCTCAAGCAGTCGGATATGTTAAAGATACAATTCCGAATATAACATATGAAAACGGTATCGATTCAAAATTAAATATTATTTCAGATCCGTCAATAGAACCCGGAGGATGTATTTTCCAGACTAATAACGGTATAGTTGACGCTTCTATTGACACACAACTGGAAATCATTAAAAAAGCATTAGAAGGAATGTAAGATATGGCAGCGGAAGGACAACAAAATAAACCTATATCAGAAATATTCCTGGCACTCTTCGTAATGACATTGGTGTTAATCTTGATTATGGAGATGCCTAATTGGGTTATCAATTTCTCTATTTCGCTGAACATTACACTTGGTATCGTACTGCTGATGATATCTTTATATGTGCAAAAGCCGCTTGAACTTGCGGCATTTCCGTCTATTATCCTTATCGGCACAATGTTTAGGTTAGTACTCTCAATTGCATCAACAAGACTCATTTTGGCAAAAGGAGACGCCGGAGAAGTCGTTCACGCATTCGGAACATTCGTTACAGGCGGTAACATGGTTGTCGGTGGTGTAATATTCTTAATTATCACAGTCGTACAATTTATGGTTATTACAAAAGGTGCTGAACGTATTGCAGAAGTTGCCGCACGTTTTGCATTGGACGCTATGCCAGGTAAGCAAATGACAATTGATGCCGATTTTAATGCAGGTCTTATTTCACCTGAAGAAGCTGTTAAGAGACGTGAAGACCTTCAAAGAGAATCAAGCTTATTCGGTTCTATGGATGGTTCTATGAAGTTTGTAAAAGGTGATACTATGGCAGGTATCATCATTGTAATAATTAATATTGTCGGCGGTTTATGTGTCGGATGTCTTATGAACCAAATGCCAATTGCAGACGCTGTTAGTAAATACACCGTATTAACAATAGGTGACGGACTTGCATCACAGCTTCCTTCACTATTGATGTCAATTGCGGCAGGTATTGTCATGACACGTGCTTCTGCGGGCAATGCATCTTTAGGTGGTGATTTAACTAACCAAATAATGTCGAAGCCATACTCTTTGTTTTTCGCTGCATTATTCCTTGGATTAATTACGGTAACTTCTCCTATAACAGGATTACCATTTTTACCGTTTTTGATTTTTACAATAATTTTAGCAGTAGCTGGCTTCTCTGTATTAGTTAATGCTGACGTTCAGTCTCAATTGGGTCAATTAGAAAGCGTCAGACAAAATATGCAAGATTTGGTTAACCCGAACAAGATGTACGAAAGACTTGGTGTTGACGTATTAAGCCTGCAGGTTGGTGCCGGTTTATTAGTCATTGCAGACCCTGATCAAGAAGGTCAATTACTTGCAAAAATTGCTGCTTTACGTCAAAGAGTTACCGATGAACTCGGTTATATTTTACCAAACATCCGTATCATGGACTCCTCTGCCTTGGAAGCTAATGAGTACGTAATTTCAATACGTAATAACGTTGTCGCATCAGGTTATGTATACCCAGGGAAATATATGGTTATTGCTGATCAATGGGATTCGGTTAAGAAAACAATACCTGAAGATGCGATTGTAGGCGTCGATCCTACATACCAAACGCAGGCATACTGGATTTCTCCTGACGATGCAAAATCCGCTAAAAATGTCACTGCCGTTGATGCAACAGACGTTCTTGTTACACACTTACAAGAATGTGTTCGTAAGCATGTGGATGAAGTAATGACAAAAACAGATGTTCTCAAACTTATGGAGCTCGTGCGCTCTCAAGACCCGACTCTTGTTAATGACCTTGTTCCTGCAATTATTTCAACATCTGATTTAAGAAAAATATTTGTTAACCTTATTCGTGAAAAAGTCTCCATAAAAGATATTATATTTGTATTTGAAAGACTTTGCGACTACGCAAGATTTTCTAAAGAGCCCGATATTCTTTCAGAAAGATTACGTGCTGCTCTAGGACGTCAAATATGCTTAAGCAACGTTGATAGAGACCACGTATTATACGCCTTGACACTATCGCCGGAATGGGAAAAAACACTTGATGACAGTTGTCAAAGAACAGAATTGGGAACTATGTTTTTACTTAACCCGATGCAGGTGCAGGACTTGATTGAATCAACCGCAATGACACTTATGAGAGCTCACCAAACAATAGGACAACAGCCGGTTATCCTATGTTCTCCAAGAATCAGACTGCCGCTTTATCAATTACTTGAACGTCACATTCCGACAATTGTTGTAATTTCTTATTCAGAACTTATAACTGACATCAAAGTTGAAGCAGTTGATACAATAGGAGAAAACTCCGGATACTAAGTAGGGCATAAGTTTTAAAGATTTGACTTAACATTTCTTAACAATTGCACTTAAAAAAGGCAATTTTTTCAAGATGAAATACTTTATATATATACAAGATACAAAAAAGTACTACATCTTAAACAAAGAATATTAAGGAGACTGCCTGATGGCGATAGGAGCACGAGATTATATCGACAAACTTCTTGTGGAAAAGTACGCACAAGAAAAAGTAGATAACCACGAAGATAATGCATTGCAATCGAGAGTATCAGCTGATGATATGATGAGCGCTATGAATACAACAGCAAGTTCTTATCGTTCTATGTTGCAGTTACAAAACAGACTTACTATGATATGCTACGGTGTTGTTGCAAAGTCTGCAAGGTATACCCCGCTGGATGATGCGGTTTGAAAACATTAATAATCATAAAACTCTCTTATATAATCTTACATCTTACTTACAAGTTACGGGCTTTTTGAAATATTTTTCACAGCCCTTTTTTTTATGTTTATTAATCAAATCAATTAAAAAAGCAGGTATTTCCATTACCTGCTTTATCAAAAATCATATAAGAGTATAAAATATTAAATTACAACTTCAAATTTGTCTGAACGAGTCCTCATAAGAGATACTGCGGCTTGAGAATTCAAAAAGTCCAAAGCTCCCATAAAACTTTTCCTGCTTTGAAGTCCGCTTCTTGCTTCAATCATATTATTATTAATAGTATCCGAAGTAATCTTATACTCAACAGTTCTTCTTTCTTCAACTGCTCTTGGCTTAAGTTCTTTTTGTGGAAAACCGATTTCTTGCTGAGTTACTTCGGTTTTTCCGGCAGATACTGCATTTGCTTTTTCCGCATCTGTGATAATTTGTGAAAACGGATTATTTTTGCTGACAAAAGATTCTCTTGCCATATCCATAACATCTGACTGAACGTCTTCATTCATGGATTGAGAGCGCTCACGAGCTCTTCTAAAGATCATCTCTTTAAGAGCATCTGCTTCATTTTTGCCGACTATTGAATCAAATTTGTAGCTCATAATTATCCTCTTATATATATAAAAACATAAATGTAAAGAAAATTGACAAAATTATATATATTTTGTATATATTTGTTACATAACTTAACATCTGTTAGCATGTTCTTTTTATCTTGATATATCTTAACTTTAGGCATTTTGAGAGATTTATATTTCCTAAATCACTTAATTTTACTGGAATAATTATTTGTAATTTTTAAAATTTTGATGTACAATTATATTGCTATTTATATTTCGGCTAGTGTAAAATCTTAACAGGAAGGATATAACCGACCTGTTTTCTTTTGGGATAAAACAAAACCCGTTTTAATATACTCTATTACCCATATTTTATAAACTTTCAGGCGATTAAATTCTGAAAAGTATTTTTTATCATGGAAACCGTAAAAGAGGTATTCTATGCAAAGCATAAAGACATCTGAACTTAATACGCTTATCAATTATGCGCAAAAGAACGACATAAAAGCACTTGAAGAATTAATTCGCCGTATACAACGTGATGTCTTTTGTATGTTTTCATACCTGACTGATAACAGGCAAGACATCTCTGATTTAACACAAGAAGCTTTATTGAAAATTGCAAAAAATATACATAATCTAAAAGATACCTGCTGTTTTAAATCTTGGTTAAATCACATAATTACAAATACTTATTATGACTACTCAAGAAAACGCTTAAAAGAAAATAATGTCGACTTAGATGAAGATAAAATTCTTGAAATTAGGGATAAAATCGGATGTGAACCCGGAGAAAAGTGTTTGTTTTCTGAGATGGATAAACTTATAAAAGCCGCAATGCTGTCGCTTCCGATGCATTTGCGCATAGTTATTGTTTTAAGAGAGTATGAGGGACTTAGTTATGAAGATATTTCCAAAGTCACAAATACGACAGTCGGAACTGTTAAGTCAAGAATTTCGAGAGCAAGAGCAAAACTACAGACCCAGTTAAAAGAATTTATGTGATAAATAAAAGGAGAATTTATGGAAATAACATGTGTACAAATGGACGTGCTTATATCTTTTTATATAGAAGGTGAATTAACGTCAGAATTAAGTAAAAAAGTCGAAGATCATCTAAGGCAGTGCCCGACATGCAGAGCAAAATACAACATTTTAAGTTCACTGTTTTCAGACATGAAAAAAGAATTTGAAGAAGATTATTCAGATTCTGAAAATGATTATGCAACAACAGCATATCCGTCTCGTGAATATAAAAGTTTTAAGAATAATTTATCTGCATATATTGATAACGAATTGCCGTATGACGAAAACATAAAAATAAAAAAATATACAATCAAAAATAAAAAAGCCAGAAAAGAATTAGAAGAGAATTATAACATAAGAAAATTAATGAATGACTCATTTAGCAAAACAAAATCCGGTATGAGGCAAGATTTTTCCAGAAATGTGATGAAAAAATTGGACACAGAAAATCGATATCCCGGATTTAATCCTCTGATAAAAGTCGGTTTTGCATTTATTATTACGGTTTTAATTATGAGTGCAATTATTATTTATGCTTTATCTATGTAAAAAGAGCGAAACTTTTTGTTTCGCCCCTTTTTATTACTTTTTAAACTCAATTTCGTCATCTTTTGAATCAATTTTTATACAATCTCCGTCAATAAATTTTTGACTCAATATTAGTTTCGATAAAGGATTTTCTACCATTTGACGAATTACCCTTTTTAGAGGTCTTGCCCCGTATATAGGGTTAAAACCTCTGCGAGCAAGAAGTTCTTTTGCATCGTCAGTTATTTCACAAGTCATATTATGGTCAGCTAAAAGTTTTTTCAAGTGTTCAATCTGAATATCAACTATTGATGATAACTGCTGCATATTAAGTCCTTTAAAGAATATAGTTTCATCAACTCTATTCAAGAATTCCGGTTTGAATTTTTCTCTCATAACAGCATTAACTTTTTCTTTTGTTTCTTCAAAATTTCCGCCCGGATTATTAATTGAATCTTCCAGAATTATCTCACTGCCAATATTAGACGTCATAATAATAACTGTATTTTTAAAATCGACAGTTCTTCCTTTTGAGTCAGTTAAACGACCATCGTCAAAAATTTGAAGCATTATATTAAATACATCAGGATGTGCCTTTTCAATTTCATCAAAAAGAACAACTGAGTATGGTTTACGTCTTACTGCCTCTGTTAGCTGCCCGCCTTCTTCATATCCTACATACCCCGGAGGAGCACCGACCAAACGAGCAACGTTATGTTTTTCCATATATTCGGACATATCAATACGAACAATAGCGTCTTCGTCATTAAATAAGAATTCTGCCAAAGTTTTTGCAAGCTCTGTCTTACCGACACCGGTCGGTCCAAGAAATATAAATGTGCCTATAGGACGTTTTGGATCTTTTAATCCTGAACGAGCTCGGCGTATTGCATCAGAAACCGTATTAACGGCTTCTTCCTGACCTATCAGGCGTTTGTGTAAAACATCTTCCATTCTGAGAAGCTTTTGCATTTCTGATTCAACAAGCTTATTAACAGGAATTCCTGTCCACTTGGAAACAATTGCCGCAATATCGTCACCATCAATTTCTTCTTTTAACAGGCGATTTTCATTCTTCTCTTTGCCTTGAATTGACTGAAGTTTCTTTTCAAGCTCCATCAATTTGCCATACTTAAGTTCTGCAGCAGTTTGTAGATCTGTGTTCCTCTCAGCTTCCGCAATTTGAGTTTTTACCTTATCTATTTCATCTTTAATTCCTGCTTCACCTGTTATAGTATTCTTCTCAATTTCCCATTGCGCTTTGAGCTTATCAATTTTGCCCGCAAGTTCGTCAATTTCGGAAGTCAATTTATCAATTTTTGCAATACTCTCCTGAGAAGTTTCTTTTTTAAGAGCTTCTCTTTCTATTTCAAGTTGTATTTTTTGACGAAGCATTACATCAATTTCCTCCGGCATAGAATCAATTTCAATACGCAAAGCGGAAGCTGCTTCATCAATAAGATCAATTGCTTTATCTGGTAAAAATCTGTCTGTAATATACCTGTCAGAAAGTTGAGCAGCCGCAATAAGTGCACTGTCTAATATTCTTACTCCGTGATGAACTTCATATTTACCTTTTAAGCCTCTCAAAATTGAAATAGTATCTTCTACAGACGGCTCATCTACAAGTACAGGTTGAAAACGACGTTCAAGAGCAGGATCTTTTTCAATGTACTTACGATATTCGTTAACAGTTGTTGCACCGATTGTTCTCAGTTCTCCTCTTGCCAGCATTGGCTTTAATAAGTTACCCGCATCCATTGAACCCTCTGTCGCGCCTGCTCCTACCACAGTATGAAGTTCATCTATAAACATAACTATTTCACCGTTTGACTCTTGAACTTCTTTTAATACTGCTTTTAATCTTTCTTCGAACTCTCCTCTGAATTTTGCACCTGCAACAAGCGCTCCCAAATCCAGAGATATTAACTTAACATCCTTTAAACTTTCCGGAACATCTCCTCTTATAATCCTTTGAGCCAACCCTTCTACAATTGCAGTTTTACCTACTCCGGGTTCGCCAATCAGAACCGGATTATTTTTTGTTCTTCTGTTCAAAACTTGAATAATCCTTCTAACTTCTTCATCTCTGCCTATTACAGGGTCAAGCTTACCTTTTCTTGCACGCTCTGTAAGATCGGTTGAATATTTTTCCAAAGCTTTCATATTTTCTTCTGCATTTTTTGTATCCACTTTTTTATTACCTCTTATTTTTTTCATTGCATTCAATACAGAGTTGGTTGTTACACCATATTGCTTGAATAATTCTGATATATTTATACCTTTTGTCATTGCAAGAAGAATGCATTCAATCCCAATAAAGTCATCTTTCAAGTTTTCAGCTTCCTGAGCTGCAACTTCCAGCAACGTATTTGTATCACGAGACAAAAATACCTGCTGTGAAACAGAACCACCTGATATAGTAGGGAAGGTCTTAATCCTTGCAACAATCTCATTGATAAAGTTTTGGTTCAACAGCTTTAATTCTTCTAAGTAATCTTTAGAAATGCCTTTGTCTTCTATCATCGCTAAAACAATGTGTTCAGGCTGAATTTCCGTGTTTTTATAATAATCTTTTTTAGCACTTGCCGCAAAAATTATTTCTTGAGAATAGTTAGTAAATTTTTCAAAATTAATCATACTTTTAACTCCGTATACCATCTGTTCTATATAATCAGACGTTTTTTCAGGGTATTTTCTATTTACCCCTACTATCATTTTAATGATATTTTGAAAAAATCAAGAATTTTTAATTATTAATTAACAATTCGCGATAAACAATATTGTAATATCAAATAGGTATATAATTTGATATCCCTGCGCTTTACTTCCTTATCGTACTTCTTTCAAGAGCTCTTACAAATCTGGTCGGCAAGTTTTCGTTGGGATTTATTGAGCCGACCAGAATTGTTTTGCATCCGAGTCTTTTGCCGGCAAGAATGTCAGTCAGAGGTCTATCCCCTACCATAACAGCCTGACTTGGTTCGATTCCGATTTCATCAAGGTAAGCTCTCATCACTTCAGGATTAGGCTTTCTTGCTGCTCCAATAACCCTGCAAGGTGCAATTCTAGAGGCATTTTCAATATATTCTTTACTAAAATTATTGGAAATTATTGCAACTTCAAAATCGTTTATGAAAGTACTGAACCATTCAAGTGTTTTTGGCAAAAACGCTGCTGATTTAGAAACCATAACTGTAGAATCAAGATCAAACATAATACATTTTATACCTTGAGACTTTAACTCTTCAAAATTAATTTCATATACATTTTTTAAATTGTAATCCGGTTTTATAAACATCTCATCCCTTTATAACTTTGTCAGCAGAAAATTTCTTTAAATCCGGAATTCTGAACAACAATTTATCCCAATGAGAAATGTTATTTGTTTTTTTTGTTGAAAAAATATGTATTCCGCAATATTTATGAATTCTTCCCAAATATGCCGCCTCAATTTTTAAGCCTTTTTGCTCAAAATAATCAATAGCTTTTTTTGCTTCAGGATTGCTTTGAAATTCTTTTAGTAAATTTTTATCCCACTTTTCAGGAGCATATATTTTTAAACTTTTAAAAGGTTCTGAATTTAAATTACTAATTTTACTAATTCTCACCATATCCTCCTTTAATTAACTTGTTCTAAAATATAAATTTTTAACTTTATAAAATTTTATGAACTGGCACATTTTGATACTTCATTAACTCCGCTTTTAATGCCGACTGTACGTACCAGCGCCCATTCATACGCTTTAGGTTCTTCTGTGAATTTTACCAAAAGTTCATGGTTTGTATTTGCAAGTTCTTGTTCTTCGCCTTTTAAATCCTTAATCTCAGTTATTTGTGTCACAAATTTTTCAGAAGGTGTAATAACTTCAATATCTTCATTTTTAAAGAATTTATTTTTTGTCTTTATTTTATAATAGTCGCCTTCTTTGCCCCAAATTTCGCACAAAAAGTCCGCCCCCGCAAGTCCTTTTGAAATATCATAACTGTACCCGTCAGAAGGGTATTCGCCGTCACCTAAATAAAACCCTGTCGTATACCCTCTGTTTCCGACTTTCAAAAGTTCTTCAAAATATGGCTGCATATCAGCATTAGGGTTTTTTAAAACATTATCAATTGCTTCACGGTACGCTTTTGCTACCGCTGAAACATAATACAGACTTTTTGTTCTTCCTTCTACCTTGAATGAATCAATTCCTGCCTCTATCATTTCTTTTAAGTGTTTTACCAGACACAAATCTTTTGTAGAAAGAATATGCGTTCCTTTTTCATCCTGAATAATTTCCTGATACTCATTAGGTCGGGTTTCTTCAAGAAGTTTATAACTCCATCTGCAAGGTTGAGAACAGTTTCCTGAATTTGCTTTACGTTCACCGCCCGTCATATAATCACTAAGCAAGCATCTTCCAGAAAATGATACACATTGAGCTCCGTGAATAAAACATTCAAGTTCCATATTAGGAACTTTTTTCTTGATTTCCGCAACATCTTTAATCGGGAGTTCTCGTGCAAGAATACATCTTGTCGCTCCCATATCCTGCCAAAATTTAACTGCTTCATAGTTCAAAATATTTGCCTGAGTTGAAATATGCAGTGGAGTTTTCGGCATATATTTTTGTGCTAACCTCATTATTCCGGGATCACTTATAATAAGTGCATCAGGATTTGAGTCAATAATTCTATCCATGCAAGCTTCTAGTGCTTTAATATCTCTGTTAAAACCAAAAATATTTAGTGTTAAATAAGTTTTAGCGCCCATATTATGAGCTGTATCAATTGCCGTCTTAAGATTATCCATTGTAATCAGCTCGCCTTTTCTCATTGCACGCAGACTAAAATCGACTACTCCAAGATATACAGCATCTGCACCATATTTTATTGCATATTTCAATTTTTCAACATTGCCCGCAGGCATCAATAATTCAGGTTTAATCATATTACGATTGTAGCACGAATAAAAACAATATTATTACAAAATATAATCAAGAGTTTCTTCACTTTTATCTGCAATCGAAATCCTTAAAATAAATTCTTTCTGTTTTTCAAGAGTTTCTTTTATACTGTTTATAAAAATGCGCATCAACTCAACACAGCCACTGCCGCCAGATGGATAGAATCCCAATTTTAAATATTTTGAAATCGGAGAAAACGGACTCTGTTTATATGCTTGCAGTTCAATTTTTTTTGCATTTTTACTGCCAATAAGCCTGTAGAACAACTCATTAAACAGAATTTGACCAGCACATGGTACTCTGTGAGATTCTTTATCCGGTACAGTTACTACATGGTTTACATAAAATCCATTCGGAAGCTCTGTATAATTTAGAATTCCACAAAATTTGTCATTATAACTTTCTATAATAGTTTTTCCTTCTTGACTGGAACCTCTTTCTGCAGCTCTTTTAAAAAAATGTTCCCAAGCTTCATACTCTTCTTTGGTTAAATTTGGCATTAAATTTTTTAAATTAATCGAACTCACTAATTTTTGCAAAAAACTGCTATCATGCACAGTAACACCAAACAATTTATATGGTTCACTAATACCTTTTATTTTTACTTGTGCAAGCGGAATTGCTTTAAAATTTTGATTTGAGATATTTTGTACTTTCATAATTATATTAAAACACAAATATAATCATAAAAACAAGTTAAAAAAATAGAAAGTGTACCTCATACAATTAAACTATTGATTTTAGTTCCTATTCATACTAGAATAGGCTTATATAGATAGTTTAAACCTAAGAAGGAGGATTATATAAATGGAAACTTACGGAATTGAAAAATGGGGAATTACTTCTCCAAGTGCAGTTCATAGAAACTGGACACCTGCACAATTAACAGAGGCAGCTTTAAGAAGAGGCGAAGGTACTCTTTGCGAAACAGGCGCACTTGTTGTTACAACAGGTAAATACACCGGTCGTTCACCTAAAGATAAATTCATTGTTGATACTGAATCTATTCACAATGATATTGCTTGGGGTAAAGTTAACAGACCGATTTCAAGAGAAGCTTTTAACTCAATACGAGACAAAATTGCTAACTACTTAAACGGTAAAGAAGTATTCATATTTGATGGTTATGCAGGTGCAGACAAAACTTACACCCAAAAATTCAGAGTAATAAATGAACTTGCTTCTCAAAACATGTTCATTCACCAATTATTAATCAGACCAACTACAGAAGAATTAGCAAGCTATGGTGAAGCTGATTACACAATTCTTTGCGCTCCGGGATTCAAGTGTGATCCTGCAGTTGACGGAACAAATTCAGAAGCTTGTATCGCTATTGACTACGAAGCTCACACAATTATTATTGCCGGTTCTCAATATTCAGGCGAAATCAAAAAATCAGTTTTCGCAACTATGAACTATGTAATGACTAAGAAGAATGTTCTTCCTATGCACTGTTCTGCAAATATGGATCCTGAAACTCACGAAACAGCAGTATTCTTCGGTCTGTCTGGAACAGGAAAAACAACTTTATCAGCAGATCCTGCACGTAAGTTAATCGGTGACGACGAACACGGTTGGTCTCCTGATGGTGTATTTAACTTTGAAGGCGGCTGCTATGCAAAATGCATTAACCTTTCTGCTGAAAACGAACCGGATATCTACAACGCTATTAAATTCGGTTCTTTGGTAGAAAATGTTATAATGAATCCGGAAACAAGAGAACTTGACTTCAATGACGGTTCACTTACAGAAAATACTCGTGTTGGTTACCCTGTAAACTACATAAACAACGCAGCAATCCCATCTATGGGAGGAATTCCGAAGGTTGTTATCTTCTTAACAGCTGATGCATTTGGGGTTCTACCTCCAATCTCAAGATTAGACAAGAATGCGGCTATGTACCACTTCGTAACAGGTTTCACTTCTAAACTTGCAGGAACAGAAAGAGGCGTTACAGAACCTCAACCTACATTCTCAACATTATTTGGCGAACCGTTCATGCCAATGGATGCATCTGTTTACGCTAAAATGTTAGGTGATAAACTTGATCAATACGGTACTAAGGTTTACTTGGTAAATACAGGATGGGCTGGCGGTTCTGCTGCATCAGGCGCAAAGAGAATGAAACTTTCTTACACTCGTGCTATGGTTACAGCAGCGTTAAACGGCTCATTTGATTCAATTGAATTCAAACATCACGATGTATTCAATGTAGATTATCCTACGTCTTGTCCTAACGTTCCTGATGAAATGTTAGATGCCAGAGGAATGTGGGCTGATAAGGCTGCTTATGACAAGGCTGCAAACGAATTAGCTAAGATGTTCAATGACAACTTCTCTGCTAAGTACCCGAATATGCCTGCTGAGATCGTAAATGCAGGACCAAAACCATTGAGCCTTGTATAAGACACAATTGATTAATGCGAATAAGCATTTCAAATATTAAGAGAGGATGTAGCTGATTGCTACACCCTCTTTTTTAGCTTAATTTATTAAAACTTCTATTTCAAATTTTCTATCCCAAGGATACGCATAAAAAACATCATATTTACATCCCAGTAAACTAAATATGCGATTTTCGTACGGAGTCATCAGTTCTTTAATATCACACGGCGCATCAATTTGTCTCCGAACATTTGATTGGTAAGCCCAATCATCTAAATATCGAATCAGCTGAAGTTTCTTAAATGCAATATCATTATATTTGCCGCTTTTTATTGCATTGTATTTAATTTTTACTCCTGCAAGCAAACTGCCCAGAGTATTTGCGCTTGTATTCCAGCCTGCATAACCGTATTCAGGAAGGGATGACTTAAATAACGTCTCTACAAACGCTTCATCCGCACCGTTTGCATATCTAACATCAGCAACTGCATAAGGTTTTTGCGGATGACGGAATCCCCATCTATATGGTTCTGTTTTCCAACCCATAACAAGTTCGCCCTGTTTTTCTTTAAAATTATTTACCACAAGAACTATGTCAGCTCCTTGTTTTGAATTAACAACCTCAAAACCTCCGAGTGCAAGCTGCCCAAGAACAGATTCTTCTATTGATACATCTTCATAGTTAGAAATTTTGTCTTTGTATTCGGGTTCAATATATTGAACATATATTTTTATATTTTCTTCAATAGCTCTTGCTAGCAAAGTTAAAGGAATTTCGTCTGCCCCTGTCTTAGTAATTGCTCCCCAATTTTGCAGCATTACAGCCTCTGACACATTAAAACCATACTCTGCACAATCGTCCTTTGAAAAAATAAGTGTTTCAAAAACACCCTCGCTTTGCCAATCCACATATAGCGCATTTATCCCAAAATTGCGCTTTCTTGTATTCATATAATCTTCCAAAATTTCTTTTGGAACATCTGTCGGTTGGGGAGTTTTAAATTTGCAAGAATTGTACGAAAATTCAAAAATCTTTTGCCCCCATTCACTCCAATATTCTTTTTCTTCTTCATTTACATTATTGTTAGAAATACGCATTATACTCGAAAAAGCATATACTTTTTTATTTAAGAAAAATTGTTTGAATTTTTCTATTCTTGCTTTAACTTCTTCAAAAGTATCACTGCATCTCCTTGAAGGAATTAAACCTCCATACGCAAGTGTATCCAGTGAAATTACAAAACTATCGATATCATCCGGCAGAGTATTCATCCAATCATATAATGCATCTGTTTTTGCAGGTTTTGTAAGCCCCCCCAACAAATCTCTTGGGGGAATAAAAAGTTCTATATCACTATTAATCGCACAAATATCTTTGGGCAAATTATAGCAGACAGGCCTGTTATCAATAGGTATAAAGCATATTCTCATGCTTCAATATTAGCATACATGTAATATAAGTGTAAATATTTATAACAAAACTATAGAAAAAGAGAGTGCACATTTACACTCTCAATTCTCTTCAAAATTTCTTCTTTTATGCCTTTATGTTATTTTTTGTTAAACTTGCTTTCAATCCTTGAGCCAAATCATGACGTCCGCTCTTTTCATAAATAGCAGTCATTGATTCTAAAAATTTTAAATTATCGACATTAGGATTTGATTGATTTACCGGAGCTGTATTAACCGGTGTTGTATGCGGTTTCGAAACTGTTCTTAACGCAGGCTTAGGCTGAGCTTGCACCATTGTTTGTTGAAGCTGCACAGGTTGAACTTGCGGTTCTAGACCGCCAATATTCATATTTCTTTGCGCAGCCATATTTCTTAATCTTGGGTTATGGATTGTCATTGGCTCTGTTTCATAAGGATTTCTGTTTTCTCTCTGATATGCATTGATACCATAATTAACAGTTGTAAATGGTTTTTCAGCTCCTGCATATGTATTTGCATAATGTTGAGAACCTTTATACAGTTCAATTTCTCTGTCTGTCAAACTTTGGCTAAGACCGATTTTCATATCCGTATCTTTACGTTTGAACAATCTGATTACCGAAAATATCAATAAGCCTATTAAACCGTATGAGAATACTTTATTTAAAGTATCAGAAGTATTTGTTTCATCTAAAGAACTTTTGATACCGCTTTTAACATTTGATGTTTTGTTTGTTAATTTATCAAATAAACCAGATGTTTTTTCTTGAGAAATTTCATCTTTGTATATCGGAGCGTAACTTTCAATCGGGTTGCTCAGTTTAACACTTTGAGTATTATTTGATTTTGCAGGAAGAATCGGTGCTATAGAATCAAATGAAACGCTTGCAGCTTGAGCATTTTCTGCTTGGAAAAATATACTGATACCGTTACCTTGAGGTTCAACCATAACAGTGTCTACATTAGAAACATTATTATAAACCGTATTTAATGTTCTTGATGCCCTGATATTTTTAAGTTCCAACGTTACTTTATTTGCCCCTTGTACTGATTTCTTAACATCAACCGCTTTATCTGCAGTAAGTACAATATTATACGTATCTTTTACCGGCACAATTTCAATCGTTTGTAAAACATTATCCTCTGCACAAACCATAAGCATAGATAATAACATTCCAAAAAATAACAACGCTCTTTTCATAATTAATATACTCTCTCCCTTGATATTAGTGTACATGATTGGCATGCCCATGCCATCAATCAGGAGATTATAATTTTGTACATTCAAATAGACCATTTGGTCTAGACAATGTTATTTTATATATTTATTTAAAAATTCAGCAAAATCTTTAACTTTATATTTTCCAAATGAGGTTGAACTAAGCGCTGTCTTGCATCCGAGACAGGATGTTAACACATATTTACACCCTGTATCTATAATATTATTTTGCTTAGCCTTGAATAAATTACCTGTGACTTTGTACTGCTTCGGCTTCGTTAAACCGTTAAATCCACAGCAGCTATCAAAATCTTTCATTTTTATATACTCAAGATTTTCCGTATTACTTAAAATCCACTCCACATCTCCAAAATTACTCATATTACAAGGTTTGTGAAATGTAACTTTTAATTTTTTATTCAATTTAAGTTTTAAATTATTTTCTCTTATATATTCATAAACATTTCTTACTTTAACTTCATCTGTATCAAACCATTTTTTATATGACTTGAGTGTTTTTTCACAACTTGCACAAGACGTTACAACCTCACTAATATTATATTTTTGTATAACTTCATAAAATTTTTTAGCAGCCTCATTAAAATTATCCATATCTCCTCTTACAAAGAAAGGAATTCCGCAGCAATCAAAGTCAGGTGCAACAACTTCTACCCCGCAGGAATTAAGCAGTTTTACAACAGAAGCATTACCCTCAAGTTTTCCTCCGCATCCTCCAAAATAGATTACTTTTTTTTCAAATTTTTGGCTTTTTCTGTTTTGCGAGAACAATTTCATTAAATTCAAACCAAAACCAAAAACAAGATATTTTTGAAAGAATGAAATTATCTTTTCAAAAAAATGAGCTTTATAATACTCTGCTTTAGCAAGCGCAATTATATCAACAACATCAATACCGCTCGGACAAAACTTTGAACAAGCTCCGCACTTAAGACAGATATCCAAATACTTATTAATTGTCTTTGACATCTTATACTCACCTCTCAACAAACCTTGCAGCATTAAAAATTGCCCACGTGAAACTGTGCAATCATTGCCTGTAATTTTATATATAGGACAAACCGACTGGCAAAGTCCGCATTTTGAGCAGGAATGAATTTGTTCCCTGCAATCAGCAAGTGTTTTCATATCTATATTTTATTTAGAATTTTCTAATAAGTAAAGAAATAAATTATATTCACTATAAAACAAATTCGTAGTACAATGTCTACAAAGGAGTATGAATATGCCGATATTAACTCATCAATCACAAATTGAGTCAGACAGATTATCCGCAATAAGAACTATTGATTCGGAAATAACAGCACTTGAAGAACTTAAAAAATCAATAAGCGCAGAACATCTTACTCAAGCACTTGACCTCATGCAAAACGCAAAAGGCAGAATAATTATTACAGGAATGGGGAAATCAGGACATATCGGGAGAAAAATTGCCGCTTCGCTGGCTTCTACAGGAACTCCTTCATTTTTTGTTCACCCCGCAGAAGCCAGCCACGGCGACTTGGGTATGATAACCGAAGATGATGTTGTAGTTGCAATATCCAATAGCGGTGAATCCCGTGAATTAATTGATATTTTAAATTACTGCAAAAGATTCGGTATAACAATAATTTCAGTCACTAAAAATTCTGAAAGCTCTTTAGGAAAAGCAGGGGATGTTGTTCTTGAACTTCCGAATTATGGTGAAGCCTGCCCGCTTGGATTAGCTCCGACAAATTCAACAACGGCAACATTGGTATTAGGTGATATTTTAACGGTCGGATTAATAGAAAGAAAAGGCTTTTCGAAAGAAGACTTTAATGACAGACATCCGGGAGGCAAACTTGGCTCAATATTGAAACGGGTTTCCGATTTAATGCATACAGGACAAGAAATGCCTATATTGGATGAAAATTCAAATATGCAGGCAGTCCTTTTGGAGATGACCTCAAAACGTCTCGGCTGCGTCGGATTTATAAATTCAGCAGGAGAACTTACAGGAATACTTACAGACGGAGACTTAAGAAGATGTATGTCTGAAAATATATTGGAATCAAAAGCAACTGAGCTTATGACAAAAAATCCGAAAACAATTTCTCCGAATGCTATATCCGCAGAAGCATTAAAACTAATGCACGATAAAAAGATTACAAATTTATTTGTTATAGAAAATAAAAAACCCGTTGGTGTAATACACATTCACGATTTATTAAATAACGGCGTTGCATAAATATTACTCCATATGTATGATTACTAATCTGACATCTTAACCTATAATCATAGAGTGTATTGGGAGAGGGTTTAATGAACAGACGTTGGTACGACTCAAATGAATATACTCAAAAAGCTTTAACTCTGCTTAAAGATATGGATGAAAACAGACGCAGAGCACTTTCTCATGATTTAACAACCGTTGTTAAACAGATAAAGGAAATGCATGAAGAAGATGAAGAACAAGATGTCAGCATCGGAATTGACAGAGTTCTCGGGCTTTATAAAATATCTAATTCAAGACGCTGGTATGACAAAGTCAGTATCCTTTCTTATGCACTAAAGACAATGTCAACTCTTCCTAAAGAAGATTTCTATAATATTATGGAAGGACTTACAACATCACTTTCTGCCTAAATTTTTATTGATTTTACTCTCTGTTTATTCTAGAATTCAAGTGTAAAAGTAAATAAGGGAGAAAAATTATGTCAAGAAAACCGATTATTGCAGGCAACTGGAAAATGAACTTACTTCAAAGTGAAGCAAAAGCTCTATTTGACGGCATTAGTTCATACATTTCCGGCTATACTGCAGTTCAATTACCATCAATTGTTATAGCACCTGTGTTCACATCATTGAATCAAGTACATTCCATTCATTGCGATTGCGGATGCGGCGGTGACAAATTGGCTATTGCAGCACAAAATTGCCACTGGGAATCATCAGGCGCATACACCGGAGAACTTTCTGTTGAAATGTTGAAAGATGCCGGATGTTCTTATGTTATCATCGGACACTCTGAAAGAAGACAATATTTCTCTGAAACAGATGAGATGATAAATAAAAAGGCAAAAGCTATATTAGCAGGCGGCTTAATTCCTATAATTTGCTGCGGTGAAACACTTGAACAAAGAGAAGCCGGCTCAACTGATGTTCATATCGCATCTCAAATCAGAGCAGCGTTATCAGGAATTTCTTCTGAAGACATTGCAAAATCAGTTATAGCTTATGAACCAATCTGGGCTATCGGTACAGGAAAATCTTGTGATGCTGATGAAGCAAACAGAGTAATTAAGATGATTAGAAGCGTTGTATCGGAAATTGCAGGTTCTTCTGCTTCTGATTCAATCAGAATCCTTTACGGAGGTTCAGTTAAACCTTCAACTATTGAAGAACAAATGTCTAAGTCTGACATTGACGGTGCTTTAATAGGCGGAGCAAGTTTGAAAGCTGAAAGCTTTAATGAAATCATTGATAAAACAATGAAAGTAAGCGTATAAAATTTTGTACAATAAAAAACAGAGGTTGAAAATTATTTCAACCTCTGTTTTTGCAATTATCAGGAATATCATATATATGGTTGATTATTTATCCAATTATTAAAGAAAATCACGTTTTTGCCGACATAAATTATATGAACTTACATGAAGAATGTTTACTTAAATATTTAATAAACCCCGTTGATTTATTCCGCACGACTGAATTGCTAAAACTCAGCAACAGTCTTATTGAGAAAGACAAATTAAAAAGTGACTTCCTTGCAAAAAAGGTAAAAGTTAACTATACTGGAATTGTATAATAAGGGGAAGATAGAAGGAGAGGGACTTTGAAAAATTTAGCAAAAACAAAGTGGTTCACCTACGGTACTTATTTATTACTTGTTTTAGCCACTTTGCTTATAGGATTTATATTGTTGAAAAACAACAATACACTAAAAAACGTTTATACTGCGTTTTTTGACGTAGCGGAAAGCAGAACATTTGACTACAGGCAAGCTATACAAGTAAATCATAAACGCCCGCTTCCTAACAAAGATATAATTGTACTTGCTATAGACGATGCGAGTCTTGAATCTTTATGGGATAAATATGGAGAGTGGCCAATCCCGAGAAATGTTTACGCAGATGTAATAAATTACATTGAGTCAGAAAATCCTCAAGCTATAATTTTTGACCTTATGTTCATAAAATCTATCAGAGCCACTAAAGATGCCGACAGTGCTCTGGCTGAAGCAATGAATAAATATAATAATATATATACAAGTATAAATTTTGACAATCAGGAATATGATGTCAGAGTTCCGATTGATTTACCGGGGAGACTTGCTCTAAATGTTGATAACCAATCAAACATAGATTACTCCTCAAAATACAGTTTCCAGAATTGCAGACCTATTCTTCAATCTCTGATGGACGGAAAAGTAAATATAGGAGTTACTAACGTTGTAAGAAGCAGTGACGGAATAATAAGATATGTTTCACCGTTTTTAATATACAAAGATAAATACTATCCGTATTTAACATTCAAAGCTGCCAGCGACTATTTGAGACAAAATAATAATGATAATAACTACAATATTAAATCTGACGGCACAATGCAAATTGCATATACAAAAATACCGCTAACAAAAGACGGAGAAGCAATCTTAAATTGGTACGGCAAAAGCGGAACACACACAATTGTACCGTTCTATCGTGTTATAAACGAAATGGAAGGTTCATCTGTCAGTAAATTTGATTTTAAAGACAAAATTGTAATAGTCGGAACAACCGCAATGAGCTTGCATGATACAAAAAGTGTGCCTATACAAGACGAAGTTTATCCGGGTGTTGAAGTTCACGCAACCTTCTTTAACAATATGCTGGATAACAATTTTATACACAGAACAGGCAAAATTACCAATATTTTGATACTTGCAGGAGTTATTATTCTCGTAGGCGGCATTGTAATGCTTTCAACTTCAACACTGTTTGCATTTTTATCAACTGCCCTATTTGGAATCGCATATCTATTCCTGTCATATTATATGATGGAAATATATAACCTCTGGATACCTATTGTATTACCTGTTATTGCAATAATTGCAGCTTTCACACTGTCTTTTTTGGCAAAATACCTTATGAAATCAAGAGATTTTGAATATCAATATAAGCTTGCAACCATAGACGGCTTAACCGAACTATACAACCACAGATATTTTCAAGATACATTAAGAAAGCAAATAGATATAGCGCAAAGATATAATCAGCCATTTTCACTTATAATATGTGACATTGACTTCTTTAAAAAATTTAATGACACCTATGGACATCAGGCAGGAGATGCAGTTTTGAGACAAGTCGCTCAAACACTAAAGAAGAATTCAAGAACAACCGATTATGTATGCAGATATGGCGGAGAAGAAATGAGTATTATTCTGCCGAATACAGGAGCGGAAGAAGCTTTACTGCTTGCAAACAGAATCTGCTCTGCCGTATCTGAAAAGCCGTTCCACCTGACACCCGTTGAAACTGCAGATGTAACAATAAGCCTCGGAGTTGCAACATTCCCTGATAACGCACAATCTCCGCAAGATTTGATAGAATGGGCGGATAAAGGCTTGTATTATGCAAAAGAACACGGAAGAAACCAAGTAGGAAGATATTAGACTTTATGGAAGTTAAGGTAATAGGAGCGGGATTGGCAGGGTCAGAAGCAGCCCTGCAACTTGCAAAAAGAGGGATTAATGTCAAGTTGTACGAAATGCGCCCCAATAAGTCTACAGGAGCACACACTACAGGAGACTGCGCAGAGTTTGTATGCTCTAATAGCCTTGGCTCTGCTGATATTACAAATGCGAGCGGTTTATTAAAGCGGGAAATGGAAATAATGGGAGGAGAGTTGATAAAAATTGCTAAAGAGAATTCTGTTCCGGCAGGTAATGCTTTAGCAATAGCAAGAGAAGACTTTTCAAAAGGGGTAAATAAAAGAATTGCGGAATTTCCGAATATAGAATTAATCAGAGAAGAAATAACAGAAATTCCGGAAGGTAACGTCATTATTGCCTCAGGACCGCTTACGAGTGACAAATTATCTGCCTCAATTCAAAAATATACAGGGTTAAACCATTTGAGTTTTTTTGATGCAATCGCCCCTATTGTGGAAGTTGATTCTATTGATTTTAACAAAGCGTTTTGGGCATCAAGATATGATAAAGGAGAAGCTTCATACATAAATTGTCCGATGAACAAAGAAGAATACGAAAAGTTTTATGATATTCTGATAAATTCACCGAGAATTGAACTTCACAGCGTAGATAAGGATTCCAAATTCTTTGAATCTTGCCTGCCTGTGGAGATTTTGGCATCGAGAGGAGTCGATACGCTGCGATTTGGTCCAATGAAACCTGTCGGACTTATAGATAAAAGGACAGGAGATGAAAACTACGCAGTGGTCCAACTCAGACAGGATAATTCCGCTAAAACACTGTTTAATCTCGTAGGGTTCCAAACAAACCTAAAATGGAGTGCTCAAAAAGAACTTGTACATTCAATTCCTGGACTGGAGAATGCAAATATAATAAGATACGGAGTTATGCACAGAAACACATTCATCAACAGTTCAGAGCTGTTAAACCCGACTTTTGAAAGCAAGAGCAGAAAAGGATTGTTCTTTGCAGGTCAGCTGACCGGAACGGAAGGTTATACAGAATCTATTGCGGGCGGACTTTTAGCAGGAATTAATATGGCACGCAGAATTCAAGGGAAAGAATTACTAACACTCCCTCAAGAAACAATGCTGGGTGCAATTGCACACTATATAACCGATAAAGCACATCTTGAACATATAAGTAAGCGAGACGGCTCTCTCAGATACCTTCCGCCGCAACCAATAAATTCAAACTGGGCAATAGTTTCCCCAATAGAACTCTCTAAAAAAGACAGAAAAAATAAAAAACTAAAAACGGAACTCTTATCAAAGCGCTCCATTGAAACTTTAGAAAATTTTGTTAAGTACCAAAGCTCAATATAATTAACCATTTCGCAAAAAATCGTTAATTTATTGTAACGAAATGTTAAGCACATGTATTCTGCATGGGCAATTCTTGAATGCAAAATTACTTTATATATTTAACGAGGAAAAAATACGAGGAAAAGGAGTAATATCATGGGAGATTTAGACATCAAATTAATTACAAATGCGGACCTTAAAGCTACAGCACTTGAAATTGACAAAGCAAAAAGCAATGATGGGAAAATTAACACAGACGAAGAATGGAGTGTTTTTAATGCCTTAAAAGCTCATACCGAAGGATGGGAAGAGGATGCTATAGATGAACTCAATAGAATATTGGGTGCTAATTTCTCATCCGCAAGAACAACTTCACCTGCAGCACGCACAACATATACAGGAGTTTCTTCAAAAGAAGCTAATAAAAAAGTTCTGGAAGATTTAAAAACTCTTGTAAAAGACAATGAAGGATTTGCATTTATACAAACATCATTGGAAGACAGTAATAAAGAGGGAGCTTATAAAACAGCTGTAAATAGTGTAATACACGTTCATGACTTAATTAATAAAAATATTGATAAAAATACATCAAAAAAAGATTTGAATAATATTAAAAAATCAGTTGAACAAGAATTAAAAGCAGAAAAAAGCGGTGATGAATTAAAATTCTGCAAAAATGTTTTAAATGAACTCATAAAAGTTACAAAAACTGATATCATTAAACGTGACGGAAGAAAGCTCATTGAACAATTCATTATAGCAAAAAAAGCTGCAGACAAAAAAGGAGAAAAATTTAACTACCAAGCATACATGGATCAAGTTAAAAAGACAGAAAAAGACAAAGATGCGCTTAAAGAGCTTGACGAAGCATTGAAAATTGATGCTTTTGAAACTGTACGTCAAGAACTGGATGAAAGAAATACTCCGGAATTAAAGGTTTCCGGAAAAGATTTACGTAAATCTGTTCAAGCCGAATATCCAAATGACAAATATATTAAGTACGCAACAGATAAAACCGAAAATAAAACAGGTTCTGAAATAATTGCAAGATCAAAGAAAGCTAAAGCAAAGAGCGATGAACTTAAATCAATTTCAAGAGAAGCTTTAATAAAAGCTGTCGGAAAAGATACTTTTATAAAACTAGAAGCTAGATACCTTGGTGAACATAAAAATCCGGACGGAACATATGATTTAACAGAATTATGGAAAGAGGCAAGCGACAGAGCAGGCGGTAACTATCGATTTGACAGAAATGACCACGATAAGAAGATGGATGAAAAAACTCTTTTCAATGATACTTTAAACTACTTAACAAAATCAGTAAAAGGCATGGATAAAACTGATACTAAAGATATTATCAAACTTTGCGGATTTGATATTGAAGGCAGAGACAGAAGCCTTAAGTATATCGGAAATCAAATGCTTGGAGGACTACACGGAATTCTTGGTGCAGCTATCGAAGCAGCAAGTTCAAGACTTGGAGGCAAAACATATATCGAAGCTAAGCAAAAAGTTCATTTGGAATTAGATGCATGTTCATCAATATCACAAGACGGTATTGATGTCCTAAAAAAGGAAGGGGCAGAAATTACACAAAAAGTTGGAGAAAATGGCGAGTTAATTGTCGATATTAAACAACTTGCAAACATTGTAATTGATGAGAGAGCAAGAAACGCGTTGATATCAGGAGTATCTTCACTTGCCGTAGGAGCTATCGCACAAGGATTAGCAGCTGCAATATTCGGCGGTGACAGAGATGAACAATCTTGTATCTCAGTATCCGACTATGATAAAGACAATAAAAGGTATACAAATCCTGATGATTTCAAAGAATACTTAAGATACAATACAAAGAACCCACGGAAACGTGAAATGCTAAATGCACTGGTTGACTGTTATGTAACTGCATACGGCGATAAGTGGCACGAAGAGTTTCAAAATACAGTCAGAAAAATGGCAGGTTTTGGTTCAAAATGCAATCCGGAAGAATGTATCTCAAATTACTACAAATCATTGGGAGATGATCCTGTTCCAACTCCAAAAAAAGAGGAAGAAAAACCAGTAGAAAAACCTAAAGATGATGGCGAAAAATGGGAAGATCCGCAATGTGATCCTGCAGAAGTAGGGTACATAGCTCACGCTGCAAAATACGGTTGGACTAATTTAGGAAATATGTACGAATGTATTGAATCAATGAATGATGACCATAGAGCATTTAGAATAATGCAAGTTATTCAAGCAATAAATCCTGACCATGAAGCTGTTAAAGGAAGATATAATTTAGGATTACTCAGAGACATTGTTGACAAAGCATTCATAAAAGTTGTAGACAAAAAAGGCAAAGCATTCTACAAAATTAACAAAAATTATGTAAATACACAACTTACAAAAGATTTCCCAATGGTAGATGTACAAAAATTGAAAACAGTATTTGCTTCTAGCTACGCAGGGGAAAGTGTCAAAATAAATCCGGAAAACAGAGCAGTTGCTCCAGAAGTTCTATACGATGATGACGGCACAGAATGCAAAAGAAGAGATCCTGAAAGAGATAAACGTAAATACAGACGTGGTAAATCAAACAATGACATATCAATATCAACAGGATACAACAAATGCCGTACAGATTACTATATACAAAAAAGCGGTGGAAAGGCAGAAAAAGTATCTAAAGAAGACTACGATAAGTCATCATATAAAGTCATACAAAAGAAATAAAGCAGACTATGGTTGTTTCAAAAAAGAGACGGATTAAAAAATCCGCCTCTTTTTCTATGTCCCCTCGCCTTTGAGGAGAGGGATAGGGTGAGGTGATATACTTTATGGTAAAATATCTGCATGGACAACAAATATCACTTAGCAAGAGAATTAAGAAAAAATTCAACTCCGCAAGAACAAAAATTATGGAAAATCTTAAGAAATAGACAATTTTTAAACCTGAAATTTAAAAGACAAGTCCCTATTGGTAATTATATAGCAGATTTTTTATGTGAAGAAAAAAAATTAGTAATAGAAATTGATGGCGGGCAGCATAACAAAATTAATAATATTGAGAAAGACAAAATACGGACTGAATGTATTGAACTTGAGGGGTATAAGGTGATTAGATTTTGGAATAATGAAATTGATAATAATCTTGAGGGTGTGTATGAAACGCTTTTAAGGGTGTGTAAATAAACACCTCACCCCGACCCTCTCCTCTTAGGAGGGGGAGACTGTTTTTATTCTTTTCTTTTCACACCTCACCCCGACCCTCTCCTCTTTGGAGAGGGAGACTGTTTCTATTCTTTTCTTTTCACACCTCACCCCGACCCTCTCCTCTTAGGAGGGGGAGACTGTTTTTTTTCTTTTCTTTTCACACCTCACCCCAACCCTCTCCTCTTAGGAGAGGGAGACTGTTTCTATTCTTTTCTTTTCACACCTCTCCCCGACCCTCTCCTCTTAGGAGAGGGAGACTGTTTTTTTTCTTTTCTTTTCACACCTCACCCCAACCCTCTCCTCCTAGGAGAGAGAGACTGTTTCTATTCTTTTCTTTTCACACCTCTCCCCGACCCTCTCCTCTTAGGAGAAGGAGATAATAATAAAAAGAGACGGATTTAAAAATCCGCCTCTTTTTCATAAATCTCGCATTTATATTAATGTTGATTTATATTAGTTTTTCAAGCAGTGAAGCATATCACCTAAGATACCTTCGTGGTTGCCGTTTCCGCTTCCGCTGCAGTTGCAGTGACAGAATTCGTGAGTTAACAGAATTTCCATCAATGCATCTAACTTAGCTACGATTGCTGAATCATCATAACCCGGTTTGTTCTTTAATGCTTCAAGCAATGCTTTGATTTCGTTCAAGTCTTGCTTGTAGTTAGGAATATTCTTAGCCAAGTTATCTAGTTTGTCAATAATTACTTGTTGAGATGTATTAATCAAAGCAATCTTAGCATCTATGCCTGACAACAAGTTGTTGTTTGTCTTGAGCAATGCAATGATTTGTTCTAACATTGCCTTGAATCCTTCAGAGTCAAATTGTTGACCTCCATCAATATGAATATTTGCAATAGCATCCAAGATTGCCTTAAGTTGAGCTTGTGTAACTTTGTTATTTGCATTATATGCTTCGATGAATTTTTGAACAAGATCTCTTAATTTTTCACCTTCTGCATTTGATGAATTAATCAAGTTAATTACTGTTGACATTTGACCCATCAAACCGTCACCGTATTTCTTCAACATTGCTAATACATCTTCAGCAAATTTTCTGTTTTCTGCTCTGCCGTCTGATACGTTTTGGTTCAATGCTGTTACAAGGTTGATAAGCTTGTTCATATCACAGTTACCTTTAGATAACAAGTCGATAATAACAGCTACATCATCTTTTGATACACCGTTCTTAAGCATTGACAAGATTGAATTCAATATAACAGTTTGTTGACCTGCTATTTCAATTTGAGCACCTTGATTTTCTAATGCTTGGTTTTGGTTTTCAATAATCTTGTCTAATTTAGCAAGAATATCAGCATTTCCGCTATAGTAGTTAGCTATTGAAGACTTAATTGAATCAACATTAGCATCAATATTCTTCAACAACTCTATTATCATCTTGTTAGCGCAATCATTTGACAAGAAGCCTTGTTCTACAAGCTTAGCAATGTATTGAAGCATATTCATTACACATTGTAATTGTTGAGTATTTCTGTTAATTGCTTTAATAATATCTGCTGCAGTCATTTTTTGAATTTGAACCATTGTGCAGCCCATTTGTTGCAACATAGCTTTAAGTTCATCTAATGACATACCTAATTGATTTGCAACTTCTTGCATTGTTGCAGTATTCTTATCAATCTTGCTTGCAATTACGTTTTGACCGTTAATCAATGTTTGTAATTGAGAAATCATATAAGCGTTTTGTTGTAAGTTTGCACGACTGTTATTACGTAATTCACATAATATTGCTCTTGCTGCCTTAACTTCATTTAAAAGTTCTTTTACGTTTGTATCTATTGAAGTCAACAATGCAATAATTTGTTGAATTGCTTCATCTTGAGAAATTGTACCGTTTTGTAATTTTTCAAGAATTGCAGTTAACTTGTCACCGTTTGCTTCAGTAGCATTCTTCAATTGTTTTAATGCTGCCAAAATTTGTGCTGTTGACATTTGCATAATTTCTGCTTCTGATTTACCTAAACGTTTCAATAATGCTATTAATTCAGAATGTTGAATACCAAGTTGTTCTGCTAATTTTTCACTGTTTGCATTCATATCAAGTTGAATTGCATCAGCTTTTCTTAACAACATATCTAAGTATACAACTGCTTCATCCAAGTATTTTTTGTATTCTTCACCTTGATTTACAAGAGTATTTGTATTTACGTAAGTTCCTTTTACATATTGCAAAATCTTTTGCGCAGTTGCATCCATTTTATCCATTTTAGTATTGATTTCGCTAACCATTGTCTTAATATCTGAAACTAATGCTCTGATTGCAGCTAACAGTCGATTTGCATCCATGTTGCTATATAAGATTTCTTCCAAAAGTTGATTTGCCTTATCTGATTTTAGACCTTGTGCTTCCAAAATAGTCAACATCAAGTCCATTTTTCCTAACAACATTGTTTGTAATTCTTTAATATTAGTATTATTTTGAGACTGCATATCAAGAAGCATATTTAAAATTTCTTGTTTTGCTTTAATAAGTTCTTCTGTTTGAGCTTTTAAATCACCACGAAGACCTTGAAGTTCTGCTTTTAAACCAGCGATTTCAGCTTTTAAACCGTTAATCAATTCTGCAAGTAATGCCATATCAAAATTAACTTCTTGTTTTACTTCAACTCGTACATCGGGTTGACAAGAAGTCAAAACACCTGTTGCTGATGCTAACATTGCTGCTGCTAAAGTTCCCATAAGAGCTTTTCTTGCAACTTTTGCACCTTTACCTTGGAATGCCATATTAGAAGAAAATGGAGCAACGTATGATTTAGCATCTGTCGGTTGTGCTGCTTCTTCACTCGGAACTCCTACTTCTTGAGCAAGTGTCGGATTGCTCATTAAATTTTTCATACCTTCGAATGTCAATGCATTCATGCCTGTTTGAGGATTTGATACCTCAGGAGCCGGTGCTTCTGTTGTAGAAGCAGGATTTGCTCCAAATTTAACTTTCTTTAACAAAAGTTCATTTACTGTAATGTTCATACGTTTTTACTCCTTTTCACGTAAATTTTATATGTACCTATATACTTATTTTCAGTATACCTAACAAAGAATCTAAAAAGCGTAAAAATACTTTTTGCTAGTTTTTCCATGATTTAAAATAAAACTTTTACAAATGTTTACATTTAAATTTAATTTTATTTATATTCGCTTACACTGTTGTCAAAGAAGATTTTTAAATATATAATATTCTTTGACACAGGTAATAATAGAATGAAAGAGATTATAGTTCAGAAGTTTGGCGGAACTTCGGTAGCCGATATAGAAAAGATTAAAAATGTTGCAAAAGCAATAATTAGGGAAAAGAATTTCGGGCATGACGTAGTTGTTGTTGTCTCTGCTATGGGACACACCACAGACTACCTTGTTAAAATGGCTCACGAAATTACAGAAAAACCTTCATCAAGAGAAATGGACATGCTTCTGTCTACCGGAGAAGGAGTTTCTATTGCATTGCTTGCCATGGCACTGCAAGCTCAAGGCTGTCCTGCTGTGAGCATGAATGCCATTCAAGTAGGTATTATGACCGAAAAAGTGCACTCTAAAGCAAGAATTATTGATATTAAAACAGATAAAATCAAACGGCATCTTGAAAGAGGCGAAGTCGTTGTTGTAGCTGGATTTCAAGGCGTTACTGAAGATTTAGAAATTACAACTCTCGGCAGAGGCGGTTCTGACACTTCTGCTGTCGCTCTTGCCGGAGCGCTTAGTGCAAAACGCTGCGATATATACACTGATGTTGAAGGGGTTTACACTACAGACCCGAGAATTGTACCGAATGCCTCCAGGCTCGGAGAAATATCATACGGAGAAATGCTTGAACTTGCAAGAGTCGGCGCAAATGTACTCCATCCGAGAGCTGTAGAAACGGCAAAACAATACAACGTTCCTATAAGAGTCAGAAGCACTTTTAAGTTGGATAATCCGGGAACATTAATTTTAGGAGTTGATAACATGGAATTACACAGACCAGTAACAGGTGTTGCATCAGATTTATCTCAATTAAGAATCGTGGTTTGCGACGTTAAAGATAACCCCGGAACAGCTGCAATTCTGTTTAACGGACTTGCAATTGCTAATATTTCCGTTGACATGATTATTCAATCGTACGCACGCAAAGACTTGAACACAAATGACATTGCATTTACTATTGATAAAAGCGACAAAGAACAAACTTTAAGGATATTAGAAAAAGTAAAAGCACAGCTTGATTTCAGCAACGTTCATGTTGATGATAAAATTGCAAAAATTTCAATTGTAGGTGCTGGAATGATTGACCGCCCTGGTATAGCAGCAATGATGTTTAAAACTCTTGCAGACTTGGATATAAATATTAAGATGATATCAACAAGCGAAATCAAAATTAGTTGTATTGTCGCTGAAGACAAGGCAAAAGAAGCTGTTGAAGCTCTACACAAAGTATTCAATTTAGACTGTGACGAAATTGCCGAAGTCAAAGGCGATTTGCCTGATGTTTAAAAAATGAACAAATAAGTTGTTTATTTCGTTATACTATCGGGAAAAGAAAGGTATATTATGAAGAAATTTTTATTATCAATAATTACATTAATTTTTGTAAGTACTGCAGCATTTGCTGATAATGCAGCAGAAGCATTGTTATTTTTTAAAAATTACGTTGCTGCTGCAAATTCATATAGTGACAGCGTAGCAACAATGTATTCTCCAAGCGCAAAGATAATAAGACAGGTAGTAAAACCGGACGGTACAACTGCAAATGCTTACACAGATACTGCAACTTATTTAAGACAAATGAAAATCGGACAAGCCGGTGCAAAACTTAGAAACTATACAAATTCATACTCTAATATTACAGTAACTCCTATAACGGAAACTAAGTACAAAATTTCTTCGCTAAGGCAACCAAAAGGTGAAACATATAAACTAAAAACATACATGATTATTCAGAAACAACCTAACGGAAAATGGTTAATTGTAGAAGAAATGATGCAAACTAAAATGCAAATATTCTTAAAATATGTAAAATCTTAAAATATATAAAATAAATTTATAAAATATAAAAGATAAAAAACCTCATTAAATAGCAATGAGGTTTTTATTTATCGACTTTTTTGTTTGTTTTCTGTCCTTGTGCCGTTTCGAATTCCTCAACGCCAAATTCCCAGCTGTCTTTATAATCAAAATCCCTTGATGCTATTTCATCAGGAAGCCCTGCATGGTGAATTTTTGGAAGCAAATAACTTTCAGGCATTTCAATCGGTTTTGAAATATTATCGTCAGAGTCCTGACAAATAAATACACCTTCGCCATTCGGTTTTGTCTTATAACCAACAATTGTAATTTCGTGTCCTGCTAAGACTCCGTCATTATCAGGGTCAGGCCATGTGTATCCGATTATGATGTTGTTACCGGTTTTCAACGTATCCAGAAGTTCTTTTTTTATAGTCTTAAAATCTTTTTCATAACCTATAAGTTTACCGTCTTCACTGACTTTTTGATAAGTGACCGAAGTTGTATTTTTATCTTCCACAACAGATTCTACATAAGTTTTTTCAAAATCTATAAGACCGCCGTTATCTTGTGTCCAAGCGTTTGGAGAACGTGTATCCGTTAAAGATTCATAAGTTTGCTGAGAGCCCAATTGCATAAGAGTTGACTGCATCAAGACATCTATTATCGAACGTTCACCTTTATCTCTGTGATGATTTTGGATTCTTGCCCTGATTATTGCATTCTTGTCAGGTTTTAATAATACTTCAGCAGTATCAAAATTCAACATTTTATGCGGAGTTTTAAATTTCGTCAAAAGCCAGACTGCGTCTGAAGATTTTTCAGAAAGGCTATCCATTTTTATTGTTTTAGTAACTTCATTTTTAGGAGATGTTAAGCCCTCCACCATTCTGAAAAATTCTGCTGTTTTTTTTGTTGCTAAATCAAACTCAATGCTTGCAGCAGGACAAGTTCCTGTATGCATATTGTTTAGCTCATGTTTTACCTGTTTTATCAGATTTGGATCTGTTGACAATCCGGTTATAAGCCCTATCACCTGCTTTTGATATTCCGAAGGAATATCTTCGCAAGTCTGAGTAATAACATAAGGATTTGCCAAAATATCAAGACATTCTTTTAATATTGTATCTTTTTCCAATCCAGGATCTCGCTCTTCTGTCATTATTTTGTGTAAATTATCAAGAACAGTACTTTTATCATTTGAATTATTTTTTAATAATTGTCCTGATTTAAGTGCATATTCAAGTTTTTTTCTATACCCTGAATCAAGTTCTTCAAAAAGCTCATTATACTTCTTTTTCTCATCTTTTGTAGTTAAGGATGTGCGAACTGTAACTACAGAATTATATCCTGCTGCTCTAAAAGAAGGTTGTTGTTTTTTTTCTTCTGCAGGATTTGAAACAAAGCTTGCCGGAGCATCATTAATCTTTATGCTCTGGTTTTTATAAATATTCCAATTTTTTAAGTTCACACTATCCATACATATATAAAAACATTTTAAAAAGAAAAATTGTCTTTTTGTAACAAAATATTACAATTTTGTCTTGCCATACTAAGTTGATTTAGCAAATAAAGTTGTTATAATAAATACTATGGACGGCTTTAACATAGGAAAAATTTTATCAGGAATCAAAAACCCCGAAATATATTTAAAAAAATTAAAAATGCAAAATGGCGTGAGTACGGGAGAGGGGAATTTTAATTCTGCTTTTTCGCAGGCAAAGCCAAACAGGATTTTGAATCCGCAAACAACTCTTGCGCTAATGAACCAATTAGAAATGAACCAGCTTGCGGCAATGGATCGCTCTGTATATATTAAAAATATTCTTGGTTTGCCTCAAACTTTGGGAGAACTTCTGAAAGCAGCACAAAATCAGAATAAGCCGCTTACTAATTCATTGCTTATTAATAATTTAAACGAAGATGTAATAAAAAATCAAAAAGCACTTGCACAAATTTTTGATGATTCAGCTGAAATGTCGCTTAATATTACGCAAAATATTCAAGCAGGAGGTCAGAGTATTCCAAAAGATGCAATGTCTCTATTCTTCAGCGGAATGATTCACATGCCGGCAATATCAGAAATGATACTAAAAAACAGTAAAGAAGCAGTGGCAGGACTTATTATTGCAATGGCATCCGCATCAAAAAACGGTATGACAAGCGACCAAATAAGAGATACTTTAAGCATAATAAACTCCTGCATATCAATGGCAGAATCCGGGAATCCTGCACAAACGCTAAAAAGTATGATGTTGCTTTATCTTCCGTGGCTGCCACTCAATGACGGAGTCGGATTTGATTTGGAAGTTGAAAGCACTCCGGGGGAAAATGAATCTAATGATTCCCGATTAACTGTACTTATTAAAACCAGAAACTACGGAAACGTAAAGGGCGTATTTACACTAACTACTACAAATTCAGTTGATGTATATATAATATGCTCCGAAAGTTTTCCTAAAGGTACTTTGCAAAAAAGCTTAATGGACGAAAGTAGTGCTCATTCCATGAATACAAAAATTGACATCGAAGCCGTTGCTCCTAAAACTGAAGAAATAAACGAAAAGCAGGAAGCAAAAGTAAACCTTTCCGCTACAAACGAGATGAATCCTTATCTTCTGCTAATGGCACACGCATTTATAAGACATACAATCACTATTGATTCAAACACAATTCCTGAGCAGCCTACTGCTTCTTAGGTATCTTTCTTGCCAACTGTGTAGACAAAATAAGAGCCTTTTCAGCAAAAATCAACGGAAGTGAATCCAAATCACCCTGAACCGAAACCATTGCCCTATTATATGCCAAACGTTCAGATACTCCGCTATCTATAACATTTTCTACAGTACTTATAAATCTGTTATATATTGCATCTATAGAGGTTGTTTTTATCATAGATTCCGACATAACCGGAACTATTGCCCAATTTATATATCCGCCGTGCGCAAGAAAATTGTTTATTTTGTCAGCCATAACTGTCAAATTATTTGGGTTGTTGTATGCATCAAATGAAATAATATCAGCTCCGGCTTCAGTTACGACCTGCCAATCACATTTTTCCATACACTGTACACCAACCGCAGCACCATAACTGTGAAGCTTTTCAAAAACTTTTGTGTATAACAATACTACTGTTTCCTTTGTCACATCTTCATTTTCACGTTTAACTTCTCCGTACTGGTACAATTTTGGCTCTTCAAACATAATAATAGGAATCGTTTCAGGTGAGAGTTCCTTAACCTTGCTTATTAACCACATTGCTTTTACACAGACTGCTTGTATTAAAAATTTACGAAAATACTTATCTGCCAGCAATTGTATATCGTCTTTTGTAGATATCATCTGCGCCATTGTAAACGGCCCGAGCAATCTTATTACAGTCTCTTTTGGTTTAATTTTATTAATTATTCGCAAATATTTGTTAAAAAAGAAAGAAGTTGTTTTATAAGGTTCTAAATTCTCAAAACTAGGGTTATTATACGCTTTATCCATTACATCAAATTTTATTTGAAATGCATCAGTATCATGTTTTAAAACAATGCGTTTTGTACCGATTTTAATTCCGGGTATATTTTCAAATGACATTCTTATCAAATCATCATTTTCATCTGCCCTGGGAAAAATCCCCAAATAAGGAACGTCTTCAAACAATTTAGTCATCATTTTTGTGGGAAGACTGTCATCCGTATATGGTAAATTGCCGTTTGGCATACATTTTAAAGATAATTGCATTCTTTTTTTAATCTCTCTTATTTAAAAGGCGTACCTTGAGCGGTACGCCCTATAATTTTATTAATATTATCAACCTATTCTTCTGTTTTAGCTTCTTCCGCTTCTTCTTCAATAGATTCTTTAACTACCTCAGAAGCAGTTACAATAACTTTTAATTCAGATTTAACTTTTGAAGTTAATTTGATAAGCATTGTATACTCGCCGATTTTGTTAATCGGAGCATTCAATGAAACTGTTTTTCTGTCAACTTCGATACCGGATTTTTCTTTTAATTCTTCACATAATTTCTTAGTTGTAATAGTACCGAATAATTTTCCGCTTTCACCTGCTTTTGCAGAAAGCTCAATTTGACCGAATTTTTCGATTTGTTCAGCTTTTGCTAAAGCTTCTTGATGTAATTTTTCTTGTTTTGCTTTAATTCTTGCAAGGTTTTGTTCTCTGTTTTTTAAAGCACCTTCAGTTGCTAATTCTGCATAATTTTTCGGGATAAGATAGTTTCTTGCATAACCATCTTTTACATTTACTAAATCACCGGCTTCACCAATGTTTTGAACTTCTTTCTTCAATATTACTTGCATTGTTCTTTTTCTCCTTTAACTATTATTGGGCTAGTATTAATCCTATAATAAACAAAACAATATTAATTGTCGAGGGGGCAGATATAAATACTATGTACAAATGTAACAAAAGTTTAAGAAATCACAAATTGAAAGCAAAATTTTATGTAAAGTTGTTTTATATAATATAGGTGAAGTTGTATGACAATATCTTATTATAATGGAAATGTATATCAAAAACGTTCCGAGCTAACCCAGATGGAAGGATTCATATTAGCATCTTTAGCATCAGGTGCAATTCTCAGTCCGCTTGCTCTTGCCGGGAAATCGTTTGAAAAGGCCGCATTAAAAGAACAAGTTAATAACACACAATACAAAGATGCACTGTTAAAATCTTTGGAAATATCAGGTTTAAAAGATAAAGGTGTAGAAATTATACCCGCTCAACATTTTTCGCATATCTACCCGATAGAAGCCGCCGGTAAAAATGCTTTTTACAACGGAACAACCAAAAAGGTCGTCATCAACACTGAAAAAATGGCAGTTGCAGGATTTCATGAACTTGGCCATGCAATCAACCACTTGATGAGCAAATCCGGAAAATTTCTACAAAAAATGAGATGGCCCGGATATGCGATTGCCGGCTTAATGGAATATTTTGCAATCTTTTCAAGAACAAAACCCAAAGAAGCCCAAAAAAGTCCGACAGACTATATAGAAGATAATTGCGGAAAAATAGCGTTTATTGCAATGCTTCCTACTGCAATAGAAGAAGCTATTGCAAGCCGAAAAGGAATCCAACTCGCCAAGAAAGCCGGAGTTGACGATCACTTAATAAAAAACATGAAAAAAGTTCTTAAAAAAGCATGGCTTACTTACGCAGGGAAAGCCGTTCTGGGAGGTCTTGCCGTCGGTGCATCCCGAATGATTATGGACAAATTTACACGACCTAAAAAAATTGAAGATGATTCATGGTTATTTTAAAATCTATTTCCCTACTATTTGACCGATTTCTTGATTTTTATCATTGTATATCTTAATATCTTCTCTTATTCCGTTATTATAGTCCGCTGTATAAGTATTTTTTAATTTTAAATCCGTTGAATATACCGTTTCTTTTGTCTTTAGTCCGTCTGAATATTCACCGATTATGGATGCACCGTCAGAAGGCTTTTCTGCATTATAGTACGTAAATCTTTTTACATCTGCCCCGTCATATGTTGTTGTAACACTAACCTTCGTGTTTCCGTCATCATCATAAACCAAATGTTCTACTCTAAGATTTGTGTCATCATCCAAGATTTCTTTTTTCATTGTTATAACTTTGCCATCTTCATCCTTCATTTCATATTTTATAGGATTTGATTCATCGTAATTCCAATGTTCCACAAATGCAATATCACCATCTTCATCAAACATTGTATGCTTTGTAGGTTGTTTTGTTTTTTTATCATACTCCCAAATTTCATTTGAAAAATCATTCATTCTGTCATTGTACCCAAGAGTAGTTCTTGTTTTATGACCATTCTTTAATGAAATTTCAACAAACTCTATATTATGCCTGATATTTGTCTGATTATCCACAACCATAAGAAGTCTGTCATTATCCCTCTTAAGCATAAATACACCATTTGAGGAATCCACTGTTTCAGCAACGGATTTTTGAATATTTTCAGGCAAATCTGAAATTATATTTACTGCAGAAAGCGGAAGTGCAGAACTCGGCATTGTTGCATATAAATCTGCTTTTTTTGTTTTATAATCTTCTTTTGTTATAGCTGCCGTTTTAACAGTTTGTACGGCTGATGCATTTTTTATTTTCTTTTTAGAAATTTTTTCAGATATCTTTTCAGACTTAATTTTTACACTACTTTGAACATTCTCTTGTTGTATATTTTGTTCAGCATATTGAGATTCGCTGTTTTTAACACAATTTGTACATACAAAAATTGCTGCAATGACCGATACAATAGCCAATAGTGGCATAATTGCCTTTTTTTTATCTTCCATTTTTATACTCCCACTCTTCTTATTATATGAATATTATAGTATTATATTACTCTTTTATCAATCTTTTATGCTAAAATCTGAATATGAATATTATAGATTATTTAAAGGATAAAATAATTGTATCATCTCAAGCCATGCCAGATGAACCTTTATATAAGGAAGAATGCATGCTTGCAATGATGCAATCTGTTATTAACGGTGGCGCAGGAGCATTAAGAGTCGCAGGACATCGAGATGTAAAAAATGCAAAAAAACATTTTAACGTTCCGGTTATAGGACTTACAAAACCGGATAAGCTTCCTGATAACTGGAGAGAAATCGTTTACATCACTCCTACAATAAAAGAAGTCTCTGAACTTATAAACTCAGGAGCTGACATAATAGCTTTTGATGGTACATCAAGACCAAGACCAAACAACTGCACGCTTACTCAAATTATTGAATTAATTCATAACTCTAACAAACTTGCAATGGCGGATATTTCAACACTTGAAGAAGGAATAAATTGTGCAAAACTTGGCGCAGATATAATTTCCACAACACTTGCAGGCTACACTCTTGAATCAGGAATTGCCGGAAATGAACCTGATTATAAGCTTTTGCAAGAACTTGTTAATGCAACACCAAAACCCGTAGTTTTGGAAGGCAGAATTTGGAATCCGGCTGATGTAAAAAAAGCATTTGAACTCGGAGCTCACTGTGTCGTTATAGGTTCTGCAATCACAAGACCGCAATTGATTACAAAAAGATTTATTGAAGAGGGACTAAAATGAAAAAAGCTTTAGCATTTGATATAGGCGGAACAAAAATATACAGTACAATTATTGACGAAACAGGAAACGTAATCGGCGAAATTGACAAATTCTCAACCCCAAAAACGCTTGATAAAATCAAACAAATATTAAAAGAACAAATTTCTAAATACGAAAACAAAGTTGATGCTATAGCTATCGCAACAGCAGGTGCAGTCAATAATGATAACACATCTGTTATAGGTTCAACGGGAAATTTGCCTAAAGGATACAGTTCAATTGATTTTCAAGGACTTAGTACAAAAAGAGTTTTTCTTGAAAATGATGCTAATGCCGCAGCCTGGGCTGAATATAAAATCGGAGCCTCAAGAGGAACAAATGTCTCTGTTATGCTAACTCTCGGGACCGGCGTAGGAGGAGGCATCATAATCAACGACCGTATGCTGAAAGGTAAATCCGGAGCCGCAGGAGAAATGCATTTTAAAATGTATCCGGATAAACGCAGAAAATGCACTTGCGGAAGTTGGGACTGTTTTGAAATATACGCATCCGGTACCGCATTAAAACTGGATGCAGAAGAAGCATTACATGATAAAAACGTAACAACATATGACGTCATTGACGGCGCAAAAAAAGGCAATAAAAAAATGGTTGACATTTTAGAGCGTTGGCAGAATGATATAATTGTCGGCATTAAAGGACTTACGAACCTATTCGATCCGGATTGTATAGTTCTTTCCGGCTCTATGGCTCAATTTGTAGATATAAAACACGTCGAACAAGAAGTTAATTCAGATATTGTAACAACTCCTACTTCAATAAGACTTGCTACAGCAGGAAACTATTCCGGAATGATTGGCGCAGCACTAATGGCACTAAAAGGATAAATATGGGAAAATCAAAACGCCGAAGTTTAAATCAAGAATTACATGATAAATTCTCTTATATGACAAGAGAATCTGCATTGGAATCTGTTATAAAAAATATTGAGCATAAAGACAAAGTAATTGATACAATTACCCTTTTTGGATTTACGGCAGAAGAAATGCTGGAAGCAGGTGCCGCTTACGAAGACGTTATGGCATTTGGCGGAATAATTAAATAATTACAAAATATCCAACGGATCAACATCAACCGCCATTCTTATATCTTTTGGAACTGAAATATTATTAAGGAACTTTGATACAAAATCGTGTCCTTTTTGAGATAATTTATTCTTTATTAATATTTGAAATCTGTAGAAACCGTTTAATTTTTCTATCACACAAGGAGTCGGCCCAAGAGTTTCCAAATATTCACTAAAACCGAATTTTTCTGTCATTGCGTTCATCCGCATTGCAATTTCCATTGCAGATTTTTCCGCCCTAAAATTATTTTCTGACGACAGTATAATTCTTATAATTTGGCTAAACGGCGGATAATCAAATTCTTCTCTTGATTTAATTTCTGTCTCAAAAAACTTTTCATAATCCTGCATTTTTGCAGTCTGAAATGCATAATAATCGGGATTGTAAGTTTGGAAAAGAACTTTTCCTTTATATTCACCTCTCCCTGCCCGTCCAGCAACTTGCGTAAGAAGTTGAAAACCTCTTTCTGAAGCTCTATAGTCAGGAATATTAAATCCGGAATCTGCACTTAAAACACCTACCAATGTTACATTAGGATTATCCAATCCTTTTGCTATCATTTGCGTTCCAACTAATATATCTATTTCTTTTTTTTGGAATTTATTCAAAAGCTCTATATGAGCATTCTTTTTTGTCAAAATATCGCTATCAATCCGCTCCACTCTGTAATCCGGATAAAGCTCTTTTATTAAAAGTTCTATTTTTTGAGTTCCGACACCGGATGTAGAAAGCGCATCGCTACCACATTGCGGACAGAATTCAGGAAAACTCATTTCTTTGTTGCAATAATGACATTTTAACTTTTTAATGCTTGTATGCCATATCATAGGAATTGAACAGTCAGGGCACTCAATAACAGTTCCGCAAGCTTTACATTGAGTATATGTTGAATATCCTCTGCGATTCATTAGCAATATTACCTGCTGCCCACGTTCAAGGGTCTCAGTTATCTCTGTTTGCAGAGGTTTTGATATAATTCCCCTATAAGCAGCTTTTCCGTATTCCTGCATATTAATAACTTGAGGCTGCGCCAGCGGGGAATTATTAAATCTCTTTTTCATCTCAAATAAGTTATTGTTATTTACAGCATAATAATAAGTTGAGACATCAGGAGTCGCAGAACCGAGCAATAACGGCGCTTGATAAAACTGAGCCAAACGCTTTGCAACAACTCTTGCATCATACCTTGGCGCAGGGTTTGTTTGCTTATATGCCCCTTCATGTTCTTCGTCTATAATAATTAAACCTATATTCTGCAAAGGTGCAAAAATTGCAGAGCGTGCTCCGGCAAGTATTTTAATTTCATTCTTATACAACCTTTGCCAAACATCATATTTTTCGCCATAGGAAATTGAACTGTGCCATATTGCAACATCTCTTATTCCGAATTTCCTTGCCAGTCTCTTTGTTAACTGAGAAGCAAGTGCAATTTCAGGAGCTAAAAATAAAACATTTTTTCCGGAATCTATTACATCTTTTATAAGTTTAAAATATACTTCGGTTTTGCCGGAAGCTGTCACACCATGAAGCAGAATCGGCTTTTGTGATTTTAATTTGGACTTTATTCCTTCGTAAGCAGTAATCTGTTCCCCTTTCAGCTCATAAAGAGGCTCCGTTTTTATATCTTTGAAAATTGAAAGAGGATTTCTGTATATGTATTCTTCTTCCAAAT